>NZ_JBVJLO010000006.1:405439-409589 GCF_055584685.1 Streptomyces sp. NPDC102258
TGCGCCTGACCGCCCAGCAGACCCTTGGCGCCCACCTCGCTGGCCACGCGCGTGACCTCGTCCGCGAAGGTCCGCAGCGTTTCGGTCATCTGGTTGATCGTTTCGGCCAGTTGCGCGACCTCGCCGCGCGCGCTGACCCGCACCTTCTGCGACAGGTCGCCGTTCGCGACGGCCGTCGTGACCTGGGCGATGCCCCGCACCTGGGCCGTGAGGTTCCCCGCCATCGTGTTGACGGAGTCGGTCAGGTCCTTCCAGACGCCCGCGACCCCGGGCACCTTCGCCTGACCGCCCAGCTCGCCCTCCGTACCCACCTCGCGGGCGACGCGGGTCACCTCGGAGGAGAAGGACGACAGCTGGTCCACCATCGTGTTCACGGTGTTCTTCAGCTGGAGCATCTCGCCGGCCACGTGCACCGTGACCTTGCGCGACAGATCGCCCTTGGCCACCGCCGTCGTGACGAGAGCGATGTCACGCACCTGGGCGGTGAGCCGGTACGCCATCGTGTTGACGGAGTCGGTCAGGTCCTTCCAGGAACCGGACATCCCGCGAACCTGCGCCTGGCCGCCGAGCTTGCCCTCGGTGCCCACCTCCAGCGCCACCCGCGTCACCTCGTCGGTGAACGCCGACAGCTGGTCGACCAGGTTGTTGACCGTCCGGCCGACCTTCAGGAACTCCCCGCGCAGCGGATGCCCCACCCCTTCCGGGGCCTGGGTCCGCAGGTCCATCCGCTGATCCAGATCACCCTCGGCCACCGCCGACAGCACCCGGCCCACCTCGGACACCGGCCGGGCGAGATCGTCGACCAGCTGGTTCGAGGCGTCGATCGCCGCCGCCCACGAGCCCTCACAGGCACCCGTTTCCAGCCGTTCGCTCAGCTTGCCCTCGCGCCCCACCATCCGCCGGACCCGGGACAGCTCCCCGGTCAGGTGGAGGTTGCGGTCGGCGACCTCGTTGTAGACGGCGGCGATCTCCGCCATCACGCCCTCACCGGACACCGTCAGCCGCTTGCGGAAGTTCCCGTCCCGCATCGACACCAGGGCCGTGAGCAGCCGGTTCAGCGCGGCGGTATCGACTTCCGTCGTGCCGCCCCGCCGGGACCGTCCGCCCTTAGGGCGCGTTCCCGTACGCCGCACCGCCGCGCCAGACTCCACCGTGTCCCTCCCGAAAGGGTCGACCGCTGTTCCACCGGACATCCGACTATCCAAGACCGGCTCTCCAAGACTGCCCAGTGTTTCACCCCGGCCCAACCAGGCCATAACACTCCGGCACCATCGCACACCGGCCGCACCTCGCGGGTGGAATCCCGGAGGCAGGCCACCCCGCGACCACGAAGGTAAGTAACCTGGCTACCGATGTCCCACCGCGTCGAAGGAGACTTGTGATCACGGCACGGGCGGCTGCCAGTTTCGACCCTCAAGGGCGCTCGGTCGCCGCCGCCCGCGCGTTCGTCCGCGACACCCTGCAGGGCTGGGGCTTCGCGGACATCGTCGACGACGCGGTGGTGCTCACCAGCGAGCTCGTCACCAACGCCGTGGTCCACGCCGGCACCCGGGCCGAAGTCCTGTGCCTGCGCACCGAGGACGGCGTACGCGTCGAGGTCGGCGACCGGTATCCAGAACGCGAACTCCCGCTCCAGCACCCCGGCGAGCGCCCGTACGCCGACCCGGACCGCGAGAGCGGCCGCGGCCTCATGCTCTGCGCCGCCCTCGCCACCCGCTGGGGCGTCGAGTACACCGCCACCCACAAACACGTCTGGTTCCGCCTCGACCTCCCGGACCGTCCGGTCGGTACCCGCTCGGCGGGACCCGTCGTCCCCGACCAGCTGCTGCCCCTCGCCGACAGCCGGGTCCGCGTCGCCGTCCTCCAGATCGACTCCGCCGACACCGTCTCCGCCTGGAACGACGACGCCGAGCACATCTTCGGCCACCCCGCCGAGAAGGCCGTCGGCCGCCCCCTCGCCGAACTCGCCGCCTGGCCCCAGACCCCCGGCACGGGCACCGGCGTCGCCGAGGCCCTGCGCCTGTCCCGCTGGGAGGGCAGCTACGGCATCCGCGGAGCCGACGGCCGGGTCATCCCCGTCTACGCCTCCCACCTGCGCGTCCGCGACGCCCACGGCGAGCCCTCCATCGTCTGCCTCCTCGTCCACGACGACGAGCGCGCCCTGCTCCAGACCCCCGCCCGGGTCCCCTCCTCCGACGGCGGCCAGCTCACCGAGCCGCGCCCCGCCGACCCCTTCGAGCTGTTCATCGGCTCCCCCGCCCCCGACGACCTGGAGGGCCTCCTCCAGCGCACCGTCGAGCGGTCCCGCGACATGCTCGACGCCGACGCCGCCTTCCTGCTCCTGGCCACCGACGACGAGACCGAGCTGGAGGTCCGCGCGACCACCGGCCTGCCCTCCACCCGCCAGCGCTTCGCCCGCGTCCCCGTCGAGGCCGGCACCAGCCGCTACGGCTCCGCCCGCATGCCCGCCGTCCACGACGACCTCGCCGCCGTCCCCGGAGCCGTCCCGCTCCTGGAAGCCACCGGCATGCGCTCCGTGGTCACGGTCCCCCTCAAAGTCGAGGGCCGGCTCACCGGCTCCCTCGGCGTCGCCGCCGAGGCCCCCGGCCGCTACTCCAACGAAGAGGCCCTGCGCCTCCAGTTCGCCGCCGACCGGATCGCCCTCGCCGTCGAGTCCGCCCGCCTCGGCGAACTGGAACGGTTGCGCCGCGGCTCCCTCTCCTTCCTCGTCGAAGCCTCCGACCTGCTCGCCGGCACCCTCGACCGGGACCAGACCCTGGCCCTGATGGCCCAGATGACCGTCCCCACCCTGGCCACCTGGTGCGCCGTCTACACGATCGCCGACCCGGCCTCCGACCCCTTCCTCGCCTACGTCCTGCACGAGGACGAGGAACGCATCGACGGCCTCAAGGAACTCCTGTCCCGGGTCAGCCCGCCCGACCCGGTCCGCGAGGCCGGCGCCCGCACCTGGGCCGAGGCCTCCCTCGCGGTCGGCGGCGAGACCGTGGTGCTGCCCCTGCTGGCCCGCAACCGGGTCATCGGCATGCTCACCCTCGGCAAGCCCCGCGAGGAACACTTCCGCCAGGAGATCCTCGAACTCGCCGACGACCTCTCGCGCCGGGCCGCCCTCGCCCTCGACAACGCCCGCCTCTACTCCGAGCGCACCGCCATCAGCCGCTCCCTCCAGCGCAGCCTGCTGCCCCCCGGCTCCCCCGCCGTCCCCGGCATGGAGGTCGAGGTCATCTACCGCGCGGCCGGCGAGGGCAACGAGGTGGGCGGTGACTTCTACGACGTCTTCCCGATCCGCGAGGGCGTGTACGGCTTCGCCATCGGCGACGTCTGCGGTACGGGCCCCGAGGCGGCCGCCGTCACCGGCCTGGCCCGCCACGCCCTGCGCCTGCTGGCCCGCGAGGGCCTGAGCGCCCCCGCGGTACTGGAACGCCTTAACGCGGCCATCCTCGACGAGGGCGCCCGCAGCCGCTTCCTCACCCTGTTGTACGGAGAGCTGCACCCCCGGCCCGACGGCGGCGCCCTCATGAAGGTCGTCTGCGCGGGCCACCCCCTCCCGCTGCGCCTGCGCCCCGACGGCCAGGTCAGCCCGGCCGCCGAACCACAGCCCCTGCTCGGCGTGATCGACGACCTCGACCTCTACGAACAGACCCTGACCCTGGAGCCGGGCGACGTCCTGCTCTGCGTCACGGACGGCGTCACGGAACGCCGCGAGGGCACGCGCATGCTCGGCGACGACGGCCTCGCCGAAGTCCTCACCACCTGTACGGGCCTCACGGCCGGCGCGGTCGCCTCCCGCATCCTGCGCGCGGTGGAACGCTTCGCCGCGGAGCCCGCCTCGGACGACATGGCCATCCTGGCCTTCCGCGTCCCCCAGCAGCGCGAGGGCGACTGACCGCCCGTTTCCGGCGGCCGGCGGAAACCTCCGCCGGCCACGGCCCTCCCTCATGCCCTGACCTGACCGGAAACGCAAAAAGGCCCCCGCCAATAGGCGGGGGCCTTCTCGTTGGAGCCCTTTAACGGAATCGAACCGTTGACCTTCTCCTTACCATGGAGACGCTCTACCGACTGAGCTAAAAGGGCGGGTTGTTCGGCGGCGTCCTACTCTCCCACAGGGTCCCCCCTGCAGTACCATCGGCGC
>NZ_JBVJLO010000007.1:0-347037 GCF_055584685.1 Streptomyces sp. NPDC102258
GGGGCTGGAGGGGGGTGCGGTGGGTGGGGCGCCCACGCGCGGGGCTGGAGGGGGGTGCGGTGGGTGGGGCGCCCACGCGCGGGGCTGGAGGGGGGATGCAGTGGGTGGGGCGCCCACGCGCGGGGGTGGAGGGGGGATGCAGTGGGTGGGGCGCCCATGCGCGGGGGTGGAGGGGGATGCAGTGGGAGGGGCATCCACGCGCGGGGCGGTGTCGGTGTTCCAGGGCCCCGGGCCGGTGGAGGGGGCTGAGGGGGTGCCGGAGTGGCCGGTGAGGGCTCGGCGCCACCGGGGGTGGATGGGGGGGTGGCGCCGGAGGGGGGCCGGCGCCACCGGGGGTTTACAGGTAGGGGCCCGAGCGGATGGCGCCGTGGGGGCCCTCTTCTTCGTCTTCGTGGGAGGAGCCCGGGGGGAGGGCGCGGCGCATCTGTTCCAGTTGGGCGCGGGCCGCCATCTGCTGGGCGAACAGGGCCGTCTGGATGCCGTGGAACAGGCCCTCCAGCCAGCCCACCAACTGCGCCTGCGCGATGCGCAGTTCCGCCTCGGACGGAATGGCCTCCTCCGTGAAGGGGAGGGACAGGCGTTCCAGTTCCTCGACCAGCTCGGGGGCGAGGCCGTCCTCCAGCTCCTTCACCGAGGCGGCATGGATGTCCTTGAGCCGGACCCGGCTCGCCTCGTCGAGAGGCGCGGCACGGACCTCTTCCAGGAGTTGCTTGATCATGCTGCCGATCCGCATGACCTTGGCGGGCTGTTCGACCATCTCCGTCACCGGGACCTCGCGCGACTCGTCATCGGCGCCGCCGACCGCCATCCCGTCCTGTCCCAGGATCAGGACGTTCGGGGGGCTGTCCTGCGACCGTTCACTCCTCGGCATCTCCATGCCGTCATTGTCTCGCACACCTGCGTACTCACACGGTGTGCCCCCGTACGGGCGTGATCCACCCTGTACGGGGGCCGGGACATCAGCCCGCCGCCCGGCGGGCCAGCGCGCCGCTCGACCTCGTGACGAGCGCCGCCAGCAGGGCCGCGCCCAGCGGGACCAGGACCAGCAGCCCGGCGAGCGTCTCCCACGGCACCGCGATCGGCACGTAGAGCTCGCTGTCCTTCAGCGTGGCGTAGCCCATCTCGATGCCGTGGCGGACCAGCCGCTCCTGTTCGCGCTCCTGCGTGAGCCGCAGCCCGACCGCCGGCAGGATCCCCGCCGCCGAGCCGAGCACCACGCCCATCAGGGCGACCACCCCGCACTGGAACCCGCTGAGCGTGCGCCGCACGCGCGGGGCCGCGCCGACCGCCGCCAGCGTCTTCAGGTCGGCCTCCGAGTCGGCCTGGGCGAGGCCGGTCGCGATGCCGGCGGCGCCGATGGTGACCAGGCCCGCGAAGATGCCGAGGGCGAGCACGCCCAGGCTGCTCCGGCCCGTGTACCCCTCCTCGATCAGGAACCGGGCGTCGGCGCCCAGCCGGTCGATGTCCCCTTCGAGCCGCTGCCGCTGCTCGGTGGGGGCCTTGCCGTCGAGGCTGAAGTAGGAGCCGGCCGGGGCGGTGGCCAGGCCCGCCGACTTGGCGGCGGACGGCGGGACGACGAGTACGAAGCCCCAGCTCACGGCGCTCGCGGGCGCCTGGTGGACGGTGAGGACCTTGTCCTGGCCGGGCAGTTCGGCGTGCTTGGCGCCGGCCTCTTCGGCGGCGGCGGTGTCGGTGACGACCCGCAGGGTGACCTTGCCGTCCTTCACGGTGCGCCCGTCGAAGGAGACGGCCCTGCCGTTCTTCAGCGCCGCCACGGAGCCCGGGTCGGTGACCGCCAGCACGGCGAGCAGCTTCTCGTCGGCGACGACCGTCTCGAAGGGGGTGATGAATTCCCGCTGTGCGCACCGGGGGTCCTGCCGAAGGGCCTTGGCCTGGTCCGGTGGAAAGGAGGCGGGGCCGTTCTCGGCCTCCCAGAGCGGACAGCGCTGTTCCTTCGGGGTGATGAGCTCGACGCGCCCGCAGCCGGAATCCGAGGAACCGGCTTCACAGTTCGGGCTCCCGGCCACGAGCCGGTCCACGTCGGCCCGCACGCTGACCGGCAGGTCCTTCGCGAGCGCCGCGCGCAGACCGGGCACCTCCTTGTGGCCGAGGCTGTCGTCGGCGAGCAGATAGCCCGAGTGGGAGGGCAGCTCGGCCCGGTACTCGTGCCGTGCCTGGACGTCCTGGCTGTGCTGGTACGTGGAGACCGCGACCGTTCCGGCGACGGCGGCCAGGACGGCGGCCACGGCGGGCGCGGTACGCCCCCGGTTGCGGACGGCGTCGCGCAGCGCGAGCCGGGGCGACAGCGGCAGCCAGCGTCCGAGCCGCCCGAAGAGGCCGACCAGCACCGGGGTGAGGGCGACGACGCCCAGCTCGGCGATGGCGCTGCCGCCCGCGACGACGGTGGGGCTGACCCGGTAGTTGGTGCCGTAGAGGGCGATCGCGGCGCCGCCGGCGACGGCGAGCAGGCCGAGCACGGGCAGGATCCGGTTGGCACGGCGGGTGCCCCGGCGGCCGGTGAGGGAGGCCAGCACCGTCTGTCGGGACGCGGTGATCGCGGGGGCGACGGCGGCCAGCAGCCCGGTCAGCACGGCGAGCAGGGCGATGCCGAGGAGTTCCAGCGGGCGGACGACGAAGCCGCCGAAGCGGACGCCGAGCTGCTGCTC
Organism: Streptomyces sp. NPDC102258; assembly: GCF_055584685.1. Classification (NCBI taxonomy): domain Bacteria; kingdom Bacillati; phylum Actinomycetota; class Actinomycetes; order Kitasatosporales; family Streptomycetaceae; genus Streptomyces; species Streptomyces sp. NPDC102258. The sequence goes on from NZ_JBVJLO010000007.1 coordinate 2,667, forward strand.
CAGTACGGGGCGCAGTCCGAGGGTCAGCGCCACGCCGATCACGGTTCCGGTGACGGCGGCGACGGCGCCGATCACCAGGCCGCCGGACAGCACGATGGAGCGGACGTGCCGCCGGTTGCCGCCGTTCGCGCCGACCAGGCCGAGCTGACGCCGCGAGCGCCGGGCGCCCACCGCGAAGGCCGGTCCGGCGAGCAGGCAGATCTCCAGCATGGCGAGGCCCACGACGGTGGCGAGCACGGCCTTCTCGGTGACCCGGCCGCCGTCGGAGACCGACTCGTACTGCTCCTTGCGCTGCTCCTTGAACAGCGGCACTTCGGAGTCGGCGGGCGGGTGCAGGCTCACGGCGCGGGAGAGCACGAGCGCGCCCTTGGCGTTGGCCTCCTTGACCATGTTCCACGTGAAACCATCACCGCCGCCGGCCTTGACCAGGTAGGAGGTGGCGGGGGACAGCCCGGAGCCGCCGGCGGCCCGGAGGTCCCGGTCGAGCGGGCCGAACAGGGTGCCGGGCAGCCCCAGCAGCTCGGTGTTCTTGAGCCGGGAGGGCAGTTCGTACGCGCCCACGATCCGGTACGGGGCGGCGGCGCCGCGCGGGGTGACCGCCGAGCCCACGTACAGCCCGGAGGCGTCGAGGAAGGCCTGCGTGGCGATGACCTCGCCGGGCCCCTGGGGCAGCCGTCCCCGGTCGAGGGTGATCAGGCCCCGGGTCAGCGGGTCGCGTACGTCCAGCTCGCGCAGGTCGGTCGAAAGCAGGCCGTGCGTGGTGTGCACCTTGAGGTGGCCGGTGCTGTCCTCGACGGCCCGGGCGCCGGCCGGGAGGGCCGACGTGAGGGGCTGTTCCTTCTCCTTGCCGGGCCGGTACTTCTCGTAGCCGCCGACCGGGGCGTAGTTGTCGCCGTTGGGGTGCTGGAAGATGGCGGCGTCCAGGCCGGATGCCGACACCCGGGCGTCGGCGGCGCCGATCTGCCGGGTCAGGCGCTGGTCGGTGGAGAGTTCGGAGCTGCGGAACGTGAGGTCGGCGGCGCTCACTCCGACGATCGGCAGGGCGATCATCGACAGGACGAGGGCGCTGCGGCCCTTGGCGCGCCAGGCGTCGCGGCGGGCGATGCGCAGGGCCGCGACCCAGGGGTGGTACCAGGAGCCGATCCGGGAGGTCACAGGCCGGCCGCCCGACCGGAGAGCAGGGAGTCGGCCCCGCTGCGCAGGGTCTCGTCGACGACGCTCCCGTCGCGCAGGAAGACGACTCGGTCGGCCCAGGCGGCGAAGCGGGGCTCGTGGGTGACGAGGACCCCGGCGGCCCCCGCGTCGCAGCGGGAGCGCAGCAGGGCGAGGACGGATTCGCCGGTCTCGGAGTCGAGGGCGCCGGTGGGTTCGTCGGCGAGGACCAGGCGGCGTTCGCCCACCAGGGCGCGGGCGATGGCGACGCGCTGCTGCTGGCCGCCGGACATCTCGTCGGGGAAGCGGTCGGCGAGCGGGCGCAGGCCTATCTCCTCCAGCGAGGCGTGGGCGGCGGCGCGGGCCCGGCGGGCGGAGGTCCCGTCGAGTTCGAGCGGGAGGGCCACGTTCTCGGCGGCGGTGAGGGCCGGGATGAGGTTGTAGTCCTGGAAGACGTAGCCGATGCTGCGGCGGCGCAGGGCGGCCAGCCGCTTGCGGCTCGCGGTGGTGAGGTCGACGCCCTCGACCAGGACGTGGCCGCTGGTGGGGGTGTCGAGTCCGCCCGCGAGGGTGAGCAGGGTGGACTTGCCGGAGCCGGACGGGCCCATGACGGCGACGAGTTCGCCGGGGTGGACGCGCAGGTCGATGCCGCGCAGGGCGTGCACCTCGGTGGCGCCGCTGCCGTGCGTGCGGACGAGGCGGTCGAGCAGGAGTACGGGCTGTGGACGGTGCTGGTCGGGCATGAGGGTCCCCCCTGGGATGGTGGTCAGCCCCGCCGCGTACGGGCGGTGCGGGGCCGGCCGGCGGTGGCGCCGGCGGTGGGGTCGGTGGCCGTGGCGGCGCCGGCCGGGGCGCCGCCGAGGTCCCCGGGCGCGCCGGCCGGGGCGGTGCCCCGAGCGGTGCCCGGAGCGGCCACCGGCGCGGCGCCCTGCGGTGCCGGTTCGGTGGCGGCGCGGGCGGCCAGCCGGACCAGCCGGGACTCGGAGTGGTCGAGCCAGCGGACCTCGGCCTCGGTCTGGAAGATGAGCTGTTCCAGGACCAGCAGCCAGGCCAGGTCGTCCCGTTCGTCGGAGCGGCCGCTCTCGATGGCGGTGAGCGCCTGGCCCTTGAGCCGGGTGTAGTCCTGCATCGCCTGGACCGTGGAGTGGCGCTGGGCCTGGATGACGGCGCGGATGTCCACGCCGGGGGCGCCGACGGCCATGGCGAGCTTGATGGACAGCTCGTCACGGGGCGGGTTGGTGCGGTCGACGGGGCGCTCGTACCACTCGCGGAGTTCGGCGCGTCCGGTGTCGGTGATGGCGTAGAGGGTGTGCCCGGCGGTGTCCTCGCCGCCGGGGGCGACGAGCCCGTCCCGCTCCAGACGGGCGAGGGTCGTGTACACCTGCCCGACGTTGAGGGGCCAGGTGGAGCCGGTGCGTGACTCGAATTCGGACCGGAGCTGGGAGCCGTAGCGCGGGCCCCGTTCCAGCAGGGCGAGAAGCCCGTGACGGATCGACATACTGAGTATGTATACCCAGTATGCTCATCTCCGCAAGCCTCCCCGGCCGCTCCGGCGGCCCGAAGGGAGGGCCTAGCGGCCCTGGCGCAGCCGCACGCCCATGTAGCCCAGACCCAGTCCCATCAGGGCCAGTCCGGTGCCGAGGGGCAGCAGGTGGGCGGCCAGGTCGGCGGCCCGTTCGTTGGGGTCCGTACCGAGCGCGCGGGCGCCGGGGGAGCTGCTCGGCGCGGTCCCGTCGGGGGTGCCCACCGGTTGCCGGGCCCCGGGGCTCGCGGCGGTGCCCGGCGGCCGGGTGCCGTGCGGCAGCGCGCCCGTCGGCAGGTGTCCCGGCCGCTCGTGTCCTGGCTGGTCGCGCCCCGGCTGCTCGTGCCCCGGCTGCTCATGTCCCGGCCGCTCGTGCCCCGGCGGTACGGCGGGCTCCCGGCGGGGCGGGCGCACGGGCGGACGGGCCTGGCGCGCGGGCCGTACGGCGGGGACGAGGTCCTCGGCGGCGGGCTCGCCGACGGGCCGCCCCGGGTGCTCCCGCCCGACGCCCGCCGCGCTGCCGGCGAGCTCCTCGTACGCCTCTTCCGGTACGTCGGCCACCGCGACCACGCTCGTGGGCGCGGCGGCGCCGGGGGCGCGGGCGGAGGTCGCTCCCGCGGGCGCGGCGGCCAGCAGCGCGGCCCCGGCCAGTGCGGCTCCGGCGGTCCAGCGCGGCGCGCGGGGACGTCGAGTCACGGGGAGCCCCTCCCCTTCCGTGCGGCCGGGACGCCGGGACGCCGAGGCACCAGAATGACGCCCTCAGCGTTACACGGTGGGACAAAAGCGGCATCCCGGACCGCCCATGGGGGTGGTCCGGGATGCCGGTGTCAGTCCTTCGGCGGCGCCCCGCCGCTCTCCTGCGGGCCGCCGCCGGAGACGACCGCTCTCCCGCGGGTCGCTCTCCCGCCGGTCGCTCTACTGCGGGTCGCCGGTCGAGACGACCAGCGTGAACTCCGCACCGTCCTTGGCGACGTCCGTGCCCGCCGCCGGGAGCTGCTCCAGGACGGTGTCCTGGCCCCAGACCGCCTCGTCGCGGTTCTGGATGGTGAACTTCCAGCCCGCGGCCTGGAGGCACTCCTTCACCGAGCGCAGGTTCTTGTAGCGCAGGTCCGGCGCGATCACCTTCGAGGCGTCCCGGTAGGACTTCGAGGCGCTCTTGCACTTCTCCGGGTCGATCGTGCGCGAGGTGTCCGGCCCCTTGTGCCCCGCGGCGGCGGGGGCGGAGGCGGACGGGCTCCCGCCGCCGCTCGCGCTCGAACCGCCGGCTTCGTCGCGGTTGTCCCCGCCCATGTTCAGCACCGCGATCAGGCCGCCGACGGCCAGCAGGGCCACCACGACCGCCCCGACCACCACCGGCGTGTTCCGCCTGCCGCCGCCCGACGCGGGGGCCGGAGCCGACGCCGGAGAGAGTGTGAACGGCGGCGGGGTCTGCGGGGCGTACTGCTGCTGCGGCGCCGGGGTGTGCGGGTACGCGTACCCGCCCTGGGCCGGGGCCTGCGGCGCGTACGGGGACGGGGCCGGGGTGTGCGGCGCCTGGTAGGGCTGCTGGAGCGACTGCGGCGGCGGCGCCTGGAAACCGGAGTCCACCGGCGGGAACACGGCCGAGCTCACGCCCGCCCCGCTGCCACCGGGCAGGACGCCCGGAACGATGGCCGGAGCCCCCGTCTGCCCCGCCGACAGGACCCGCTGGATCTCGTCCCGCATGGCCGCCGCCGTCGGGAAACGCTCGTTCGGGTTCTTCTTCAGGGCCCGCGCCACCAGCGCGTCCATCGCCGGGGTGACCGACCGGTTGATGGACGACGGAGCCACCGGCTCCTCCTGGACGTGCGCGTACGCGATCGCCAGCGGGGAGTCCGCCTCGAACGGGATCCGGCCCGTCAGCAGTTGGAAGAGCATGATGCCGACCGAATAGAGGTCGGAGCGGGCGTCCACGCCCCGCCCCAGCGCCTGCTCGGGCGAGAGGTACTGCGGGGTGCCGACGACCATGCCGGTCTGCGTCATCGAGGTGACCCCGGACTGCATGGCCCGCGCGATGCCGAAGTCCATCACCTTGACCACGCCGCGCTTGGTCATCATCACGTTGCCGGGCTTGATGTCGCGGTGGACCAGGCCCATCTCGTGGCTGGTCTCCAGCGCGGCCAGCACGTCGGAGGTCAGCTTCAGCGCCTTGTCGGCCGGCATCGCCCCGTACTGGCGGACGTCCGCCTCCAGGACGGAGCCGAGGGGCAGCCCCTCCACGTACTCCATGACGATGTACGGCATGACCGTGCCGTCGCCCGAGCCGCCGAAGGTCACCTCGCCCTCGCCCGTGTCGAAGACCGAGACGATGTTGGTGTGCGACAGTTTCGCAACAGCCTGTGCCTCACGCCGGAACCGCTCGCGGAAGGACGCCTCGCGGCCCAGTTCGCTGTGCAGGGTCTTGATGGCGACCTGCCGGTCCAGGGCGGAGTCGTACGCGAGGTAGACGGCGGCCATGCCGCCTTCGCCCAGCAAATCCCTTAGCTGGTAACGGCCACCGGCCAGAGAGCCGCCTGCGTACCGGCCCTGTGTGCCGTCCTGGCTCATGACTGTTGCTTCCCCTCGGGCTGTGTCCCTACGCGTCCGGCTGAGCGCATGTCGCGCCCAGTCTGCCGGAGGGCAAGCACACGTCAAGCCGGTGCCCGCTCCGTGACCGGGAGGCCACGGGGCGTCTGTGTCCGAACGGTGACCGGTTCCGAGGCTGTAGCGTTCATCGGAGCACCCGATGAGGACCCACCGCTAGAGCGGACGAGAGAGACGACGGCGAGGACTGATGGCACCCGAACCCGAGGGAAACGGCGCCGGGATGGCCGATGGTCCTGAGCACTGGGGCGCCGGCGGCCTGGTGGGCGACGGACGTTACCGCCTGACCCACCGGCTGGGCCGGGGCGGCATGGCCGAGGTGTTCGCCGCCGAGGACGTGCGCCTGGGCCGCACCGTGGCCGTGAAGCTGCTGCGCGCCGACCTCGCCGAGGACCCGGTGTCCAAGGCCCGCTTCACCCGCGAGGCACAGTCGGTCGCCGGGCTGAACCACCACGCCGTCGTCGCCGTGTACGACTCGGGCGAGGACCGGGTCGGCCCGAACGTCGTCCCCTACATCGTGATGGAGCTGGTCGAGGGCCGCACCATCCGGGACCTGCTGCTCAGCGCCGAAGCCCCCGGCCCCGACCAGGCGCTCATCATCGTCTCGGGCGTGCTGGAGGCACTCGCCTACTCGCACCAGCACGGCATCGTGCACCGCGACATCAAGCCCGCCAACGTCATCATCACCCACAGCGGCGCCGTGAAGGTGATGGACTTCGGCATCGCCCGCGCCCTGCACGGCGCGCAGTCGACGATGACCCAGACCGGCATGGTCATGGGCACCCCGCAGTACCTGTCGCCTGAACAGGCCCTCGGCAAGGCCGTCGACCACCGCAGCGACCTGTACGCGACCGGCTGCCTGCTCTACGAACTCCTCGCGCTGCGGCCCCCCTTCACCGGCGAGACCCCGCTGTCGGTGGTCTACCAGCACGTCCAGGACGCGCCGGTGCCGCCCTCGCAGCTGCCCGAGGGCCACGACATCCCGCAGGAACTCGACGGCCTGGTCATGCGGTCGCTGGCCAAGGACCCGGACGACCGGTTCCAGAGCGCCGAGGAGATGCGCGGGCTCGTCCAGTACGCGCTCCAGATGCTCCAGGACCAGGGGCCGAACACCGGCACCTGGAACACCGGCCCCGTCACCATGTCCCTCCCGCACGGCCAGCCGGGCGGCTCGCCCACCGCGGCGATGCCGGCGGGCGGCAACGGCGGTCCGCGCCAGCAGTACAACGCGCACGCCACGACCTCGCAGTTCCAGCAGCCGATGGTGCCCCCGCTGAACCCCGACGACGGCACCGCCTTCCCGGGCGGCGGCGGTCACGGCGGTCCGGGCGGCGGCCGGGGCGGGCACGGCGGTTACGGCGGCTATGACGGGTACGACGACCGCCGGGGCGGCGGCCGCTGGAAGATGTGGGTCTTCGCGCTGCTCGCGGTCCTCGCCATCGCCGGCGGCGTCGCGTACGCGGTGAAGACGATGGGCGGCGACAGCGCCGGTGGCGGCGGCAAGCCCGGCACCGGCCAGAGCTCTCCGGGCGCGACGCAGAGCAGCCCGGGGGCGACGCCGGACACCCCGTCGGACCCGCCGAGCAGCGACTCGGGCGGCTCCACGCACGAGGAGACGTACTCGCCCGCGCCGAGCCGCAGCAAGTACTCGCCGAGCAACGTCCCGACGCCCTCGGCGAGCAGCTCGCCGCCGAAGACCGAGGACGCGACCACGCCGCCGCCCTCGCCGGTGACCAAGCCGCCGACGACGCCGCCGAAGACGCCGCCGCCCTCGGGCGGCGGCGGGGACCCCCAGGGCAGCGATTCGCAGTGACGCGGTGACGCGGTGACGTGAGAGGGCCCGGCGGAATGAATTCCGCCGGGCCCTCTCACGTACGCGTGTGCGCTTCCGTGCCGGTGTTTCAGAGCGCGTGCTGGTACCGCATGCCGGCGCGGTTCGGATTCGCCGCGAGGGTGTGCACGGTGACGAACTGGGGCTCGATGCGCAGATAGACGGGATCGAAGACCGCGCCGTCCACGAAATGCGGACCCGGACCGAATAGTTCCAGTTCAGCGGTGGTCGGTTCGGCGATCTCCGCCATCCCGGTGAACTGGACGGACCACAGGCGGGGGTCCCGGGAATTGAAGTTGTCCGCCCCGTAGGAGACGACGCTGCCGTTGCAGGCGTGGTGGTGGCCGAAGCCGGCGTGCATCCTCAGCACGACCCTGCCCTCCACCACGATGTGCCGGGCGAGGGCGAGGAAGGGCAGCGCGCGCATGCTGGTGGCGACCCGGCCGTAGGGCACGCGGCGCAGCATTTCGAGGGCGTGGAGATCCTCAGGGGACATGCCGACCACTCTGCGGCACCGGCCCGCCGCCGGGACAGGGGATCCCGCCCCGATGATCAGGGACGTTGGTCCCGAATGACACGGCGCGCCGCGGTGGACCCGGTGGACGGCCGGCCGGGCCGGGGTGGAGGAACGGTCGCGGCGGGCCGGAGGGCCGCCGGAGCGGTCAGCGCTTCTCGGCCTGGAGGCGCGCCACGTACGCGGCGGCCTGGGAGCGGCGCTCCATGCCCAGCTTCGACAGCAGGCTGGAGACGTAGTTCTTGATCGTCTTCTCGGCGAGGTGCAGCCGCTCGCCGATGACGCGGTTGGTCAGGCCCTCGCCGATCAGGTCGAGGATCTTCCGCTCCTGTTCGGTGAGGTTCGACAGCCGGTCGTCGCCCTTGCCGTTCTTGCCGTCACGCAGCCGCTCCAGCACCCGCGCGGTGGCGACCGGGTCCAGCAGGGACTTGCCCTCCGCGACGTCCCGTACGGCGCTGAGCAGCTCGTTCCCGCGGATTGCCTTCAGGACGTAGCCCGAGGCGCCCGCCATGATCGCGTCGAAGAGGGCCTCGTCGTCGGCGAACGAGGTCAGCATCAGGCACTTGATGTCCTCGTCCAGGGAGCGGACCTCGCGGCAGACCTCCACGCCGCTGCCGTCCGGCAGCCGGACGTCGAGCACCGCGACGTCGGGACGGGTGGCCGGAATGCGGACGAGCGCGTCCGCCGCCGTACCGGCCTCGCCGACGATCTCGATGTCGTCTTCGACCGACAAGAGCTCATGAACGCCCCGACGTACCACTTCGTGGTCGTCCAGGAGGAATACCTTGATTTTGCCGTCTTCGCGCACAAAGTCATCTTCACACACTCACCCCTTCCCTGCCGGAGTTACCCGGGATAACGTGCCGTTGTTCCGGCCCCCTGCAAGGCTGTGACCAGTCGTTGTTCCCGCGACCGCCGATTTACTTGGATATCCAAGCAAAAACGCAGGTCAAGCGGGGTTTCGCAGTTATGCGAAGCACTGGGTAACGTGCATTGCGCAGGGCACTCGCCGGGGCACCTGTCACGCCTGAATCCCGTACGTGCCGTGCACCCACCCCGTGCCCGGGTACGGATACAGGTGAGCCGCACTGGTCCCCGGAGAACCCGGGTGCCGGACCGACGGAGGAGCACACGTGACCGTGGAGAGCACTGCCGCGCGCAAGCCGCGACGCAGCAGCGGCACCAAGCGGGCGGCAGGCGCGGCGAGCGCCCGCAAGACCGCCGCTGCCACCGCAACGCCGCACGACGCCGAGCCTCAGCTCGTACAGCTGCTGACGCCCGAGGGCGAACGGATCGAGGCCGGGGCCAACCCCGACGCCGCCGAGTTCGCGCCCTTCGTCGCGGACATCACCACCGAGGACCTGCGCGGGCTCTACCGCGACATGGTCCTCACCCGCCGCTTCGACGGCGAGGCCACCGCTCTCCAGCGCCAGGGCGAGCTGGGCCTGTGGGCCTCGCTGCTCGGCCAGGAGGCCGCCCAGATCGGCTCCGGCCGGGCCCTGCGCGACGACGACTACGTCTTCCCGACCTACCGCGAGCACGGCGTGGCCTGGTGCCGCGGCGTCGACCCGACGAACCTGCTCGGCATGTTCCGCGGCGTCAACCACGGCGGCTGGGACCCGAACACCAACAACTTCCACCTGTACACGATCGTCATCGGCTCGCAGACGCTGCACGCGACCGGGTACGCGATGGGCGTGGCCAAGGACGGCGCGGATTCGGCCGTCATCGCCTACTTCGGCGACGGCGCCTCCAGCCAGGGCGACGTGGCCGAGGCCTTCACCTTCTCCGCGGTCTACAACTCCCCCGTGGTCTTCTTCTGCCAGAACAACCAGTGGGCCATCTCCGAGCCCACCGAGCGGCAGATGCGCGTCCCGCTGTACCAGCGCGCCCAGGGCTTCGGCTTCCCGGGCGTCCGCGTCGACGGCAACGACGTCCTGGCCTGCCTCGCGGTCACCCGCTGGGCGCTGGAGCGGGCGCGCCGGGGCGAGGGCCCGACCCTGGTCGAGGCGTTCACGTACCGCATGGGCGCGCACACCACCTCCGACGACCCGACGAAGTACCGGCGCGACGAGGAGACGGCCGCCTGGGAGGCGAAGGACCCGATCCTGCGCCTGAAGGCCCACCTGCTGGCCTCCGGCGGCGCCGACGAGGCGTTCTTCGCGGAGCTGGAGGCGGAGAGCGAGGCGCTGGGCAAGCGGGTGCGCGAGGTCGTGCGCGCCATGCCCGACCCCGACACCATGGCGATCTTCGAGAACGTCTACGCGGACGGGCACGCGCTCGTCGACGAGGAGCGCGCCCAGTTCGCCGCCTACCTCGCGTCCTTCGAAGGCGGGGAGTGACCACCATGGCCGTACAGAAGCTGACCATCGCGAAGGCGCTCAACGACTCGCTGCGCAAGGCCCTGGAGACCGACCCCAAGGTCCTGATCATGGGTGAGGACGTCGGCAAGCTGGGCGGTGTCTTCCGCATCACCGACGGGCTCCAGAAGGACTTCGGCGAGGAGCGGGTCATCGACACCCCGCTCGCCGAGTCGGGCATCGTCGGCACCGCCATCGGCCTGGCCCTGCGCGGCTACCGGCCGGTCGTGGAGATCCAGTTCGACGGGTTCGTCTTCCCCGCGTACGACCAGATCGTCACGCAGCTCGCGAAGATGCACGCGCGCTCGCTCGGCAAGATCAAGATGCCGGTCGTCATCCGCATCCCGTACGCGGGCGGCATCGGCGCCGTCGAACACCACAGCGAGTCTCCCGAGACGCTCTTCGCGCACGTCCCGGGCCTCAAGGTGGTCTCGCCGTCGAACGCGAGCGACGCCTACTGGATGCTCCAGCAGGCGATCCTCAGCGACGACCCGGTGATCTTCTTCGAGCCGAAGCGGCGCTACTGGGACAAGGGCGAGGTCGACGTCGAGGCGATCCCGGACGCCCTGCACGCCGCCCGCGTCGCACGCGCCGGTACGGACCTCACGCTGGCCGCGTACGGCCCGATGGTGAAGGTCTGCCTGGAGGCGGCGGCCGCGGCGGCCGAGGAGGGCAAGTCGGTGGAGGTCGTCGACCTGCGGTCGATGTCCCCGATCGACTTCGACGGTCTGCAGGCCTCGGTGGAGCGCACCCGGCGACTGGTGATCGTCCACGAGGCCCCGGTGTTCCTGGGCGTGGGCTCGGAGATCGCCGCGCGCATCACGGAGCGGTGTTTCTACCACCTGGAGGCGCCGGTGCTGCGCGTGGGCGGGTTCCACGCCCCGTACCCGCCGGCCCGCCTGGAGGACGAGTACCTGCCGGGCCTGGACAGGGTGCTCGACGCCGTCGACCGCTCGCTGGCGTACTGAGGAGCCACGTTCATGACCATCCGCGAATTCAAGATGCCCGACGTGGGCGAGGGCCTCACCGAGGCCGAGATCCTCAAGTGGTACGTCCAGCCGGGTGACACCGTCACCGACGGGCAGGTCGTCTGCGAGGTCGAGACCGCGAAGGCGGCCGTGGAGCTGCCGATCCCCTTCGACGGGGTGGTGCACGCGCTGCTCTTCGAGGAGGGCGTGACGGTCGACGTCGGCCAGGTCATCATCTCGGTCGAGACGGGTCCCTCCGGGGGTGACGCGGAGGAGGCCGTCGCGGTCGCCGCCGCGCCGGCCGCCGCTGCCGAGGAAGCCACCGTGGCCGCCGCCGGGGAGGCGGCGCCCGCGGCGCGGCAGCCCGTACTGGTGGGCTACGGCGTTTCCACGGCCTCCACCAAGCGCCGCCCGCGCAAGGCGGTCGCGGGCACGGCGGCGGTTCCGGCCGCGGCCCCGGCGCAGAACGGAACCACCGTTCCCGCCCCCGCTCCCGCCCCCGCTCCCGCCCCCGCTCCCGCCCCCGCTCCGGCGGAGCAGAACGGCAGCGCCGTCCGCGTGCCCGGTTCCGGCGCGGGCCGCGCCCTGGCCAAGCCCCCGGTGCGCAAGCTCGCCAAGGACCTCGGCATCGACCTGGCCTCGGTGGTCCCCACCGGCGAGGGCGGGGTCGTGACCCGGGAGGACGTCCACGCGGCGGCCGCCGCGGCGATCACCCCGCAGGCCGCCGTCCCCGCCCCCGCGGCGGCGCCGGCCCCGGCCCCGGCGGCCCCCGTGGCCGCGGCGCCCGTCACCGACGCCCCGGCGCGGGAGACCCGTATCCCGGTCAAGGGCGTCCGCAAGGTCACCGCCCAGGCCATGGTGGGCTCCGCCTTCACCGCGCCGCACGTCACCGAGTTCATCACCCTCGACGTGACCCGCACGATGAAGCTGGTCCAGGAGCTGAAGGACGACCCGGACCTCGCGGGGCTGCGGATCAACCCGCTGCTCCTGATCGCCAAGGCCGTCCTCGTCGCGATCCGCCGCAACCCCGACGTCAACGCGTCGTGGGACGAGGCGGCCCAGGAGATCGTGCTCAAGCACTACGTGAACCTGGGCATCGCGGCGGCCACCCCGCGCGGTCTGATCGTGCCGAACATCAAGGACGCGCACACCAAGACCCTCGGCGAGCTGTCCACGGCCCTGTCCGAGCTGGTCGCCACGGCCCGCGACGGCAAGACCTCCCCGGCCGACATGCAGAACGGCACGATCACCATCACCAACGTCGGCGTCTTCGGCGTCGACACCGGTACGCCGATCCTGAACCCGGGCGAGTCCGCGATCCTCGCGGTCGGCGCGATCAAGCTCCAGCCGTGGGTCCACAAGGGCAAGGTGAAGCCCCGTCAGGTCACCACGCTGGCGCTGTCGTTCGACCACCGCCTGATCGACGGCGAGCTCGGCTCCCGCTTCCTGGCCGACATCGCGGCCGTCCTGGAGCAGCCGCGCCGGCTCGTCACCTGGTCGTAGCGGTACGCGGTACCCCCGAGGGGCCGGTCCCACGCCGCACGGCGCGCGCGGGACCGGCCCCTCGCACCTTTGCCGGAGCCCCACGAAATCGCTGGTCAGCGCAGGTCTGACCGTGTGACCATCGCCGGATGTTCTTCCGCGCTGCCACCGCAGACCCCACCACCGCCGCCGCCGCTGACCGCGCCGCCGCCTACCCCGCCGACGGCCCCGTCGCCGCCCTGGACGCCGACCGCGTGCGCGCGGAGTTCGCCGCGAACCGGCTGCGCCCCGAGTGGACCTGGTTCGCCGAGGACGCGGACGGGCGGCCGCTGGCCCGCGCCCTGTGGTGGGGCCGGGCCGACAGCGAGCGGCCCGTCGCCCTCGACTGCCTCCAGGTCCGCGCGGGCGTCGCCGACCCGGCCGCCGTCGCCGCCGGGCTGCTGGAGGCCGGACACGCCGCCTTCGCCGACGCCCCCGGCTACCACCTGTCGCTGCCGCGCGGCTGGCGGGCCGACCCGGCACTGGGCGCGGCGGTGGCCTGGCGCGTGGAGGCCGCGTACCGGGCCGGCCTGACCCGGGAGATCGAGCGCCTGCGCTACGAGTGGACCCCGGCCGCCGGGATCCCCGCGCCCGGCGGGCGCCTCGTCTTCCGGGAGGGCACCGACGAGGAGTTCCTCGACGTCTTCGCCCGGCTCTCCCGGGGCAGCCTCGACCTGAACACCCAGAGCGAGCTGGCCACCATGACGGAGGAGGAGTTCGCCCGCGCCGACCTCGACTTCTACCTCGGCTGCCCGGGCGAGCGCTCCTGGTGGCGCCTGGCCCACCTGCCCGACGGCACCCCGGCCGGGATGGCCATCCCCTCCGCGACCCCGTACCACCGCAACGTCGGGTACCTGGGCGTCGTCCCCGAGCTGCGCGGCCGGGGCCTGATCGACGAGATCCTCGGGGAGATCACCCGCTTCCACGCCGCCGCCGGCGCCGAGCGCGTCACCGCGACCACCGACACCGTCAACGCGCCGATGGCCGCCGCCTTCGACCGGGCCGGTTACGAGGTCACCGAGATCCGCCTCGTCCTGGAGCGTCCGGCCGCCGGGTGACGCGGTGACCTCCCGCGCCGGGAAAGGGGGCGGGGGTGTCGCCAGGGAAGGGGGCTCAGGCCTTGGCGGCGTTGCCGACGATCTTGGACGGGGTGATGCGCACGATCACCCGTACCGCGCCGTCACCGGTGTCCTGGTACTCCTTGCCGGCGCCCGGGCCCAGGTACTCCTCGGCGATGCGGGCGGCGACCACGCGGCCGGTGTCCTCGGTGATGGCGGCGGTGCCGCGGATCTCCACGTAGAGGTAGGGGTTGGCCAGGTCGAAGACGGTCAGGCCGACCCGCCCGTCGCGGACCATGTTGCGCTCCTTGCGGCGGCCGCGCTCGGTGGAGATCAGGACGTCGTCGCCGTCGCGGCTGACCCAGACCACCGAACTCTGCGGGCTGCCGTCGGGGTTGAGGGTGGAGAGCACGGCCGGGTGCGGGGCGTCGAGGAGCTGCCGGACGGTGTCGTTCATCGCGATCGTCATGCGGGTGAGGGTAGTTGGCGCCCCCGGCGCGCGGGACCCGGCGGGGGCGGCGCGGGGGGACTACCCGAAGTCGGGCCCGCCCGGAGCCCGGGAGCCGCGCCCGGCTACCGCCAGGGGATGTGCAGCCAGGGGCTGGCCGGATCGGTGGTCAGCGTCAGGTGGGTGGCGAGCGAGGAGGCGTACCACTCCCCGAACTCCTCCTCGTCGAAGTGCAGGCAGCGGCCGAGGCAGTACCCGGCGGAGAAGTCGGCCCAGGAGCGGTAGGTCTGGCGGACGGCCGCGCCCGCGCGGAGCACGCCCCGCTCGGCGTCCTCCAGGGTGCCGTAGCGGGTCGCGACGCCCCAGCGGGCCATCTGCGAGGCCCGGCCGAGGTCCCAGCCCTCCACGGAGCGCACCCAGCCGTCCGGGGGGAGCAGCCCGTCCGCGCGGAAGCGCTGCTCGTAGCGGGCGATGCGGCCGATGAGCCGCCGTACGCCGGCGATCTCGCCCTCGACCTCGGCGCTGGGACGCGGCTGGGCGACCGTGACCCCGTCCGGGGTGAGCTGGGGCTCGGCGGAGCGTTCGGCGCTGCGGCGCAGGCTGGTCTCGGCGGCGTGGCGCCAGTGCTCGACGTCGACGGGCCCGGCGAAGTCGGAGGCGAGGACGCGGCGCACGCGCAGCGCGAACTCCCAGACGGGGCTGACGGCTTCGGTGTGCAGCAGCTGCCGCAGGGTCTCCAGCCAGCCCGCGCTGTCCGTGACGTTCCACCACGTACGCAGCCGCTCGCGCTCGCGGGTGTAGCCGCGGCCGTGGTAGGCGAGGGCGTTCCAGAACTCCCCGTTGGAGACGGCCAGATGGGCGCCGACGGCCAGGCCGTGCGCGACCGGCCCGTGCAACGGTCCGCCGGTGTGCAGGGCGTGCACGGCGCCTTCGGCCAGGCCCCAGGATGGGGCCGCGTCCCAGTGCGCCTGCCAGCGGGCGCGGTCGGCGGGGGTGGTGGTGAGGTAGGCCTCGGCGGGCGAGCCGGGGTTCACCGCCAGGTGGGCGGGGTCCCGGTCGTCCCAGGCGTGCGCGAACCAGGCGAGGCTCTGGCGCAGGTACACGGTGTACGGGTCTGGCGCGGGGAGCATGCCCGCGGTGTAGACCGCCAGGGAGGCCCCGCCGGGCGCGGGGTGGAAGCGGGCCAGCGTCGGGTCGGCGTCGACCGCGGCGCGCTGCTGGGGGAGGAACAGTTCGGCGCGGGCGAGGGCGTCCAGGTAGCCGGACCAGTCCCCGCGGGCCTTGGCCCCGTACAGCTCTCTCTCGATCGCGCTCGGCGCCGTCCAGCCATCCATACGGCCCGACTGTATAGGGGCGCCCGGAAGCCGCCGCGGTCCGGTCGGGGCCCTTGCGGGGGGTGGGGTGGTCACCGGCCGGCCGGCCGGTGGGTACGCCCTCCGTACGGTCCTCAACCCGGCTGCCGTCTACGGAAGTTAAGGTGTTCCGCGCGCCGGGGTTCGGCCGGCCGGGGCGACCTTTCCCACGAACGTCAGGAGACGGGCATGCGGGGCGGAACGGTAGCGGTCGTCGGCGGGAGCATCGCGGGGTGCGCGTTCGCGTCGGCGGCGGTACGGGCGGGGGCGGACGGGGTCGTCGTACTGGAGCGCACGCGCGGGCGGCTCGCCGACCGGGGGCTCGGGCTGTGCGTCCACGACGACCGGGCCACCGAGCTGGCCGCGGCCGGGGCGCTGCCCGGGGGGATCCCGGCGCACCGCCTGGAGCGGCGCCGGTGGGTGGTGCGGGATCCGGGGGCGGCCGGGGGCCGGCTCATCTGGGAGCAGCCGTTCCCGTTCCACTCCTACCACTGGGGGCTGCTGTGGCGCGGGCTGCGCGCGGCGACGCCCGACGCCGTGGTCTACCGGCCGGGGGAGACGGTCGAGCGTGTGGCGGGGGCCGGGGGCGGCGCCGCCGAGGTCCGCCTCGCGGGGGGCGCGGCCGAGCGGTACGACCTGGTGGTGGGCGCCGACGGGTACCGCTCGGTGGTGCGCGAGGCGCTCTGCCCGGGGGCGCGTCCGCACTACGCCGGGTACGTGTGCTGGCGCGGGAACCTCGACGCGGGGCGGCTCGCCGGGCTCGGCGGCGACGCGGCCGCCGCGCACCCCGAGTCGGTGACCACCGTGTGCTTCGCGGGCGGGAGCTGCGTGATCTACCGGATCCCCGGGCCGGAGGGGCCCCGGGTGAACTGGGTGCTGTACGCGCCACCGCCGCGCGGCGGCGGGCTGCGCTACGACGACCCCACCAGCTTCCCGGCGGGGGCGCTGACCCCGGAACTCACGGAGCACCTGGGGGCGTTGCTGGAGCGGGAGTTCCCGGCGTACTGGGGGGCGGCGCTCGCGCTGACCGACCCGGCGGACACCTTCGTGCAGCCCATCTACGACCTGGAGACCGAGCGGGTCGGCGGCGGGCGGCTGCTGCTCGCGGGGGACGCGGCCACGGTGGTGCGCCCGCACAACACCAGCGGCGCCGCCAAGGCCCTCCAGGACGCCACCGCCTTCGGCGCGGCCTGGCGGGGCGCGGGGTCCTGGGAGGAGCTGGTGGACGGCTACCAGTCGGCCCGGGGCCCGGCGGGCCGCGACCTGGTCGCCCTGGCGCGACGACTCGGGCGCGCCCAGGTGGAGCGGACCCCGGCCTGGGCCTCGATGAACCCGGACGACCTGGCGGCCTGGTGGCGCACCCAACTGGGCGACGCCCCGAACATCGGCGGCCAGTCCCTCACCCCGACGCCGTAACCGGGGCCGCGGGCCGGCGGCCGTCCCCGGCCCGCAGCCGCGCTGCACCGTAGCCCCGGCCTCCGGTGGCCGCCGGGCTGTTGCCACCCCGACCGGGGGCCGGGCCGCGCCCCCTCCCCCCGACGAGGTAGCCCCGGGCGCCGTGGCCGCCGGGTGGCTGCCGCCCCGGCCGGGAGTCGGGCCGTGCCCTCCCCCCGACGAGGTAGCTCCGGGTGCCGGGGCGCCGGGTGGCTGCCCCCCCGGCCGGGAGTCGGGCCGTGCCCTCGCCCGACGACGTAGCGCCGGGCGCCGGCCCCGCCGGGGGGCGGCCACCCCGGACTGGCGCCGCGCCGTAGCCCCGGGCACCGGGCCCGCCGGGCGGTTGCCCCCCCCCCCCCCCCCCGCCCGGAGCCGCGTCGCCGCCCCGGCCGTCGTCGCACGCGCCCCTCGTTCCTTCCCGTTCCGTACGACGTCCGTGCCCCCGTGCGCCCGCGCGGACTCCCTTGACGGGGGCAGGCGCCGGGGAGACGCTCCCGGGGCTGGGGACCGGGCGGTGACGGCTGGGGGGCGGTATGCCGGGGGAGTCTGTCCAGACGGCGGGGGAGTTGCGGGCGCGGCTCGTGGCGTACGGGGCGCGGTGGTCGGTGAGCGAGCACCTGGCCGACGACGACCCCCTGCCCCGCCCCGCGCTCGGCCTGGAGCCGGGGGTGAACCTGACGCCCGCCGCCGAGGCGGGGACGGTGGACCTGCGGGCGCTGGCCGGCCACCCGAGCGGCAACCCGCACCTGACCCGCCGCCGCGCCGCGCACGGCCTGCTCACCGGAACCCCGGACGGCACCCCGGGTGGCCCCCTAAACGGCCCCCTGGGCGGCTCCCCGGGCGGCCCCCTGGGTGGCCCGCGGGGCGGCCCCCCGTACGGCTCCCCGGGTGGCCCGCCGGGTGGCCCCCCGGGCGGCACCTCGTACGGTCCCCCGGCCAGCCCCCCGTACCGCTCCCCCACCCCCCGCCCCACGGCAGTGGACTGGCGTAGCCGCTGGGGGCGGTCCTGGCTCACCCGGGTGAAGGACCAGAACCCCTGTGCCTCCGGCTGGGTCTTCGCCGCCGCCGGCCTCGTCGAGTCGATGGCCCGCATCGAGCACTGCGTATGGGCGGAGCGCTCCGAGGGGGACGTCCACGACGGGCTGAAGTCCGCCTGCGGGACGGGCGGCAACCCGGAGACCGCGCTGGACTGGATCCAGGACAACGGCGGCCTCGCCGATCCCGGCTGCTGGCCGTACGGCACCCCGCCCCCCGGCCTGCCCGCCGAGCGGCGCGAGGCCTGGCGCGCCGAGTACACGCCCAGCTGGGACCGCTCCGGGCGGACCGTCCGGATCCCCGGCTACGTACGCCTCGGGGACGTGGCGCAGCAGAAGGCCTGGCTGGACACGGTCGGCCCGCTGACCGCCTGCTTCGACGTCTACGAGGACTTCTTCGGGCTCGGCTCCGGCGTCTACCACCACACCGGCGGCCGGCTCGTGGGCGGCCAGTGCGTGCTGGTCGTCGGCTACGACGACGCGGCGGGCTGCTGGCTGTTCAAGAACTCCTGGGGGACCGGCCACCACGTCGGCGGCTACGGCCGGATCGCGTACGGGGAGGTGAACATCGACTACTGGGCCAAGTGCGGCCTGCTCGGCACCAACATCGACCCCTGGAGCAAGCGGCGCCTGCACGCGGGCAACGTCTACGAGAGCGGCAACGGCCGGGCCCACCGCAACTTCGAGCTCGCCGCGACGGCGGGCGGCGGCCGGCTGCGGCACTGGTGGCGCGAGGGCGACGCCCCCTTCCGCTGGACCCGGGCGGCGGCCTTCGCCCAGGACGCCTCCGGCCAGCCCGCCTTCACCGGCTCCACCTACAACCGGAACATGGAGTCCCTGCACGTCACCACCGGTGGCCGGCTGCGCCACTGGTACTACGAGCAGGCCGTCGGCGTCTGGCGCGACGGCGGCGCCTTCGGCCCGGGCGACGCGGCGATCGGCTCGACCCCGGCGTTCATCCAGAGCGACTACGGCAAGCCGGGCAACTTCGAGGTGGTCGTGCGCACCGCCGACGGCCGCCTGGGGCACTGGTGGCGGATCAACGGCGCGCCCTGGACCTGGCACGACGGCGGCCGCTTCGCCTCCGGCATCGCCCACTACGGGCCCGCCCTGGTGCAGACCCGCGGCCGTCACCTGGACCTGGTGGCGGCCCGCACCGACGGCACGATGCAGCTGTGGTGGCGCGACGACCCGAACGGTTTCGTCTGGCGCCCCGGCGAGGTCTTCGGCGACGCCATCACCTCCGCCCCCTGCATGATCGAGGGCCAGTACGGGGCGGCGGACGAGGACACCGCCGGGAACTACGAACTGTGCGCGGCCCGCGCCGACGGCCGCGTCGAGCACTGGTGGCGCGGGAACGCGGCGGGCGCCGCCTGGCGGCGCGGCGCGGTGTTCGGGCACGACGTGCTCACCGTCACCGGGATGCTCCAGGGCAGCTTCGGGTTCAACCTGGAGGTCGTCGTCCTGCGCACGGACCGGCTGCTCCAGCACTACTGGCGGGACGCGGCGGGCTGGCACGAGGGGGCGGAGATCGGCCCGGTGGGGCCGGTGGGACTGTCGAGCCCGGAGTGACGGCGTAACGGCCTGACCGTTGTCCGGATGATGGACGGCGATACCCGTGGCCCCCACATGTATCTATCCTGTGCGCATGTCCGCCCCCCTGAAGCCACCGCCCGCCGCCGACCGCGTCTACCGCCACGTCAAGGAAGGCGTGCTGGAGCGCCGGTACGAGGGCGGGGTGCTGCTCACCGAGGGCGAACTCGCCGAGGCCGTCGGGGTCTCCCGTACGCCCGTGCGCGAGGCGCTGCTGCGGCTGGAGACCGAGGGGCTGCTGAAGCTGTACCCGAAGAAGGGCGCGCTGGTGCTGCCGGTCTCCGCGCAGGAGATCGCCGACGTGCTCGAAACCCGGCTGCTGGTCGAGGAGTTCACCGTACGCGCGGCCGTGCCCGCCCCGCCCGGCCTGCTGGACCGGCTGGCCGCGCTGGTCGCGGAGCACCGGCTGCGCGCCGCCGCCGGGGACCTGCCCGCCGTGATGGCCGCCGACCGGGCCTTCCACGCGGAGATCGTGCGCGGCGCCGGCAACCAGATCCTGTGCCGCCTCTACGACCAGCTGCGCGACCGGCAGTTGCGGATGGGCGTGGCCCTGCTGCACGCCCACCCCGACCGGATCGAGCGCAGCATCGCCGAACACGCCGAGATCCTGGACGCGCTGCGCGCCGGGGACGCGGAGGGCGCCGCCGCCGCCGTACGGGCGCACATCGGGCGGGTCGAGGCGCTGGTGCGGGGGTCCGGCCGGTGAACGGACTCGTCAAGGATCCGCCCGGCGGGCGCCGGGCCGTGGCCGTCTGGTCGATCGGCGTCGCCGTCTACTTCGTCGCCGTGATCTTCCGTACCAGCCTGGGCGTGGCCGGACTCGACGCCGCCGACCGCTTCCACGTCAGCGCCTCCGCGCTGTCCACCTTCTCCCTGCTCCAACTGCTGGTCTACGCGGGGATGCAGATACCCGTCGGCCTGATGGTGGACCGGCTCGGCACCAAGAAGGTGCTGACGCTGGGCGCCGTGCTCTTCACCGCCGGGCAGCTCGGCTTCGCGCTGGCCCCGTCGTACGGGACGGCGCTGGCCGCCCGCGCCCTGCTGGGCTGCGGCGACGCCATGACCTTCATCTCCGTGCTGCGGCTGGGCACCCGCTGGTTCCCCGCCCGGCGCGGGCCGCTGATGGCGCAGCTGGCCGGGCTGGTGGGGATGGCGGGCAACCTCGTCTCCACCCTGGTGCTCGCCCCCGTCCTGCACGGCCTCGGCTGGGTGCCCGCCTTCGCGGGCAGCGCGGTGGCCGGGCTGGCGGTGCTGGTGCCGCTGGTGCTGTTCCTGCGGGACCACCCCGAGGGCCACGGGCCGGCGCCCGCCACCGGGCCCGCCGCGGGGGGCTTCGTACGCCGTCATATCGCCGACTCCTGGCGGGAGCCCGGCACGAAGCTGGGGCTGTGGGTGCACTTCACCACCCAGTTCCCCGCGATGGTCTTCCTGCTGCTGTGGGGGATGCCGTTCCTCGTGGAGGCCCAGGGTCTGTCCCGGACCACCGCGGGCGGGCTGATGACCCTGGTGGTCGCCGCCAACATGGGGTTCGGGCTGCTCTACGGGCAGCTCGTCGGCCGCCGTCAGGGCGCCCGGATCCCGCTCGCCCTCACCACCGTGGGGGTCACCGCCACGCTGTGGGGCGCCGTCCTCGCGAGCCCCGGGGGCCGGGCGCCGATGTGGCTGCTGGTCACCCTGTGCGTGGTCCTCGGCACCTGCGGACCGGCCTCGATGATCGGATTCGACTTCGCCCGGCCCGCCAACCCCGCCGAGCGTCAGGGCACCGCCT
Source organism: Streptomyces sp. NPDC102258 (assembly GCF_055584685.1). Classification (NCBI taxonomy): domain Bacteria; kingdom Bacillati; phylum Actinomycetota; class Actinomycetes; order Kitasatosporales; family Streptomycetaceae; genus Streptomyces; species Streptomyces sp. NPDC102258. Next base: position 23,823 of record NZ_JBVJLO010000007.1, read on the forward strand.
CCGGCATCACCAACATGGGTGGTTTCCTCGCCTCGATGACGACCCTGCTGGCGGTGGGCGTGCTGCTCGACGCCACCGGCGACGACTACCGCGTCGCCTTCTCGTCGGTCTTCGTGCTGGAGGCCCTCGGCGTGGCCCAGATCCTGCGGCTGCGCGGCCGGGCCCTGGCCCGCGAACGGGAGCGCGCCGTCCCCGCGCCGGTGCGGCCGGCCTGCCCGGCGCCCTCCAGCCCGGCCGGGGTCTCGGGGATCTGAGGGCGGGCGGCGGCGTCCGGGGCTACGGAGTCACCGCGAAGGCCGCCAGGATCGCGTCGGCCAGCTCCGGGTCGCCCTCCGTCTTCACCCGGTCGGCCACCGCCCGCGGCCGCACCCGGCCCGCGGCGAGCCGTACGTACGTCTCCCAGTCCAGGGTGAGCGTCACGGCGGGGCCCAGCGAGGGCGTCTCGTCCAGGGTGGCCCGGCCCGTCGCATCGACGCGTACGGTCCGCATGAACTCCAGCTGCCCGTGCACGTCCAGGACCACCGCCGAGTTCGGCGGCGCGCCAGCGCCCTTCGCGACCACCTTGGGCAGTCCGGCCAGCAGGATGTCCCGCGCCACGTACGCGCCCGGCGAGTCCCAGTTGCCGGGTACGCCCAGCGCCGCCCGCAGGTCCTGCTCGTGGATCCACACGTCGAACGCGCGCAGCCGCAGCGCGAACTCCAGCGTCACCTGTTGGCCCAGCGGCCCCCGCACCAGGGTGGCCGGATCCCGCTTCTCGTTGCGGAGCTGACGCTGCCGCCGGATGACCGTGTACTCCAGCTCGGAGGTCATCTCCGGGGCGGTGTGGTGGCGTCGGACGTCGACCTGCACCTCCATGTACCGGGTGAACTCGTCGACCACGTGCCGCAGGTCGCGGGGGAGCGTGTGGATCGGCCGGGGGTCCCCGAGCTGCTCGCATTCGATGCCGATGATGTGGGACACGACGTCCCGGACGGACCATCCGGGGCAGGGAGTCGCCCGGTTCCACTCGCTTTCGGCCAGCGGGAGGACCAGCTCGGTTATCGCCTCGATGGAATGCGTCCACGCGTCGGCATAGGGCTCAAGGCTGGGATGGACGGTCAACGGGACCCCTCGCGTGCAGTTTCAGTGGCGCGTTGTGGACTATTCCCAAAACTACGCTGCCGATGAGCACCCCGGCAGCGCTTTCGTGTGACGATCGTAGGCCCGAGTTGACGGCCGATGAGCCAGGACGGTGGTACTGTGCGCGCTTCTCTGATCCAAATCGCGGTGGACGACGGGGAGTCGGTGGCGGCCCGGCGCTCGCGCGCGGCCGAACTCGTACGGGACCAGGGGGACAGCGACCTCGTCGTGCTGCCCGAGCTGTGGACGGTCGGGGCGTTCGCCTACGAGCGGTTCGAGACCGAGGCCGAACCGCTGGACGGCCCCACGTACGCGGCCATGTCCAAGGCCGCTCGCGACGCCGGGGTCTGGCTGCACGCCGGCTCGGTCGTCGAGCGCGCCGGGGACGGCTCGCTCTACAACACCGCGCTCGTGCTGAACCCGGCGGGCGAGCTCGCCGCGACCTACCGCAAGGTCCACCGGTTCGGCTTCGACGAGGGCGAGGCGGTGCTGATGTCGGCCGGGGACTCGCTGACGACGGTGGCCCTGCCGGAGCAGACCCTGGGCCTGGCCACCTGCTACGACCTGCGCTTCCCCGAGCTGTTCCGGGGCCTGGTCGACGCGGGCGCCACCACCCTGGTCGTCTCGGCGGGCTGGCCGGCCCGGCGGCGGGCCCACTGGACCCTGCTGAACCGGGCGCGGGCCGTCGAGGACCAGTCGTACGTACTCGCCTGCGCGCTGGCCGGCACGCACGCGGGCGTCGAGCAGTCCGGGCACAGCCTGGTGGTCGACCCGTGGGGCGAGGTGCTCGCGGAGGCGGGGCCGGGGGAGGGCGTCCTGACGGTGGATCTGGACCCGGCGAAGGTGGCGGCGACGCGGGAGCAGTTCCCGGCGCTGAAGGACCGGGTGCTGGGCCTGCGCACCCCGGGCGGGGCAGCGGACACCGGCTCATGATCCGGCGCGGACGGGGCAGGACACGGCCATGAGCCAGCGCAGCGAAGTCGCGACAGGCACCGCCGAAGCCGCCGAAGCCGCCGGGGCCGACGCCACCGATGCCGACGGCGGCGGAGCCACCGAAGCCGCAGTCGAGGCCGCCGCCGAGCCGCACGACCCCGCGCCCGGCGAGTGCGCGGCGCGCGACCGGGTGCGCGCCGAGGCCACCGGCATGGCCCACCACGAGGCCGAACACGCCCTGGAGGCCGCCCGCCGCGCCGGGGCGGCTCCGGCCGTCGTGGCGGAGTGGGAGCGCATCGAGGAGCACCTCGTGGACCACGGCGGGCCCTACGCCCCCGAGTCCGACCCCTACGTGCAGGGCCAGCTCACCGCCCGCGCCCACCACGACGGCCCGCACGGCCGCCGCCCCTGACCCGGAGCCCTACTCCCCCTCCCCGTCCCCCTCCCGCTCCTTCTCGGCCATCCGGATCACGCACACCGCGACCGCGATCAGCAGCGCCGGGTCGGCGTCCTCGCGGACCACATCGACGGCGTACGTCTCACGGACCCGGTACCACTGGCGGGAGATCAGCGCGAGCAGCTCGCCCTCGTACTCGACCCGGAACTCGCGGTCCAGGATCCGCCCGCTGACGTCGAGTTCCGTGTCGCCGTCGGCCAGCGTGACGCGGAAGTGGTTGCGCAGCAGGGACAGCCGCTTGCGGCGGATCACCGCGAGCCGCCGCTCGTCCCGCTCCAGCGTCATCGCGTCGCGCAGGGCGAACAGCTTCGCCCGCAGGGTGATCAGGATCCGGCCGTCGCGGTCCTTCAGCTCCAGGGTGTCCCGGAAGCGCAGCGCCTTCCCGTCGACCAGGAAGGCGGGGCGGCCGTCCTCGTCCTCGATCCAGTAGTCGTCCCCGATGGCCAGCAGTTTGTCCCGTACGAGGTATTTCATGCGCTGATCGTTGCCCGCGATAGGTTGCCGCCATGCCTCTCCTCTACGTGACCGACCTGGCCTACCCGGCGCGCGGGCGCCGCTACGGCGACGAGGACATATTCCTCACCGCCCGGCTCCGCGAGCACTTCCCCCTGGCCCTGTGCCACCCGCTGGACGCGGCGGCCCTGCTGCCCGGCTTCGACGCGGTGATCGTCCGCAACAGCGGCCCGGTCCTGCACTACCAGGAGGCGTACGACGCCTTCCGCGCCGCCGCGCTCGCCGCCGGGACCCGCGTCTACAACCCGCTCACCGGGCGCGGCGACATGGCCGGGAAGCAGTACCTGCTCGACCTGACCGCCGCCGGGTTCCCGGTCATCCCGACCGTCGACGACCCGGCCGACCTGCGCCTGCTGCCGCGCGTCCCCGCGTACGCCGTCAAGCCCAAGCAGGGCGCCGACTCCATCGGCCTGACCTTCACCGCCGAGCCGGCCGGGACGCCCGGGGAGGTGCTGATCCAGCCGCGGATCGACTTCGCGTACGAGGTGTCCTTCTACTTCGTGGACGACGCCTTCCAGTACGCCCTCTACGCACCCGACCCGGAGCGCCGCTGGGAGCTGGCCCCGTACGAGCCCACGGAGGCGGACCTGGTGTTCGCGCGCCGCTTCGTGGAGTGGAACACCCTCGCGCACGGCATCCAGCGCGTCGACGCCTGCCGCGCCCCCTCCGGCGACCTCCTCCTGGTCGAACTGGAGGACCTGAACCCCTACCTCTCCCTGGACCTGCTCCCGCCCCGCACCCGCGATTCCTTCGTCGCGGCCCTCACGGCCTCGCTGCGCTCGTTCCTCGCCACGCCCTGAGCAGCAGCCGCCGCCCGGGAACCTCCACCCAGCTGTGCAGGGCCCAGGCAAGGGCGAGCGACACCGAGAAGGCGGCCGCGAGCGCCAGGAGGCCGCCGTTCCACATGGGGAGCTTGGGGTGCCCGCCGAAGAGGTGCTCGCCGGTCCGGATCACCAGGATGTGGACCATGTAGAACGCGAAGGAGACCTCGCCCAGCCGGACGCTGAGCCGGCCCCGCCAGGGCGAGGGCTCCCCCGCCAGGTCGGCCCGCGCGGCGGCGGCGATCAGGCAGGTGAAGCCGACGACGGTGCAAGCGACGGAGCGGTAGGCGTAGTCGGCCTGGTAGCTGAGGAAGTAGCCGCCCATGGCCAGCGCGAGGGAGACGGTCAGGCCCGGGCCGCGCCAGCGCCCGGAGCGCACCAGTTCGGCGACGGCGATGCCGAGCACGAACTCGGGGAGGCGCACCAGCGGGAAGAAGTACCGGGACCAGACCGTGCCGTCGGGAACACCGGTCAGCGCCCAGACGGTCGGCACGGCCACCACCGCGGCCAGCGCGAGCCCCGCGACGGGCCAGGCCCAGCGCGGCCCGAGGCGGCGCAGCGGCCACAGCAGCAACGGGAAGCAGAGGTAGAAGAACGCCTCGCAGGCCAGGGACCAGCTGACCGGGTTGAGCCCCTGGAAGTACGGGATCTCCAGCACCCAGGACTGCACGAGCCCCAGGTTCGCCGCGAGCGGCCCCGCCCCCTGCCGGGTGTCGGGCGCGAAGACGACGCCCATCACCAGCGCGAACCCGGCGGTGACCAGGTGCAGCGGGTACACCCGCGCGAACCGGCGCCGGTAGAACGTCAGGATCCGCCACCCGGTCGGCGCGGTGGCACTGGACCACGCGAGGACGAACCCGGAGAGGACGAAGAAGAACGACACCCCGCTGCTGCCGGCCCCGAAGGCGAAGGTGACGAGGTCGTTGGAGCGGCCGCCGAAGTACTCCACGATGTGCACGTGATACAGGAACACCATCAACGCGGCGGTCCACCGCAAACCGGTCAACGACGGCAACGGGACGGGCCGCCCGCCCTGCGGAGCGCGCGTACGGTCGGTTCCGGATATGAGCTCGGTCGTCGCCACGGCCGGAAAAACTAGCACGCCCGGCTATTCCGCTTCCCGTGCGCGCCGACCGGCGTCAGAGGCCGCTGGTGTCCAGCTCGATCCCGAACGGCTCCGGCAGCCGCACCGGCGTCCCGAAGGGGTGGGGCCCGTCGACCCCGGTGTAGCCGAGCCGGCCGGGGCCGGAGAAGAGGGTGACGGTCTTGTCGAGCCGGTCGACCAGCAGGTAGAGGGGGGCGCCGTACTCGGCGTACCGCTTCCGCTTGACGACGCGGTCGGTCTCGGCGTCGGACTCGGAGGTGATCTCGACGATCAGCAGCGTCTGGTCGGGGAGCAGGGACGCGGCGCCGCGCGTGATGTCCTCGGGGACGACGGCGATGTCGGGCACGTACCAGTTCGGTGATCCGGGCAGATCCAGATCACCGGAGCCCATCATGCAGCCGAGCGCTTCCACGACGCCCGAAAGCCGCGTACGGACGCTGTCCCGAGCGGACTCGTGACCCCAGTCGGGACACACGGAGCCGACGACGCCCTCGACGAGTTCGTCCCGCCCGCCCCGGGCCCGTCGCACGGCGTGCTTGAGCGCCCTTTCGGGGCCGGTTCCCGCGCCGGAGGCGTCCGCGGTGGTCATCCCGTACGCCTCCTTCGGTACCTGCGGCCAGGCTCGCACGGCGGCCTGCGGGCTGTCGTCACCCCTTCGGGTGCACTTCGGCGCAGGTGGCACTCTTGGGGGCATGAATGCTGCCGCGCCCGCACCCCGCCGTGCCCGAGTCCGTGCCCCCGAGCTGATCGGCAAGGGGGGGTGGCTCAATACCGGAGGGGTCTCCTACAGCCTGGCCGATCTGCGGGGGCGCATCGTCATCCTCGACTTCTGGACCTTCTGCTGTGTGAACTGCCTGCACGTCCTCGACGAGCTGCGTGAGCTGGAGGCGAAGCACCGGGACACCGTGGTGATCATCGGGGTGCATTCGCCGAAGTTCGTGCACGAGGCAGAGCACGCGGCGGTCGTGGACGCCGTCGAGCGGTACGGGGTGCACCACCCCGTCCTCGACGACCCCGAGCTGGCCACCTGGAAGCAGTACGCGGTGCGGGCGTGGCCCACGCTCGTGGTGATCGACCCCGAGGGGTACGTCGTCGCGCAGCATGCCGGTGAGGGGCACGCGCACGCCATCGAGCGGCTCGTGGAGGAGCTGGAGGCCGAGCACGCCGCCAAGGGGACGCTGCGGCGCGGTGACGGGCCGTACGTGGCGCCCGAGCCGGTCGCGACCGACCTGCGCTTCCCCGGGAAGGCCCTGCTGCTCGACAGCGGGAACCTGCTGGTGTCGGACTCCACGCGGCACCAGCTCGTGGAGCTGGCCCCGGACGGGGAGAGCGTCGTACGCCGCGTCGGCGGCGGGGAGCGCGGTTTCGGGCCGGACGCCTTCAGCGAGCCGCAGGGTCTGGCGCTGCTGCCCGACGGCCGGGTGGTCGTCGCCGACACCGTCAACCACGCGCTGCGGACGTACGACCCCGCCACCGGCGCCGTCGAGACCGTCGCCGGGACCGGCCGGCAGTGGTGGCAGGGTTCGCCCACCTCCGGCCCGGCCCTGGAGGTGGACCTCTCCTCGCCCTGGGACGTGGCCTGGTGGCGGGGCCGGGTGTGGATCGCCATGGCGGGCGTGCACCAGCTGTGGACGTGGGACCCGCAGACGGGCACGGTCGCGGTGGCCGCCGGGACGACCAACGAGGGGCTCGTGGACGGCCCGGCCGCCGAGGCCTGGTTCGCGCAGCCGTCGGGGCTGTCCGCCGCCGGGGACCGGCTGTGGATCGCCGACTCCGAGACCAGCGCACTGCGCTACGTGGAGCCCGACGGCGACGGCTACGCCGTCCGCACCGCTGTCGGCACCGGTCTGTTCGACTTCGGCCACCGCGACGGCGACGCCGCCCAGGCCCTGCTCCAGCACCCCCTCGGGGTGACCGCCCTGCCGGACGGCTCGGTCGCGGTCTGCGACACGTACAACCACGCGCTGCGCCGTTACGACCCCGCCACCGGCCAGGTCACCACCCTCGCCACCGATCTGCGCGAGCCCAGCGACGCCGTCCTCGTCGGCGAGGACATCGTGGTCGTGGAGTCGGCCCGGCACCGGCTGACCCGGCTGCGGCTGCCCGAGGAGGCCGTACGGGTCGACGCGGTCGCCCACCGCACCCGGCGGGCCGCCACCGACGTGGCCCCCGGCACGCTCCGCCTCGACGTGGTCTTCCAGGCCCCGGCCGGGCAGAAGCTCGACACCCGTTACGGGCCCTCCACCCGGCTGCTGGTCTCCTCGACCCCGCCGGAGCTCCTCACGGCGGGCGAGGGCCCCGGCACGGACCTGTTCCGCGAGCTGGCGCTGAACCCGGACGTCACCGAGGGGGTCCTGCACGTGTCGGCGATGGCCGCCTCCTGCGACGACGACCCGGCCAACGAGTACCCGGCCTGCCACGTCCACCAGCAGGACTGGGGCGTCCCCGTCAGCGTCACCCCGGACGGCGCCACCCGCCTGCCGCTGGTCCTGGCCGGCCTGGACGCCTGACCCCGCGCACCCGCGTGCCCGGCCGCCCGTCTCCGAGAAGCGGCCGGCCGGGCACGCGGGCCGCTCAGCCCTCCAGGAAGGACAGGAGGGCGTTGGCCAGGAGGAACGGGTCGTCGGCGCCGCACAGTTCGCGGGCGGAGTGCATCGAGAGGATCGCGACGCCGATGTCGACCGTCTGGATGCCGTGGCGGGCGGCCGTGATCGGGCCGATCGTGGTTCCGCAGGGCATCGAGTTGTTGGAGACGAACGTCTGCCACGGCACCCCGGCCCGCTCGCAGGCCCCCGCGAAGACGGCGCGCCCGCTGCCGTCCGTCGCGTACCGCTGGTTGACGTTGACCTTCAGGATGGGGCCGCCGTTGGCGCGCGGGTGGTGCGAAGGGTCGTGCCGCTCCGCGTAGTTGGGGTGCACCGCGTGCCCGGTGTCGGAGGAGAGGCAGATGGTGCCGGCGAAGGCCCGTGCCCGGTCCTCGTAGCTGCCGCCGCGCGAGAAGACAGAACGTTCCAGCACGTTGCCCAGCAGCGGCCCGTCGGCGCCGGTGTCGGACTGCGAGCCGTTCTCCTCGTGGTCGAAGGCCGCCAGCACCGGGATGTGGTCCAGAGCCGGGTTCGCCGAGACGGCGGCGAGCGCGGCGACGCCCGCGTGCACCGACAGCAGGTTGTCCATGCGCGGGCCGGCCAGCAGCTCGCGGTCGCGGCCCAGGTAGGCGGGCGGCTCGATCGAGTGGACCATCAGGTCCCAGCCCGCCACCGAGCCCTGCGCCAGGCCCTCTTCCTCCTCCAGGAAGGCGATCAGGTCGCCCTCGCGCGCGTCGCCGAGTCCCCAGATGGGCTGCATGTGGCGCTGCTTGTCCAGCTTGAGGCCGTCGGTGTTGACCGACCGGTCCAGGTGCACGGCGAGTTGGGGTACGCGCAGCAGCGCGCGGTCCACGTTCACCAGCCGCTCGGTGCCGTCGCGCAGGCTCAGCCGCCCGGCGAGGCCGAGGTCGCGGTCGAGCCAGGTGTTGAGCAGGGTGCCTCCGTAGATCTCCACGGCGACCTGCCGCCAGCCCTGCGAGCCCGTGTCCGGGACCGGCTTGACCCGCAGGTTGGGGGAGTCGGTGTGCGCGCCGACGATCCGGAAGGGGGTGTGCGGGGCCGCGCCTTCCGGTACGTACCAGGCGATGAGCGCGCCGCCGCGCAGGACGAACCGGCCTCCCGTGCCCGAGTCCCAGGCGTCCTGTTCCGACAACTGCCTGAAGCCTGCCTTTTCCAGCCGCTCCGCCGCGTTGGCCACGGCGTGGTACGGCGACGGACTGGCCGTCAGGAAGGTCATCAGGTCGTCGGTGTGGCCGCGGTCGAAGCGGGCGGGAGAGCTCATGTGGTTCACCTTAACGACGGTCGTGTTCGCCATGTCCGGGCCGCGGCGGATAGCCGGAACGGCAGGGGGCCAGGGGCTGTTTGGCCCCGCGGTCCCGTCGTTCTCAGCCCGGTGGGCGCTCGAATCTGCGCTGCAATTGTCGGCGCTCGCCCCGGCGGATGCGCGGGAGCATCTCGGGGGTCTGCGGCGGGCGCTGCGCGCGTCTTCTGCGTCCGGCGCAGAAGATACAGGCCTCACCGGGCGGGGCATCGGGGTCGACGGGCGCGCCGGGGTGCTCGGAGCAGCCGGAGGCGCCGCGCGGCCGGGACAGTTCGCGGGCGACGATGAAGGCCCGGTGGAGGTCGTCGGCGATGCGCACGAAGTCCTGGTCGGGCGAGCCGAGCGTGAGGTGGAAGCGCTGCTCGTCGATGGCGCGCAGGTACCGGCGGAGCACGTCGAGCGTGTACGGGGGCTCGGGCACGGGGTAGCCCAGGCGCCGCTGCTCGCCCGCCGGGGCGGGGCCCGCGGCGCGGCCGCCGTGCAGTCGGCGGCCGAGGCGGCGCCGGTCGTTGCAGATCAGGCAGCGGCCCCAGCCCTCGGGGGCCTCGGGGTCGAGGGCGCCGTTGGGGTGCTCGGGGCAGCCGGTGTAGCTCTTGGCGGGGGCGAGGGCGGAGGCCGTCCGGAAGGCGATGTAGAGGGCGTCGGCGACGGGCTCGTACTCGGCCGGGTGCGCGCCGTCGTAGAGCTCGGTGATCCGGTCGCCGAGGGCGCCCACGTTCGCCTGGAGCTCCTTGAGGGCGTACGGCCGCCCGGTGGGGACGGAATACCCCCTGCTGGTGTGCTGCTCCTGTGGACTCATGCCTACGAGCGTCCCATGAACGGCCGACATCGGAGAACGCCCCCGGTGGGGGGCTCGTCACACGTGGCGCACGCGGCACACCCGGCGGGCGGCCTCGCACGCGCCGGCGGCCGGGCCTCCGTGCGGAAGGCCCGGCCGCTGTGCGCTCAGCGCGTGCGCGCGGGGGGAGCGGAGCCGGCTAGAAGGCGGCCTCGTCCAGCTCCATGAGGGAGTTGTCGACCGACTCGGCCAGCGCGCGCTGGACGGAGACGCCCGGCAGCACCTGACCGGCGAAGAACTTCGCGGCGGCGATCTTGCCGGTGTAGAAGGCCACGTCCTTGGCGGAGGCGGTGGCGAGCTTCTCGGCGGCCACGGCCGCGCCCTTGAGCAGCAGGTATCCGACGACGACGTCGCCGGAGGCCATCAGCAGGCGGGTGGTGTTCTGGCCGACCTTGTAGATGTTCTTGACGTCCTCGCCGGTGGCGGTGAGGTCGACGATCATCTGGCCGACTATGGCCTCCAGGTCCACGGCGGCCTTGGCGAGGGCGTCGCGGGCGGGGGCCAGGTCGTCGCCGCCGGGGCCCTCGGCGAGGAACTTCTTGATCGTCTCGGAGAGGACGTTCAGCGAGGCGCCCTGGTCGCGGACGATCTTGCGGAAGAAGAAGTCCTGGCCCTGGATCGCCGTGGTGCCCTCGTAGAGGGTGTCGATCTTGGCGTCGCGGATGTACTGCTCGATCGGGTATTCCTGGAGGTAACCGGAACCGCCGAAGGTCTGCAGCGACTGGGCGAGCTGCTCGTAGGACTTCTCCGAGCCGTAGCCCTTGACGATCGGCAGGAGCAGGTCGTTCAGGCCGATCTCGGCGGAGGCGTCCTCGCCCGCGGCCTGCTTGACCTGGATCGTGTCCTGGACGGAGGCGGTGTACAGGACGAGGGCGCGCATGCCCTCGGCGTACGCCTTCTGCGTCATGAGGGAGCGGCGCACGTCGGGGTGGTGCGTGATGGTGACCTTGGGGGCCGTCTTGTCCATGAAGTTGGCCAGGTCCGGACCCTGCACGCGCTCCTTGGCGTACTCCAGGGCGTTCAGGTAGCCGGTGGAGAGCGTCGCGATGGCCTTCGTGCCGACCATCATGCGGGCGAACTCGATGATCATGAACATCTGGCGGATGCCGTCGTGCTTGTCGCCGATCAGCCAGCCCTTGGCGGGGTGGCGGTCGCCGAAGGTCATCTCGCACGTGTTGGAGGCCTTGAGGCCCATCTTGTGCTCGACGTTCGTCGCGTACACGCCGTTGCGCTCGCCCAGCTCGCCGGTCTCCCAGTCGAAGTGGAACTTCGGGACGAGGAAGAGGGACAGGCCCTTGGTGCCGGGGCCGTGGCCCTCGGGACGGGCGAGGACGTAGTGGAGGATGTTCTCCTCCATGTCGTGCTCACCGGACGTGATGAAGCGCTTGACGCCCTCGATGTGCCAGGAGCCGTCGTCCTGCTGGACGGCCTTGGTGCGGCCGGCGCCGACGTCCGAGCCGGCGTCCGGCTCGGTCAGGACCATGGTGGAGCCCCAGCGCTTCTCGACGGCGAGCTGCGCGACCTTCTTCTGCGCCTCGTTGCCCTCTTCGAAGAGGATCCCGGCGAAGGCCGGGCCGGAGGAGTACATCCAGATGGCCGGGTTGGCGCCGAGCAGCAGCTCCGCGTAGGCCCAGATGAGGGAGCGGGGCGAGGTGGTGCCGCCGATCTCCTCGGGCAGGCCGAGCCGCCAGTACTCGGACTCCATGAAGGCCTCGTAGCTCTTCTTGAAGGAGGCCGGGACCGGGGCGGTGTTGGTGGCGGGGTCGAAGACCGGCGGGTTGCGGTCGGCGTCCTCGAAGGAGGCGGCCAGCTCGTTCTCGGCGAGGCGGGTCAGCTCGGAGAGGACGCTCTTGGCGGTCTCGGTGTCCATCTCCTCGAAGGGACCGGTGCCGTACAGCTTGTCGCGGCCGAGTACCTCGAAGAGGTTGAACTCGATGTCGCGGAGATTCGACTTGTAGTGCCCCATGGCGACGGCTCCGTTAAGGCTCGGGGAGACAGGTTCCTCGTACATACCAATCGGTAATGTCATGATGCTACCCGCCGGTAATAACGCGCAACCCTTACCGCCGGGACTGTGACGCTGCTCTCGGCAGCTCGCACCAGACCGTCTTGCCGTCCGGCCGCGGCACCACCCCCCACCGCAGCGCCAGCGCCGCCACCAGGGCGAGCCCCCGCCCGGATTCCTCGTCCGGCTCCGCGCGGCGGTGTACGGGGCGGGTGTGCGGATCGGGGTCGGTGAGCTCGACCCGCGTACGGGTTGCCCTTCCGGTGATCCGCAGCGTGACGGGCGTGCCTTCGCCGAGGTGGGCGATCACGTTGGCCAGCAGTTCGGTGACGCAGAGCTCCGCGTCGGGGGAGTCCCGGGCCCCGAGGTGTTCCCGTACGGCGTGCCGCAGCAGGGGGGCCGCCTGCGGTACGGCGCGCAGCCGGATGGTGAGCGTCACCGGCCGGCCAGCACGTCCGCGAGGCGCTGCGCGGTGGCGGCGCTGCAGTTGCCGAGGCTGATCAGGGGCGGGCGGGTGGTGCCGATCGCGGCGTACGAGGGGAGGTGCAGGTCCAGCGAGGGAAGCGTGATCCCGTGCGAGGCCAGCGCGGTGCGGAGTTCTGTGAGGGCGGTGATCGCTACGCGGTCGGCGGTGTGGTCGCTCATGGGGGTTCCGTTCTGTGCGGAGTGTGACGAACCCCTCACAGGCTGCTGCCCATCGCCGTACCGTGGGAAGGGTTTCCAGTCCACAGCGCGAAGTGTGGAAGGCAGGCGAAGGTGGCCCGACGCAAGGAGATCGACGGCTCGGCGAGCGTTCCGGCGTTCTACGGCAAGGAACTCCGTTGGAAACGGGAGCGGCTGGGCCTCACACTCGAAGAGGCCGTCGAGGGCAGCTACTACGGAGTGAGCTACCTCAGCGAGATCGAACGGGCTCAGCGCCGAATGCCGTTGGACCTGGCTCGGCACGTGGACCGTGTGCTGGGCACGGACGGATTCTTCGAGCGGTGCTGCGAGGACGCGCGCAAGGCCCGTCACGTTGGCCATACCGACTACGCCGAGAAGGTCTTGGAGGCGGAGAAGATCGCCGAGACGATCGAGGAGTGGTGTCCGAACGCCATCCCGGGGCTGTTGCAGACGGCTGACTACGCGCGTGCGCTGGCGAAGGCCGAAAGCCCGCTGGAACACCCCGAGGAGACGAACGTGCTGATCCAGGCACGGCTGTCACGGGCGGCACTCTTCGACGGCGACCACACGAAGCCTGCGTACTGGGTCGTGATGCACGAATCGCTGCTTCGGCTGCCGATCGTCGCGCCCGAGTTGATGGCGGCGCAGCTCGACCACATCGCGGCCTTGGTGCGGCGGCGGCGCATCGTTCCACAGATCGTTCCGTGGAACGTCGGAGCGCACCCTTTCATGTCAGCGGGCATCACCCTCATCATGACCTTCGCCGCCGCACCGCCGCTGGTCTATACGGAGTCGCTGCACAGCGGTCTGACCGTCGAAGATCCGGCCAGCGTGCAGCGGTACCGAAGGTCGTACGATCTGCTGAGGGCCGTCGCGCTACCGCCGGAGGCGTCCCTCGCCATGATGGAGGCGGCCGCAGAGGACTACCGAAATGGCAAGCAGGGAAACCAACTTGAGCGCGGCGCGCTGGCGCACGAGCAGCTATACGAACAGCGAGGGCGGCACATGCGTTGAGGTGGCGGACGGGGTCACAGGGTTCGTCCCCGTCAGAGACTCCAAGCGGCCCGGCGGGGACGTCCTCGTCCTCACGGCGGCGGCGTGGGAACCGTTCCTCTCCTCACTAAAGGGCGGTCTCGGCCCGGGCGGCTCCCGGCCTCGGTAGGCTTCGGCCCATGTACGGCTACGACCAGAACCCGGGCGCCCAGCAGCAGTACGCGCAGCCCCAGCAGGGCTACGCGCCGCCGCTGTACCCCGAGCCGTCCCCGCCCTCGCTCGCGGACGCCGTACGGGCCTTCACCACCGGGTCGCTGTCCGCCGAGGACTTCCAGCAGATCTTCTCCGGTTCGAAGGTCTACTGCCCGCGCGGCGACACCCCGGGGTTCCTCGCGCTGCACAACACGCAGCAGCCGGTGATCCCGATGTTCACCACGCTCAAGGAGCTCCGCCGGTACGCCGGCAAGGACTCGAAGTACTTCGTGATCACCGGCGCCGAGGTGATCGACCTGCTCCCCACCGGCTACGGCTTCGTCCTCGACATGGAGGGCGACCACCGGATGGTCTTCGACGCCAAGGCGGTCGAGCAGATGGTCGACTTCGCCATGCGCCGCATGTACGGCTAGCGCGGGAGCGTCCAGCGCGGGACCCAGGTCCCGGCGGCGCCGGGTGCCGTGGTGGCCAGGTGCTCGCGGAGCGCGGCCAGGCCGGGGTGCGGGTTGTCCCGGTGCCAGAGCAGCGAGTGCGGGTAGACCGGCGTCGGGCCGGTCACCGGGATGCGGCGCAGGCCGTGACCGGCGGGCCAGATGAGGCGGGTGTGCTCCCCCATGAAGGTGGCCAGGGCCGGGGTGTCGGCGACGGTGTCGAGGAGCGCGTCGGAGCCGAAGTTGGGGCCGGTGGCCTCGATGGTGAGCCCGTACTCGGCGACGAGGTCGTCGTAATAGGCGCCCCACTCGGTGCCGGGGACGATGCCGGGCATCCAGATCCGGTGCCCGGTGAGCCGGGCCAGGGGCACCGACCGGGCGCCCGCCAGCGCGTGGGCCGGGCCGGTGAGCAGCTGGAGCGGCTCGTCCAGCACCCGGACGGACTCGATGTCCTCGGGCAGGGGCCGGCCGGGCGCGGCGACGGCGCGGAACGACGCGTCGATGGCCCCCGAGCGCAGCGCGGTGACGGCCGCCTCGATCTCGAACAGCATCAGCACGTCGAGCTCGATACCGGGGTGCGCGCGGTGGAAGCCGCGCAGCAGGCCCGAGCCCGCGCCGCGTGAGTTGATCACGTCGACGCGCAGCGGGCGGTGGCCGCCCCGTACGGAGGCGGCCGCGCGCTCGGCGACGCGCAGCAGCTCGCGCGCGTGGGGCAGGAACGCCTGGCCGTCGATGGTGGGTTCGGCGCCGCGCGGGGTGCGGGTGAACAGCCGCACGCCGAGGGTGTGCTCCAGCGCGGCGACGCGTTTGGAGACGGCCTGCTGGGTGATCGACAGGTCGGCGGCGGCCCGCTGGAACTGGCCCGCCTCCGCGACGGCGACGAAGGTCCGTACCGCTTCGAGGTCCATGCCGGCCCACCCTAGTGAACAACCGGTGGTTGTGGTGGGTCGGCGCATCGGTTGTTTGACCTGCGGTGGTCCCGCGCGGTTGGGTCCCACGGGTCAACGTCGGTTTGTGCGGATGGGGGGCCCGGCATGGCCAGGAGACGGCTGGGGCGGCGTTTCGGCTGGCTGTGGGCGGCCTACGCGGTGAGCGCGTACGGGTCCGGGGTGGGGTTCGGGGCCCTGCCGCTGATCGCCGTCCTGGTGCTGCGGGCCGGCCCCGCCGAGGTGTCCGTGCTGTCCGCGGTGGGGCCCGCGGTGGGGGCGCTGCTCGCGGTGCCGCTCGGGCCGTGGGTGGAGTTCCGGCGCAAGCGCCCGGTGATGATCGCGGCGGACCTGGTCCGGTGCGCGGTGATGGCGACGATCCCGGTCGCCTACGCCTTCGGCCGGCTCGGGTTCGTCCAGCTGCTGGTGGTCTCGGCCGTCGTGGCCGCGTCCAAGACCGCGTTCAACGCGGCGAGCGGCGCCCACCTGAAGGCCCTCGTCGGGCCGGACGACCTGCTCGTCGCCAACGCCCGGTTCGAGTCGACGAACTGGAGCTCCATCGCGGTCGGGCCCCCGCTCGGCGGGGCGGCCATCGGCCTGTTCGGGCCGGTGGTCACCGTGGTGGCCGACGCGCTGAGCTACCTGCTCTCGGCGCTCGGCATCGCCGCGATCCGCGGCCGGGAGGAACCCCCGCCGAGGGCCGTCGCGGGCGCGGGCCGGGGCGGCGGGCTGCTCGACGGCTGGCGGCACATCCTGGGTCACCCGGGCCTGCGGGGCCTCTACCTCAACCAGCTGTTCGTCGGGGGTCTGATCATGGCCACCGAGCCGCTGCTGGCCGTGCTCCTGCTCGGCCGGCTCGGGTTCCCGCCCTGGCAGTACGCCCTCGCCTTCGCCGCCCCCTGCCTGGGCGGCCTGGTCGGCTCGCGGCTGGCCCGCCCGGTCGCCGCCCGCTTCGGCCGGCGCCGGGTCTTCCGTACCGTCGGCACCCTGCGCGCCGTCTGGCTGATCGGGCTGGCCTTCGTCCGTCCCGGCGTGGCCGGGCTCGTCACGGTGATGGCCGTCGAGCTGGCGATCATCGTCAACATGAGCCTCTTCACCCCGGTGCTGGCCACCTACCGGCTCGAACAGACCCCCGCGCACCTGGTCGCCCGGACCCTGTCGGCCTGGTCGATCGGCCAGCAGGCGTCCATCGCGCTCCTCACCGCGCTCGGCGGGCTGCTCGCCGGCCTCACCGGCCCGCGCACCGCCCTCGCGGCGGCGGGGCTGCTCATCCTGGCCACGCCCCTGCTGCTGCCCCGGTGGTGCGACCGGGAATGCGACGGGGGTGGGGGCTGTTCTCTGCGGTGTGGCAGAAAGTTCGACTTTCAACTAAAGTCGATGCCAGAAGGAGGTCCTGACCATGCCCGCAGTGACTGTTGAGAACCCGTTGACCCTTCCGCGCGTGGCCGCGCCCCAGGCGGCCCAGGCGCGCAAGGTGGTGGCCGTGTCCACGGCCCCGGGCGGTTTCGAGGGCGAGGGGTTCCCGGTGCGCCGCGCGTTCGCCGGGATCGACTACCAGCACCTCGACCCGTTCATCATGATGGACCAGATGGGCGAGGTGGAGTACGCGCCGGGCGAGCCCAAGGGCACCCCCTGGCACCCGCACCGCGGCTTCGAGACCGTCACCTACCTGATCGACGGAACCTTCGTCCACCAGGACAGCAACGGCGGCGGCGGAGTCATCAACGGCGGTGACACCCAGTGGATGACCGCCGGGTCCGGCCTCCTGCACATCGAGGCCCCGCCGGAGTCCCTCGTCGTGTCCGGCGGGCTCTTCCACGGCCTCCAGCTGTGGGTGAACCTCCCGGCCTCCGACAAGATGATGCCGCCGCGCTACCAGGACATCGGCGGCGGCCAGGTCCAGCTGCTCACCACCCCCGACGGCGGCGCCCTCCTCCGCGTCATCGCCGGTGAGCTGGACGGGCACCAGGGCCCCGGCATCACCCACACGCCGATCACGATGATCCACGCCACCGTCTCCCCCGGCGCCGAGGTCACCCTGCCGTGGCGCGAGGACTTCAACGCCCTCGCCTACGTCATGGCCGGGCGCGGCACGGTCGGCGAGGAGCGCAGGCCCGTCCAGACCGGACGGACCGCGGTGTTCGGCGCGGGCGGCTCGCTCACGGTACGGGCGGACGAGTCCCAGGACTCCAACGCCCCGGACCTGGAGGTCGTCCTGCTCGGCGGCCGGCCCATCCGTGAGCCGATGGCGCACTACGGCCCGTTCGTCATGAACAGCCGGCACGAGCTCCAGCAGGCCTTCGACGACTTCCAGGCGGGCCGGCTCGGCCGGATCCCGACCACGGAGCGCACGAAGTAGCGCGGGGGGTTCACAGGGGAGCGGGTCCGCAGGGGTCCGCTTCCCGGGGGTGAGGGTGCCAGGGGTGCCCCCGCCCCGTTCCGGCGGCGGGGCGGGCCTACCGCGTGGCCGCGTCCTCGGCCTCGTCTTCGCCCTCGTCCTCGTCCGGTTTCGAGCGTTCGTACAGCTCGAACCAGATCGACTTGCCGGCGCCCCGGGGGTCGACCCCCCAGGTGTCGGCGAGCATCTCCATCAGCAGCACCCCGCGCCCGCTCGACGCCATCTCACCGGGGTGGCGCTTGTGCGGCAGCTCGTCGCTGGCGTCCGCGACCTCGACGCGCAGCCGCCGTGTGCCCAGCTCGCCGGCCGCCTCCGCGACCAGCAGCGCGTCGCCGTCGGTGTGCACCAGCACGTTGGTCACCATCTCGGACACCATCAGCACCGCCGAGTCCACCTGGTCGGCGTCCGCCCAGTCGTGCAGCAGCTCCCGGACCTGGCGCCGCGCGCCCGCGATCCGCTCCGGCTCCGCCTGCGCCACCGTCAGCACCGTGCGCCGCGCGGGCCGGGTCCCGTGCGGGTCGGGGGTGCCGCAGCCGCGGGCCGCGCCCTCGCGGCAGAGCAGCAGCACGGCTATGTCGTCCTCGCGGCGGTCGGCCAGCGGGCCGGTGGTGTGGTGCGAAGAGGGCCCGTGCACGGCCTGGACCAGCTGGTCGGCCAGTTCCTCCAGGCTCTGCGCCTCGTGCGCCCAGGACTCCAGCACGGACCGCAGCCGGGCCCAGCCGGTGTCCAGGTCGTGCCCGCCGGTCTCGATCAGCCCGTCGGTGCAGAGCATCATCGTCTCGCCGGGTTCCAGGGCGAAGCGGGTCGTCGGGTAGTCGGTGTCCGGAACGATGCCGAGCGGCAGGCCGCCCGCCGTCGGCCGCATCAGGACGGTGCCGTCCGGCATCCGGACCGCCGGGTCGGGGTGCCCGGCCCGGGCCACCTCCAGCCGGCCGGTCTCCGGGTCGCACTCCACGTACAGGCAGGTCGCGAAGCGCGGGCTCTGGTAGTCGGAGTCCCCGGAACCGGCGGGGTCCGACTCCTGGGAGGAGCAGAGCCCGGCCAGGAAGCGGGAGGCCCGCGAGAGCACCGCGTCCGGCCGGTGCCCCTCGGACGCGTAGGCCCGTACGGCGATCCGGAGCTGCCCCATCAGGCCCGCGGCCCGTACGTCGTGCCCCTGGACGTCGCCGATGACCAGCGCGAACCGGCCCGAGGGCAGCGGGATCATGTCGTACCAGTCCCCGCCCACCTGGAGCCCGCCGCCGGTCGGGACGTAGCGCGCGGCGATGGCCATGCCGGGGATCTCGGGCCCCAGCTGGGGCATCATCGACCGCTGGAGACCGGTGGTGAGTTCCCGTTCGGACTCGGCGACGCCGGCCCGCTGGAGGGCCTGGGCCAGCATCCGGGCCACCGTCGTCAGCACGGAGCGCTCGTCGGGCGAGAACGTCACCGGGTGCTTGAAGGCGGCCATCCAGGCGCCCATGGTCCGCCCGGCCACGATCAGCGGCAGGAAGGCCCACGAGACCCGGCCGAAGCGCCGGGCCAGCGGCCAGGTGACCGGGAAGCGCTCCCGGTACTCCTCCGGGGTGGGCAGGTAGATCGCCCGGCCGGTCCGGACCACCTCGGCCGCCGGGTAGTCCGTGTCCAGCCGCATGTCCGCGAAGGGGCTCTCCTCCCCGGGCTCGTGCCCGTGGTGCCCGATGACCGACAGCCGCTCGCCCGATACCCCGAAGACGGCCAGCCCGTCCGGGCTGAAGCCCGGCATCGACAGGGAGGCCGCCACCCGCAGCACCTCCTCCGTGGAGCGGGCCTCGGCCAGCGCCCGGCCCGCGTCCAGCAGGAAGGCCTCGCGGGAGCGGCGCCAGTCGCCGGTGATGGTGGTGTGCACGGCCGTGGTGCCGGGCTGCGGCTCGGCGATCTCCTGGATGGTGCCGATCAGCTCGTAGTCGACGCGGCCGTCGGGGCACCGGTTCTCCACCGGCTTGCTGCGGCTGCGGACGGTGCGCAGCACGCGTCCGTCCTCGTCCATGATCCGCAGCCGGGCCTCGGCGAGGGTGTCCTCGGCCACCGCCAGGTTCACGATGCCGTTGATCTCGTTCCAGTCGACCGGGTGGAACCGGGAGCGTACGGCCACCTCCGGGAGGGTGACGGGCTCGGCGGGCAGCCCGAGCAGCCGGGCGGCCTCGCCGTCGAGGGTGACCGTCCCGGAGGCGTTGTCCCATCGCCACAGGCCGGTCGCGATGGCGGCCAGGACGTCCTCGGTGCGCACCCGGTCATTTTGACAGGTGATCCCACCGGGGTGCCTGTTCACCGCCCTCTCCGGGCGCGCCCGCCGGGCGGCCCGCCCGGACGGTAACCTTGGGACGGTTGAATCCACCCTGGTATCGCGTAGAACTGGATGACTGATGCATCGGTACAGGTCCCACACGTGCGGCGAGCTCCGTGCCTCCGACGTCGCCTCCGACGTCCGGCTGAGCGGCTGGCTGCACAATCGTCGAGACCTGGGCGGCATCCTCTTCATCGATCTGCGTGACCACTACGGCATCACGCAGCTCGTCGCCCGCCCCGGCACCGCGGCCGCCGCCGTCCTGGACAAGCTGTCCAAGGAGACGGTCGTGCGGGTCGACGGCAAGGTCGTCTCCCGTGGCGCCGAGAACGTCAACCCCGACCTGCCCACCGGCGAGATCGAGATCGAGGCCGCCGAGGTCGAGGTGCTGGGCGCCGCCGCCCCGCTGCCCTTCACGATCAACACGGACGACGGGGTGAACGAGGAGCGGCGCCTGGAGTACCGCTTCCTCGACCTGCGCCGCGAGCGCATGCACCGCAACATCATGCTGCGCTCGGCGGTCATCGCGTCGATCCGCTCCAAGATGGTGGCCCTCGGCTTCAACGAGATGGCGACCCCGATCCTCACCGCGACCTCCCCCGAGGGCGCCCGTGACTTCGTCGTCCCCTCCCGCCTGAACCCGGGCAAGTTCTACGCGCTGCCGCAGGCGCCGCAGCAGTTCAAGCAGCTGCTGATGATCTCCGGCTTCGACCGGTACTTCCAGATCGCGCCCTGCTTCCGCGACGAGGACGCCCGCGCCGACCGCTCGCCGGGCGAGTTCTACCAGCTCGACGTCGAGATGTCCTTCGTCGAGCAGGAGGACGTCTTCCAGCCGATCGAGCGCCTGATGACCGAGCTCTTCACCGAGTTCGGCAACGGCCGCGAGGTCACCTCCCCCTTCCCGCGGATCCCGTTCCGCGAGTCGATGCTGAAGTACGGCAACGACAAGCCCGACCTGCGCGCCAAGCTGGAGCTCGTCGACATCACCGACGTCTTCGCGGGTTCGGAGTTCAAGGCGTTCGCCGGCAAGCACGTGCGCGCGCTGGCCGTCCCGGACACCGCCGGGCAGCCGCGCAAGTTCTTCGACGGGCTCGGCGAGTACGCGATCTCGCTGGGCGCCAAGGGCCTGGCCTGGGTGCGCGTCGGCGAGGACGGCGCCCTGACCGGCCCGATCGCCAAGTTCCTCACCGAGGAGAACGTCAAGGTCCTCACCGAGCGGCTGGGCCTGGCGGCCGGGCACGCGGTGTTCTTCGGCGCGGGCGAGTTCGACGAGGTCTCCAAGATCATGTCGGGCGTGCGCGTGGAGGCGGCCAAGCGGGCCGGGCAGTTCGAGGAGAACGTCTTCCGCTTCTGCTGGATCGTCGACTTCCCGATGTACGAGAAGGACGAGGAGACCGGCAAGATCGACTTCTCCCACAACCCCTTCTCGATGCCGCAGGGCGGCATGAAGGACCTGGAGGAGAAGGACCCGCTCGACATCCTGGCCTGGCAGTACGACATCGTCTGCAACGGCATCGAGCTGTCCTCCGGCGCCATCCGCAACCACGAGCCCGAGGTCATGCTGAAGGCCTTCGAGATCGCCGGTTACGAGGCCGAGACGGTCGAGCGGGAGTTCGCGGGCATGCTGCGCGCGTTCCGCCTCGGCGCCCCGCCGCACGGTGGCATCGCCCCGGGCGTGGACCGCATCGTGATGCTGCTGGCCGACGAGCCGAACATCCGCGAGACCATCGCCTTCCCGCTGAACGGCAACGCCCAGGACCTGATGATGGGCGCGCCGACGGTGCTGGAGGAGTCCCGTCTGCGCGAGCTGAACATCGCGCTGCGCAAGCCGGTCGAGACGAAGTCCGCCGCCTCCGGCTCGGAGCGGCCGGTGTCGGACGCGGTCGTCCCGGACGCGGGGTCGCCGCGCGGCTGATCCGCCGCCGCAGCGCCGTAACGCGTGAAGGCGGCGCCCCCTCCGGGTGGAGGGGGCGCCGCCTTCGGCGTTTTCGCGGAGTCTTTTAGAAGTGCTCCAGGACGCCCTTGAGGAGGGCGGCCGAGGTCAGGTCGGCGGGGGCCGGGCCGGCGTGGAAGAAGCCGGCGTTCTCGGCGTCCAGCTTGCGCAGGAAGTCGAAGGCCTTGTTGTCGTGGTCGCCGAACGCGACGAACTGCCAGTGCACCTCGGGGGCGGTCTCCGCCGCGTCGGTGAGGGCCTGGCGGGCGGGCTGGCGGTTGTCGGGCGCGCCGTCCGTCTGGAAGACGACCAGGGCCGGGCCGCTGCCGCCGTCCTTGCGGTAGCGCTCCAGGACGGCCTCCACGGCCACGTGGTAGCTGGTGCGGCCCATGCGGCCGAGCTCGGCGTGCCGGGTCTCGACCCAGGCCGCGTCGTGGTCGTCGAGGGTCAGCTCGGCGGTGCCGTCCACCTCGGTGGAGAAGAACACCGTGTGGACGGTGGCCTCCTCGTCGAGGTGCGCGGCCAGGGCGAGGGTGTGGTCGGCGAGGTACTGGGCGCTGCCGTCCTTGTAGAAACCGCGCATGGAGCCGGAGCGGTCCAGCACCAGGTACACCTTGGCGCGGGCGCCGGTCCTGCCCTTGGTGCGGAGCACCTGGGCGGCGGCCTTGTACGGGGCGGCCACACCGGCCGCCCGCCGCCGTACCGCTGCCGCGGGGATGGCGGGACCCTGCTCGGCGCCGGTGCCGGCGCCGGACTCCGCCGGGGCGTCGGTCCGGGATTCCGTGTCGGCGGCGACGGCCTGGGGCTCGACGGCCTCGGGCTCCGCCTTGGCGGCGGGCTTCGCCTCGGGTTCGGCCTCGGCGGCCACCTCCGGGGCCGCAGCCTCGGGCTCGACGGCTTCGGGCTCCGCGTCGGCGGTGACGGCCTGGGCCGGGGCGGCCGCGGGCTTCGCCTTGGCGGCGCGCTTCGCCCTGGGCTTCGCCGGCGCCTCGGGCTCCGCGTCGGTGGCGGCGGCTACCGCCAGTGCGGCCTTGGGCTCGGTGTCTACGGGCTTCGCCTCGGCGGCGGGCTCGGCCTCGGGCTCGGTGGCTACGGGTTCCGCGTCAGCGGTGATGGCCTCCGGCTCGGCGGCTTCGGGTTCCGCCTTGGCGGCGGGCTCGGCCTCCGGCTCAGCGGCCTCGGGCTCCGCGTGGGTGGCGGCGGCTTCCGGTTCGGCGGGTGCGGGCTCGGGTTCCGCCGTGGCCTGGGCCGGGGTGGCCTCCGGCTCGGCGGTCTCGGGCTGCGCGTCGGCCCGTACGGTCTCCGGCTCGGCGGCCTCGGCCTCGGGCTCCGCCTGGGCGGCGACGGCTTCGGCCCGTACGTCGGCCTCCGGCTCGGTGGCTTCGGGCTCCGCGTCGGCCCGTACGGGCTCCGGCTCGGCGGGGGCGGGCTCGGGGCGCGCCTCCGCCTGGGCCGGTACGCCGGCCGCGGCGGCGGGCTCCGAGGGGGTCTCGGCAGCCGCCGGAGGCGACGGGCGGCGGGCCTCCGGGACGGTCGGGTCCGCCACCGGCGTCGGGGCGGTGAGCACCGTACCCGGCTCGCGGTCCCGGGGCGCGGACTGCGGGGGGACGGTGGGGTTGTCGAAGGAGGCCGCCACCAGTTCGGCGGCCGCGTCCAGGGGGTTGCGTTCCGCCTGGCTGGGGACCGCCGCCGAGGTGGAGGAGTCCGACGTCTCCGGAACCGGCTCGGCAGACCGTCCGAACACCTTGCGCAACAAGCTCCGAATACCCATGGGCCAGGCCTTTCGCATGAGTGTGTGAGTCATTTGTCCGTGCTGCGCGGTTGATCCCTGCCCAGAGTGGACACGTAAGGTTATCGGCCCCTTGGCTGGAACTTCGGCAGGGGCGTCATTCGTGGCGCCCAGCCAACCAGGGATTCGGCCGCTCCGCCCGAACTGCCGCTCCGCCGTGCCGGGTTCATCCGGCGTTCACTCCGGCGCCGCCGCCCCGGCGCACCCCCCGCCTAGCGTCACCGCTGATTCGTACCGACACGCTGTCGGCGCCGTGCACTCACCGGAGGACACCTCGTGCGCAAGCTCCTGCCGCTCCTCGGCAACCCGCATGGGAGCGGCCGTTCCGCTCTCACCTGCCGCTACCGCTGCGGCGACGCATGCTTCCACGAGGTGCCCAACACCAGCGACAACGAGTACGTCGGCGACGTCATAGCCCGCGCCTACTCGCGCCGCTCGATGCTGCGTTCCGCCGCCATCGTGACGATGGCGACCGCCGCCGGCACCGCCGTCACCCTCGGCGCGGGCGGCGGCCAGTCCGCCGAGGCGACCCCGACCGCCGACCCCAAGGCCGGTACCGGCGAGGCCGCCCGCGGCCTGCGCTTCAAGGCCGTCGCGCCGAACACCGACGACCGCGTCACCGTCCCCGAGGGCCACGACCAGAACGTGGTCATCCGCTGGGGCGACCCGATCGTCAAGGGCGCGCCCGGGTTCAACCCGGACAAGCAGAGCGCCGCCGCCCAGGCCGGGCAGTTCGGGTACAACAACGACTTCCTCAGCCTGCTCCCGCTCGGCAGCGGCTACGAGCGCCAGCAGCTGCTCGTGGCCAACCACGAGTACACCGACGAGAACCTGATGTTCAAGGGCTACGACCCGGCGAACCCGACCCGCGAGCAGGTCGAGATCGCCTGGGCCGCGCACGGCCTCGGCGTCGTAGTCGTCCAGGAGGACCACCGCTCCGGCAAGCTGACGGCGGTAGGCCGCCACCAGCTCAACCGCCGCCTCACCGCCACCAGCGAGTTCCGCCTCACCGGCCCGGCCGCCGGCAGCCCGCTGCTGAAGACCTCCGCCGACCCGACCGGTACGAAGGTGCTCGGCACGCTCAACAACTGCTCGGGCGGCACCACCCCGTGGGGCACCACCCTGCACGGCGAGGAGAACTTCAACCAGTACTTCGCCAACGCCGGGCAGGTCACCGACCCGGCCGAGGCCGCCCGCCTGAAGCGCTACGGCGTGACCGCCGGCGCCACCGAGCGCAAGTGGGAGCGGTTCGACAAGCGCTTCGACTGCGTCCAGGAGCCCAACGAGACCCACCGCTTCGGCTGGGTCGTCGAGCTGGACCCGTACGACCCGGACTCCACCCCGCGCAAGCGCACCGCGCTCGGCCGCTTCAAGCACGAGGGCGCCCAGCCCCGGCTCACCGAGGACGGCCGTCCGGTCGTCTACATGGGCGACGACGAGCGCTTCGACTACTTCTACAAGTTCGTCTCCTCGAAGCAGATGAAGAAGGGCGACTCGCGCGCGGCGAAGGAGCACAACCTCACGCTGCTCGACGAGGGCACCCTCTACGTCGCCAAGCTCAGCGGCGACTCCCCGGCCGAGCAGTTCGACGGCTCCGGCAAGCTGCCCGAGGACGGCCAGTTCGACGGTTCCGGCGTCTGGATCAAGCTCGCCACCGCTGCCCCCTCCGGCAACGTCTCGCACGTGCCCGGCATGAGCGCCGAGGAGGTGTTCGTCTTCACCCGCGAGGCCGGTGACAAGGTCGGCGCCACCAAGATGGACCGCCCCGAGGACATCGAGCCGAGCCCGCGCACCGGCCGCGTCTACGTGGTCCTGACGAACAACACCGACCGCGGCAAGCCGGGCAAGGAAGGCGCCACCGAGCCCAACCCGCGCAACCAGAACAAGCACGGCCAGATCCTGGAGCTCGCCGAGAACTTCGACGACCCGGCGGGCGACGGCTTCGCCTGGCGGCTGTTCCTCGTCGCCGGTGACCCGAAGGACCCGTCGACCTTCTTCGCGGGCTTCCCGAAGGAGAAGGTCAGCCCGATCTCCTGCCCGGACAACGTGACCTTCGACCCGCACGGCAACCTGTGGATCTCCACGGACGGCAACCAGCTCGGCTCGCACGACGGCCTGTTCGGCGTCGCCACCGCCGGTGAGCGCCGCGGTGAGCTCAAGCAGTTCCTCACCGTGCCGCGCGGCGCCGAGACCTGCGGTCCGCTGGTCCAGGACAAGCGCGTGCTGGTCGCCGTGCAGCACCCGGGCGAGATCGACGGCGCGTCCGTCGAGAAGCCGCAGTCGGTATGGCCAGACGGACCGGGCAAGATCGTCCGCCCGGCGGTCGTGTCGGTGTGGCGCAAGGACGGCAAGAACATCGGCGTCTGACCCCGGTACGCCGAACCGCCCCGTGCGCGGGGCCGGTTGACCGCCCTGTGGCAGCCGCCCGACCGGCAGCCGCAGGGCCGTCACCGCGCCCCCGTCCGGGGCGTCGGCGTACCCGAGGTCAGCGGGCCGGCTGGGTGATGGCGCGGGCCGCCGCCACCTCGTGGTGGACCGGGGCGAGCACGGAGTCCTCCGCGTCCGGCGCGGGCGGGGGGACCTGTACCTCCTTCGGGGTCCGGCTGCCGCGCACCCCCTCGGCCAGCCCGTGCAGTGCGGCGCTGAGGGCGGCCACCTCCGCGGCGTCGGGGGCCGGCGCGCCGTGGTTGACCCGGACCCGGGCGGCGGTCGTCGCGTCCACGATCCGCTCCAGGGCCACCACCAGCGGCCACCACGCGGCGGCCCGGGCCCCGGTGGGCGGCGGCTCGGTCAGCGCCCGCTGGAACTCGCTGCGCACCCCGGAGAGGTCCCGGTAGATGCGGCGCCGCGCCTGGAGCCGGATCTGCCGGGCCTCCCGGAGCGCGGCCTCGTCCGCGACGGGGGCGAAGGCGCGTTCCACGTAACGGGCGGCGTCGTCCACGGTGTCGGCGAGCCGGTCCCCGATCCGCACGTGCCAGCTCTCCGGCCACAGCAGGTAGCCGAAGACGAGGGCGATGGCGCAGCCGATCAGGCTGTCCAGCAACCGGGGCCGGATGAGGTCGAAGCCCTGGTGGTTGAGCATGTCCGAGAGGAGCAGGATCACCGGGGTGATGGCCGCCGTCTGGAAGGCGTACCCCTTGGCGGAGAACGCCGGGATCAGCGCGGCCAGCACCACCATGACCGGTACGTCCCACCAGCCGCGCGGCACCTCGCCGAGGACGGCGGCGGCGAGGACCAGCCCGGCGGCCGTCCCCAGGGCGCGCAGCACGGCCCGGGAGAACACCGAGCCGAAGTCGGGCTTGAGGACGAAGGTGACGGTCAGCGCGACCCAGTAGGACCGTTCCACGGGGATGAGGGAGACCAGCGACTGCGCGAGCCCGATGCACAGGGCCAGGCGCAGCCCGTACCGCCAGGAGGCCCCGGAGAACATCATGTCCCGCACCGCCCGGCGGGCCCGCACGCCCAGGGCGGCGGGCCGGCCGAGGTGGTCGTCGACGTTGTACGGGTCCGGTTCGGCCAGGCGTACGGTGACGGCGGCGTACCGCAGGGCGGAGTCCAGGGCCCTCCCGGACGGCCCCTCGGGCACGGGCAGGGCCGGATCGGGGGCGCCGGTGCGGCCGTCCTCGACGGCCCGGGCCAGCTCCCGTACGGCCGCCGGGACGGCGGGCGCCAGGGGCGTGCCGCGCAGGTGGACGGCGGGGGCGGCCTCGACCAGCGGGATCAGCGCGTTCAGCTGGGCCAGCATCCGCACCAGTGCGGGGCTGCGGCCGTGCACCCGGGCCCGGCGGGCCAGGACGAGGTCGTAGGCGTGGTTCAGGGCCTGGGTGACCTGCTGGCGGCGTTCCTCGTACGCGGGCCCGCCCGCGGCCTCCAGGCTGTCGGCGAGCGCCCGGTAGGCGGCGGCGACGGCGGTCCGTTCGGGGCCGCGACCGCGCAGCGGCCACCCCAGCAGGGTCAGGACGAGGACGAACAGGCCGCCGACGGTGAGCAGCAGCGGCGCGGTCCACCAGGGCCGGGGCATCGGCAGTCCGGCGCCCACGACGGCGTTGAGCAGGAGCAGCAGTCCGGACACGGAGGCGACCGTGCCGATCGAGGAGATCATCCCGGAGACGAGGGCGATCAGGGTGAGGACGCCGACGGCGAGCCAGCCCTGCCCGAAGACGAGGGTCCCGACGGCCACCCCGACCGCGCCGAAGAACTGCGGGACGGCGATGTTCAGGATCCGCATCCGGTAGGCGTCGGCGGTGTCGCCGATCACCCCGGACAGGGCGCCCATGGAGACGAGGGCCCCGTACTGGGGCTCGTCCACGGCGAAGCCGACGGCCAGCGGGGTGGCGAGGGCGATCCCGGCCCGGACGGCCGCCGCCCAGGGGACGGGGGCGCGGTTCGGGCGCAGTCCGGCGAGCAGCCAGGCGGGGGGTGCCAGCGGCTTCGGGCGCGATCTCCCGGACGGTATGTGCTCGGTGCGTCGTTCGGTGGTCATTCCGCTTCCGTGTCGCCGCTCGCGAATCGGTGGTTCTTGGGGGGTTCTGCGGAGTATGGGTACCTTCCGAGCTTATGGGGTGCGGCGGAGCCGGCCCGCCAGCCATGCGGCCAGCGCGGCGGCCAGTCCGACGGTGAGGACCACCCAGGCGGTGGTCCGCAGGAACGCGGTCAGCGCGTCGTACACCGCCGCGGCGGCGCCCCGGTCGATGTCGGCCGGCAGGTCGTCGAGGGTGAGGCGGCGCCCCAGGACCACCGCGAGCCACAGCAGCGCGGCCCCGGCGGCCAGACCGAGGCCGGTGGCCAGGACGGCCCGTCGCCTGTGGACGGCGAGGGCGATCGCCGAGGCGGCGAGGACGAGGGTGAGCACGGGCAGCCAGACTCCGGCGATCTGCAGCATGTGGAACCTCTTCCGGAGGGCGCCGAGGTTGTCGTACTCCATGACCTTCACGGTCAGGTGCGTCTGCGGGATGCGGTCCGCGAAGGGCACCCCGTCGGCGACGAGCTCGCCCCTGACCGCCGCCGTCACCGGCGCGAGGTCGATGGTGACGGCGTCGCCGCGGCCGCTCTGGAGGGCGTCGAGGAAGGCGGTGTGCGCGGCCCGGTTGGCGGCGTCCCAGGCCGTCCGGTAGGCGGGGGTCCCGGCGAAGGAGTGCAGGGCCTCGCCGAGCAGGGCGTCCACGCTGCCCTGGAAGGGGCCTGCGTCGATCTGCCCGGATAGGGCGCGGGTGGCCTGGGTGACGACCACGCCCTGGACGGCGGGGTTCTCGGCGAGCGGGGACATGGCAGCGGTGTAGCGGCCGGCGTCGCCCAGCTCGTGGTCGGCCCAGAAGGCGACCGCGCTCAGGGGCACGAGGAGGGCCACGAGCACGATCAGGGCCGCCGACAGGTAGGTGCGCACGTCACCAGGGAACGCCCGGCGGGAAGGGCCGCGCCAGCGGCATTGCTGTATCCGGGTGGTGCGGGCGCGGATCCGCGCCGGAGCCGGTCGTGGGAGCGGGCCGTCCCGGGGACGGTGCGGATTCGGATCCAGGCCGGAGCCGGTCCCGGGAGCCGGCCGTCCCGGCTCACCCGGACGAGTGATCCACTTGCCGCCCCGCGACGGCGGGTGTGCCCTGGAGGCTGGAAGAGAGGAGCCCGCCATGGCACACGCGGCACCCACCGCCCCCCGGCGGCACCGCCCGACGGCATCGGCGGCGAACGCGGACCACACGGCCAGGAACGCCCTGGTCCGCGCCCTGCTGATGGGCCTCGTCTACGGAGTGTGGGCGGCCTTCATCAAGCGCCAGATGGGCCCGGTCGACGCGGGCAACGTCTTCTACGGGATCCTGTGCGGCGCCCTCTTCGCCGCGATCATGTTCGGCCTCAACCGGGTCGGTCCGCGGCTCGTGCGCGAGGTGCACGCCGCCGCGTACGGCGTCTACCTCGGGGTGGCCGCCGGCTATCTGCACAGCCTCGCCAGCGGGTCGGTCCTGCGGGCCGCCGCCGTCGGCCTGGGGGTCGGCGCGGGGTGCGGGATCGTCGCGTTCTACCGCTACCACACACGGGAACCCTGACCGGGCGGGCACGGGCGGCGCCGGTTCCCGTGCCCCGAGGGGCCGGGAACCGGCGCCGCCCCGGTCGTTACGCGGCCGGGTCGGCGGGCTGCCGACGCCGTTCGGCCTCTGCCTCTCCCTCGGCGGCGGTGGCGGCGACCGCCGCGGGAGGCTGCGGGGCGGGCCGTTCGGCCTTCTGCTGGGCGGGCGGCGAGAAGCGGGCGACCTCGGCGCGGAGCATGGCGTTCAGGGCGGCGTACGGGTCGATGGGCATGGCGGAACCTCACGATGGTTCGAGGAGTGTGTGGGGGGCGCGCTGCTGCTCGGACCGCTCAGCAGCGCAGGACCACACTCCGCAGCGCCCGCGCGGACGCGGCCGGCGCCGCCTCCGCACCCGCAGGCGCGGGGGCCGGCCGCGTCGTCTCGTACGCGTGTTTCACGTGAAACATGCCCGGGGGCAGCCGGCGTACGGCCGCCGCTCCGCGCGGCTCCGTGCGTACGGCGGCCCGGGCATCGCAGTCCGCGGCGCCGTCGGACTGCCCTTCGGTGGGCTCGGCCGGGGCGGAGGACGCGGGACGGGAGTCGGCGCCCGGCGCGGCGGCCGTGCTCGCCGCCGGACCGGCGCCGAACAGGCACAGCAGGGCGACGCAGGCCACCGTCAGGGCCCGGGCCAGCACCGTCCGCGCGTACCGCGTACCGCTCATGACCGCTTCCATGCCCCGCCACGCCGGGCGACTCCCCACCCGGCCCCCAGAAGCCCCCGACCGGGGGACGAAGACGCCCCCCAGGGCTGACGGCCGACGTGCCGTCGGCCCCGGCGGCACGTCAGCGGGAGCGGGCGGGGCCGGTGAGCCGGGCCAGGACCACGGTCTCGCCGCCGACCAAGCGCAGCCGGGCCCGCCCCGGCCGGTCGGGCGAGGGGGAGACCCCGCCGGGCGAGACCCGCTCGACGGTGAACACGGCCGTACGGTGGTCCGCGCGCGGGATCTCGATGGTGTGGCCCCGCCGCAGCCCGCCCAGCGGAAGCCCGTCGACGGTGATCACGGCGGTACCGGCGCTCCCGGGGACGGGGGCGCCGGGATCCCACCCGGCCGCGCCTCCCCACCCGGCGGCGCCTCCCCGCCCGGCCGTGTCCTCCCCCCGGGCCGCGTGCTCCCGCCCGGCCACACCCTCCCGGCCCGTGGCGCCTTCCCAGCCGGGCGTTCCCTCGTCGCCCCGAGGCGTGCGCTCCAGCGGGACGTCCACCCCCAGGCCGGGGATGCGCAGCCGCAGCGGCCGCGAGGGCCGCAGAGGCGGGACGGACGCCTTCCGGGGGGCGTGCCCCGGGCCGTGGGCTCCGGCGTGCTCCAGTCCGCGTACCAGCCGCCGGTGCCCGGACAGCCCCAGGGCCCGGGAGGGCAGCGCGTCGGCCGCCCCCTGGGCCGCGGGCTCGGCGCCCTCACTGCCGCGCAACAGGGTCACCCCGGTGGCGAGCAGAGTGACCGTCAGCGCGGCGACGATCCACTGGGCACGGGCCATGTCGTTCCTCCCGGTCCGGCTCGGGCGGCCGGCTCCTGTGAGCAGTGCACCCCTCCAGGGTCGCCCGCAACGCGCCACGGCAACGGGAGGTGACGGCGCGTCAACGGTGTGTCGGGCCCCGGAGCCGGAGTCTTCGCAGCTGACAGGGGTTGCGCCGGGCACGCTGCCGCGACCGGACCACGTACCGCCGATCGGGTGAGGCCCGTCAGCCCGCCCGACTCGTCAGCCTGACAGCCCGGCCGTCCTCCCCGCCCCGGCCGGCTACAGCGGGCGCGTCGGCCAGTCCAGCAGCCGGGCCCCGATCACCGCCGTCTGGAGGGTGTAGCGCTGCACCGGATCCCCGGGGTCGGTCCCCGTCAGCCGGTGTATCCGCTCCAGCCGGTAGGTCAGGGCCCGCACGCTCAGGCTCAGCCGCCGGGCCGCCTCGGCGGCCACGCAGCCCGAGTCGAAGTAGGCGGTCAGGGTGTCCAGCAGCGGTACGGCCCCGCCGCGCCCCGCCCGCAGCGGCCCGAGGACGCTCAGCACCAGATCGGCCATGGCGGCCCGGTCCCGGGTCAGCACGGGGAAGACCAGCAGGTCGGCGGCGCGCAGCACGGGCCCCTCGAAGCCGAGCCGGTCCGCGAGCCGCAGGGCGCCCAGCGCCTCCTCGTACGAGGTCACGACCCCGCCCGCGCCCGGGTGCGGCCGCCCCACCGCGACGAGCCCCCGGCCGCCGAACGCCGTGGACGCCTGCTGCGCGAAGCAGGACAGCACCTCGTCGTCGTCGCCCGGCGCCACGCAGACGATCCGGCCGTCCTTGGTGGCGAGCAGGACGGTGCGGTCCCCGAACCGGGCGGTGAGGGCCAGGTCCACCTGGCGGACGGCAGCGCCGGTGTCCTCGTACGCCTCGGGGCCGCCCGCGACGGCCACCGCGTGCGCCCGCGCCAGGTGCAGCCCGAAGCGGGCCGCGCGCTCGCTGAGGCGGCCGAGGTCGCTGCGTCCGAGCAGCAGGTCGTCGATGAACTCCCGGCGTTCGGACTCCTCCTGGCGGACGGCCAGGCGCTGGGCCCGCTCGTACCCCTCGGCGAAGGCGTCCACGGCCGCTTCCACCGCCGCCAGCACGTGGTGCGGGACGGTCCGGCCGCCGAGGGCGGCGCGGGTGGCGGCCAGATGGGCGCCGACCAGGCCGCGCAGCCCGTACCCGGCTTCTGCGGCCTTCTCGCCGAGCGCCCGCCGGGCGTCGAGCGCCTCGCGCCCGGGGCGGCGGCCGGTGCCGCGGACGTCGGCGAGGATCTCCGCGTACCCCCGCAGATACTCCTCGGGTATGTCCCGCCCTGACGTCACACCAGCTCCCCGGCTCGGTTTCCGGCCCCCATTGTCTCCGCAGGACCGGGAACGTGCCTGGTCCGGGCCCTTGTTCAGGCCTCCGGCCGGGAACGGACCAGTGAAGGGGCGGTGGTCAGATCACCACGAACGCGATCGCCGCCGCCCCCATGAGGGCGGCGGCGAGGTGGATCGCGGGGTGGCCGTAGTCGCCGAACAGGAGCTGACGGGCCAGTCCGCCCAGGGCGGCCAGTGCCGTGATGACGCCGATCTGCGCGAGCAGGGTGGCTGCCGTGAAGGGCGCCACGAGCAGGAGTAACGAGTTCAGCCAGAAGGGGGCGGCGCCGGTCCAGCCCCGCCATTCCCAGATCGCGGTCGGCATGTCCCGGCTCCCACCTTTCACACCAGCAACAGGTGTGTCTTGCTCAACTCGTCGGCTGTACAGCCTCCTTGGGTGCGGTGGCCGGGGCAATAGCGCGTTCGGCTAGAAAACCGAAGGCGAGGCCGAAAGTCGTCCACAGGGCGACCTGGATGCCCAGGGACGCGAGCCGGAACTGCCAGATCAGTCCGGCCGGGAAGTCCGCCGGGACCTCGTTGACGGCGGGCAGCAAGGCGTAGGCCAGGCCGATCGCGACGACGAAGGCGAGCGAGGCGGTGATCGAGGCGTTCCAGTTGCCGAGGGCCGGGGCGAGGCGGCGGCCCAGGATCAGGGCGCCCGCCGCGAGCAGCACGCTCAGGGCGATCATCAGGACGAACAGGGTGGTCCGCCGGACCACGGTGTCGGGATCGCCCACGGCGGGCGGGTTGGCCGGGTACTTCAGGAACGGCACCAGGTTCAGGGTGAGGAACAGGCCGCCGGAGACCAGCGCGGCGGTGGCCCGGGGGCCGAAGCGGCCGATGCGGCCCAGGGCGTAGCAGAAGACGAGCGCGGCGATGCCGCCGAAGGCGACGCCGTAGAGGAGGGTGCCGGTGCCGAGGCCGGCGGTCGCCTGGAGGGCCCGGCTGACGGGGGCCTCCTCGGCGTGGCCGTGCATGGCCGAGCCGGCTTCCTCGATGGCGATGGCGGCGTCGACCTTGGACTCGCCGAGCAGGTACGCGACGAGGAAGGCGGCGGCACCGGCCAGCAGGCCGGCGAGCATGCCCCGGACGAGCAGGACACGGGGGGTGATGGGGTTCATGCGGCGGTTTCCCTTGCTGGGGGTGGAGACGACGAGCGGGATACCGGAGGGCCGCGAGGCCCGCGCGGGCGCGCGGCAGCCGCACGCGAGCGGGGCGCGGCGGACCTCCGTACGGGCGGGCCGTACGGAGGAGCCGTGGCGAGCTCGCGCGCGGGGGAGTCCCGGGCGGTCAGCCGGTCAGTGGCAGGGGAAACCGAGCAGGTGGCGGCCGTCGTGCATCCACTCGTGGATGTTCTCGCCCTGGAAGACCGCGGTGGCACCCTGTTCGGCGCCGACGAGGTAGAGCAGGACGAGCATCAGCACGCCCACGAACAGCGCCCAGGGGGCCAGTTCCTTCAGGGACAGCGGGGTGACGGCGACGGGCGCCGACGTGGGAACGGCGGAGTGGGCCATGGCGAACCTCCAGAGGGAACACGCGTCCCGGTCAGTGGTGCTCTCGAAGAAGGTGGCGGGTCTGACTTCCCTGCCCACGTCGCCGCGGGAGGATTCACAGTGGCGCGACCGTGCCGGACTCTCACCGGTACTTCCGTCATACCTTCTTCATGTCGTCCGAGACCGTACCGCGCGCGTGGCTGGAACACCACGGCGTGTGTCCGCCATCTCACGCCCTGGGCGTGCGCTCCAGCTGGCCCTACGCTCCCTGGCATGGCCCCCGCGATGCCCCCCGAGACCCGCCAGGATGCCCCCGTACGGGTGCGCCTGACGACCCCGCCGCTCGACGAAGCCGCCCGCCGGGGCCGCTTCGGGTACGGGGACCACTGCCCGGGACACGAGGGACTGGCGGCTCCGGCGACGGGCGCGTGGGCGGGCCGGACGCTGGAGGAGGTCGCCGCCGAGGACCCGCAGGGGGTCCGGAACTGGCTGACCGACCCGGAGTACGCGCCGCCGGGCGGCGGGGAGTCGGTGGCCGACCTGGTGGCCCGGACGGGGGCGCACCTGGCCGCGCTGCCGCCCGGCCCGCACCACGCGGTGGTCGCGCAGGCCGTCGTACGGGCGGCGGTGGTGTGGGCCCTGGACCTCCCCGCGGCGGCCTTCTGGCGGCTGGACGTACGGCCGCGGACCGTGACCACCCTCAGCGGGCGCTCGGGCCGCTGGAACCTGCTGCTGGGCAGCCCGGCGGACGAAGGCTGAGTCGGGCGTAAAACATCAGGCGCCGAGGCGTCAGGCCACGATCCAGTCGGAGGTGGCGATCACCGGCCGCACGCCGTCGCGGTGGATGGTGCCCTCGATGAGGCCGTACATCCGGTCCGCCGCGAAGTACACCTCGTTCTCGTTCTTCAGCCCGAAGGGCTCCAGGTCGACGAGGAAGTGGTGCTTGTTCGGCAGGTTGAGCCGCACCTCGTTGACCTTGGGGCAGTTGTCGAGGACCCGCTCGGCCATCTGGTTCAGGGTCTGCTGGAGCGAGTAGGAGTACGTCTCCGCGAAGGCCTCCAGCATGTGCTTGCGGACCTTCTTGTACGACCGGTCCCAGTCGTACTCCGCGTCGTCGGCGGCGAGCGCCGAGTGCGCCCAGCGGGAGGTCACCTTGGTCGCCAGGATGCGGTCGTACGCCTCGGGGAGGGTCGTGTACCGGTCCTTGATGTAGCCGTGGAACTCGGAGTTGGTCGAGTTCATCACCGTCAGGTCCTTCAGGCCCGAGATGACCTGGAGGCCGGAGCTCTCGCCGTAGGTGATCTGCGCGGTGCGCACCTCCTGGCCCTTGCGGACGAAGGAGTGCTGCTCCTTGCGGGTGGGGACGGGGATCCGCTCCCAGGCGTACTCCTCGACGCGGATCTGCGCCTCGCGGATCGGCGTCTGGGAGGAGACGAAGTGCTTGGCGAGCAGGATGCCGAAGGCCTCCGGGGAGGCGATGCCGTGCTCCTTGCCGAAGGCGTACACGGTGTTCTTGGTGGTGTCGGTCGGCAGGCAGTTGGCGTTGTCGCCGGTCAGGTGGACGTCGCGGAACTCGCCGCGGAGCGCGACCGAGACGTTGAGGTCGCGGATCTCGTGCCAGGAACCGTCGCTGCCCTTGCGGGTCACCGTCACGATGCGGTTCTCGGCCTTGCCGTACTGGTTCTGGGCCAGGACGTGCTTGCTCATGGTGTCTTCCTTCGGGTACTCGGGAACACGGAGTCCGGTCGTCTGGATCCCGTACGCCCGGCGTCCAGCGCCCGCCCGAAAAGAAGACGTGCCGCTCCCCGCCGTTCGGCCCGTGGGGCCGCCCCGGGACTGACGTGCATCCCGGTCCGTAGGTGCCGAGTCGTGCTGGTTCGTGTCGACTCGTGCTGACTGGATTGCAGCACGCGTACGGCGGATCGACCCCCGTACGGATCATCCGAACCCCGGCAGCCGCGGCTTGGGCGACCCCACAAACGGCGCGGGTCAGGCCATGTGCGCGTCGGTGACCGACAGGGCCTCGTCGATGACGGCCAGGCCCTTGGCCACGTCCTCGGCGGAGATGGTGCAGGGCGGGGCGACGTGCATGCGGTTCCCGGCGAGCAGCGGCCACACGCCGCCCTTCTTCAGGGCCGCGCCGAAGGCCGCCATCGGCGCGTTGTCGGCGCCGGAGGCGTTGTACGGCACGAGCGGCTCGCGGGTGTCCGCGTCCCGTACGAGTTCCAGGGCCCAGAACGTGCCGAGACCCCGGACCTCGCCCACCGAGGGGTGCCGGGCGGCGATCTCGCGCAGGCCCGGACCGAGGAGTTCGGCGCCGGTGCGGGCGGAGCGGCCGACGATGTCCTCCTCCTCCATCACGTTGATCGTCGCGACGGCGGCGGCGCAGGCCAGCACGTGCCCCGAGTACGTCAGCCCGCCCGGGTAGGGGCGGCGGGCGAAGGTCTCGGCGATGGCGGCGGAGATGGCGACGCCGCCGAGCGGCACGTAGCCGCTGGTGACGCCCTTGGCGAAGCAGATGAGGTCGGGGGTGACGTCCCAGTGCTCGGCGGCGAACCAGGTGCCGGTGCGGCCGAAGCCGACCATCACCTCGTCCAGGATGAAGACGATCCCGTACCGGTCACAGAGCGCGCGGACGCCCGCCAGGTAGCCGGCCGGGGGCACGAGCACGCCCGGGGCGCCGCCGACGGTCTCCAGGATGACCGCGGCGATCGACTGCGGCCCCTCGAAGACGATCGTGTCCTCCAGGTGGCGCAGGGCCCGCTCGCTCTCCTCGGCCTCGGTGGCGGCGTGGAAGGGCGAGCGGTAGAGGAACGGCCCCCAGAAGTGCACGACCCCGGCTGTCGCGCTGTCGTTGCCGAAGCGGCGGGCGTCCCCGGTGAGGTTGATCGCGGCGGACGTCGCCCCGTGGTAGGAGCGGTACGCGGACAGCACCTTGGGCCGCCCGGTGTGCACCCGGGCCATCCGTACGGCGTTCTCGACGGCCTCGGCGCCCGCGTTGGTGAAGAAGATCTTGTCCAGGTCCCCCGGGGTGCGCTCGGCGATCAGCCGGGCGGCCTCGGAGCGAACGTCGACGGCGAAGCCGGGCGCGACGGTGCACAGCTTCGCGGCCTGCTCGGCGATGGCGGCCGCGACCTTGGGGTGCTGGTAGCCGATGTTCGTGTAGACGAGCGCGCTGGAGAAATCGAGGAAGCGGTTGCCCTCGTAGTCCCAGAAGTACGAGCCCTCGGCCCCGGCGACGGCCGGCGGGTCGATGAGCTCCTGCGCCGACCAGGAATGGAAAACGTGCTTCCGGTCGGCGTCTTTCACGGCGGCGAGGGCGGCGGCGGCGTCTGCGTTCATGTGCCGAGGGTAGTTGTCCGGGATGTGGACACCGGGGCGCCTCCGGCGTGGGGAAGCCGTGGCGGGACTTGACGGACCGGCCGGTCCGGGGTCGACGGCCCGGGCCGGGCGCCCTAGCGTCGCCCGCACCGGCGCTCCACGGGGGAGAGCGGCGGGACACCGCGCGACGGGCCCCCTTCGCCGCTTTCCGCGCCCGTGGAGGGCGCTGAAGGGGGCCCCGCCGTACTCGGCCGGACCGGCCACACCGCACGATGGGATTTGTGCCTCCAGGTCGGGGGTAGGTGCGGCGCCGGGGATACGGGCGGCGGTGGAGACGGGAGAGCTGTGGCCGAGCAGACGCGGAGGCTGGTCCTCGGCGGTGGCACGACGGGCGTCGTGACCCGCTGTAGGGACTTCACGCGGCGTGCCCTCGCGGACTGGTGCTGGCCGGCCGGCGCGGAGGCCGAGGACGATGTGCTCCTCCTGGTGTCGGAGGTGGTCACCAACGCCTGCCTGCACGCGGGTGGCCCGCGCGAGCTGGTGCTGCGGCACGGGCCGGGGTGGTTGCGCGTGGAGGTCACCGACGACAACCCCGAGCCGCCGAGCCCCCGGCCGCCGGACCGGGCGCGGCCGGGCGGGCACGGGCTGATCCTGCTGCGCCGGCTCGCCCGCCGCTGGGGCTGGGCCCCGGCGCCGCCCGGCAAGACCGTCTGGCTGGAGCTCCCGGCCCCGCCCCGCCTCGACGCGGACCGACCCGCGGACTGACCTTGGGGGCGGCCGCCCTCAGGCCTGCGCGCCCGCCTCCGCGTCCGCGTCGGCGTCCGTGAGCAGGCCGCCGCGCAGCCGGGTCAGGGTGCGGTTCAGCAGCCGGGACACGTGCATCTGGGACAGCCCCATCCGCGCGCCGATCTCGGACTGCGTGAGCTCCTGGCCGAACCGCAGCGACAGCAGCATCCGCTCCCGCTCCGGCAGCCCGGCCAGCATCGGCTTCAGCGACTCCAGGCACTCGATCAGGTCGTACGCGGGCTCCTCCTCGCCCAGCGAGGCCCGCTCGGCCTGCGGATCGCGCTCCGCGTCCTCCTGCGGCGGCGCGTCCAGCGAGCGCGCGGAGTACGCGGAGGCGGCCTTGCGCCCCTCGGTGAACTCCTCGTCGGTGACCTTCAGCGCCCGCGCCATCTCGCTGTCGGTGGGCTCGCGTCCGAGGTCCTGTTCCAGGGCGTCGTGCGCCTTCGCGGTGTCGATCCGCAGTTCCTGGAGCCGGCGGGGGACCTTCACCGCCCAGCTCGTGTCACGGAAGAACCGCTTGATCTCACCGCTGATCGTCGGCATCGCGAAGGTCGTGAATTCCACCCCGCGCTCCGGGTCGAACCGGTTGATGGCCTTGATCAGCCCGATCGTGCCGACCTGGACGATGTCCTCCATCGGCTCGCTGCGCCCCCGGAACCGGCGGGCGGCGAACTTCACCAGGCTGAGGTTCAGCTCGACCAGGGTGTTGCGGACGTACGAGTACTCGGCCGTTCCCTCGCGTAGTTCCGCCAGTCTGCGGAACAGGGCCACCGACAGCGCCCGGGCTTCGCTGGTCGCTACGTCCGTGTGATCGGTGCGGTCGGTGAGGGTGAGGTCCGTGGGTTCCATTTCTGCGCTCCTCGGACGGGGTCTCCCGGTACGGGGCCGTCGTCATGCGCGGCCGTGACGTGTCCAGGTTGATATACCCGATCCAATCAGCGCATACCCGTCTTAAACGCCCATCGGCCTCCCGAATGGCTCCCCGCCCGTGCGCCGCCCGCGATGTTTCACGTGAAACCACGGAGCGTGACGACGGCTGCGGCGTCCGTCGCCACCGCAGCCGCCCCCGCTCAGCCGCCCAGCACCGGCCCCAGGTCGATCCGCGCCAGCCGCTCCGGGTCGGTGAGGATGTCGAGAGCGGTGATCACGCCACCACGGATCGTGAACGACATCACCGACAGCGGGGTGCCGTCCTGGGCCAGCGAGACCACTCCCGGCGTCCCGTTGACCAGCGCCGGGTACGCGGCTTCGGCGAACCGGGCGAAGGCGATCGCCTGCGAGGCCACGTCGGTCGCACCCCGCCGCAGCACCCCGGGCCGCAGCGTGCCGCCGTCGGCACGGGCCACGATGTCCGGGTCGAGGAGCGCCACCAGGGCGTCGAGGTCCCCGCCGCGTGCGGCGGCGAGGAAGGCGTCGACGACCTCCCGGCGCCGGGCCGGGCTGCTGTCGGGGGCCGGGGCGGCCCCCTGGACGCGGCGGCGGGCGCGGCTGGCGAGCTGGCGCGTGGCCGCCGCCGTCCGCCCGAGGACGGGCGCGATCTCCTCGAAGGGCACCGCGAACAGGTCGTGCAGGACGAACGCCAGCCGTTCGGCGGGCGCGAGGGCCTCCAGTACGACCATCAGCGCGAGGCCCACCGAATCCGCGAGCAGCACCTCCTGCTCGGGGTCGAGCCGGTCGGGGCCGCTGACGACCGGGTCGGGCAGCCGGACGGGCCCGTCCCGGAGCTCCAGCGGCTGCTCGCGGCGCGTGCCGCGCGTGCGCAGCATGTCGAGGCAGACCCGCCCGCACACCGTGGTGAGCCAGCCGCCCAGGTTCGCGACGCCCCCGACGTCGGAGCGGTTCAGCTTGAGCCAGGTCTCCTGCACGGCGTCCTCGGCGTCGCTGAGCGAGCCGAGCATCCGGTAGGCGACCGCCCGCAGGTGCGGGCGTTGCTCGTCGAACCGTTCGGCCAGCCGGTCGTTCTCGTTCATCCGCCCCGTCCCCGTCCCCGTGATCCACCCCTGCCACAGGGACAGTAACGGGCGCGCGACTGCGAACGGCGGGGGGACGGGCGCGGCGGCGGCGTCCTCAGCCGGCCCCGCCCGCCCCCGCCCGCCCCGCGCCGTCGCCGGGCCCGTCGGATGCCCCGGAACCCCCAGGGCCTTCGGAGCCCCCAGGGCCTTCGGGTCCCTCAGGGCCTTCCGAGCCCCCGGCCGCGGCGGCCCGGCGGAACTCCGCGTTGATGCGCTGGGCCTCCTCCAGCTGGTCCTCCAGGATGACGATGCGGCACGCCGCCTCGACGGGAGTGCCCTGGTCGACGAGCTCCCGCGCCCGGGCCGCGATGCGCAGCTGGTAGCGGGAGTACCGGCGGTGCCCGCCCTCGGAGCGCAGCGGGGTGATCAGCCGGGCCTCGCCGATCGCTCGCAGGAAGCCGGGCGTGGTGCCGAGCAGCTCGGCGGCCCGGCCCATCGTGTAGGCGGGGTAGTCATCGTCGTCCAGCCGGCCGCCGAGCGATTCGTCAGCTGTCATCTGCACCTCTTCGTACCTCTTCGTACGTCTCGTCGAACGCGTCGCGGGGCCGGGGTGCCACACGGCACCCGGCCCCGGGGGAAATACAACACCATCCGCCCGGACGGCGCGGTGCATAGAATCCGCTTCCATGTCGAAGCCTGACGAGCTGCTCGTGGACATCGCCACCCTGGTGGAGTCCGCGCAGAGCAATCAGATGTCCCTGACCGTCGTCACCGGGGGAGCCGTCATCACCGGTCGGCTCGCCCCCGAAGCCGTCTGGAGGCAGCGGGTGGCGGAGGTCCTCAACGACTCGACCCGCCTGGGCGAGTTCTCCGCCGCCTTCACCGGACCGGCCCGACCGGCCGCCTCCCCGGGCGAGGCGGCCGGTCCACCCACCCACCTCCACTTCCACGTCGCCCGCATCATCCAGGGCACCGTGGGCATCCCGGAGACCGGCGGCATGTACCGCGTCGCCATCGCGGATGTCAGCGCCTGGACCGTGGGTGACTTCAGCTATTCCGACCACTGACCGCGAACACACGGGAAGGGCCCCACCGGTACGCACCGGTGGGGCCCTTCCCGTGTGTCTGACTGTCCTTGCTGTCCTTGCTGCCCTTCTGGGCTACGTCCTCACGCCGCCGCGCCGACCTCGGGCCGCCGTACGGTCGAACGCCGTCCCTGGCCTCCGCGCGACCCGCGGGCCGCGCGGGGGCCGCGCGCCGGCCGTTCCGAGGCGGGGGCGGTCACCGTCACCGGTACGCCGGACGGGGTCCGGGCCCCGGTGATCCGGCGCAGCGCCTCCTCACCGGAGCGGACCTGGGTGGTCAGCGGGGTGATCCCGGCGGCCGCCAGCAGCCGGGCCATGTCCCGCCGCTGGCGCGGGGTGACCAGGGTGACCACGCTGCCCGACTCCCCGGCGCGGGCGGTGCGGCCGCCGCGGTGCAGGTAGTCCTTGGGGTCGGTCGGCGGATCGACGTTGACGACGAGGTCGAGGTTGTCGACGTGGATGCCCCGGGCGGCGACGTTGGTGGCGACCAGCACCGTCACGTGCCCGGACCGGAACCGGGACAGCGTCCGGGTGCGCTGCGGCTGCGACTTCCCGCCGTGCAGCGCTTCGGCCCGTACGCCGCTGTCGAGCAGGTCCTGGGTCAGCCGGTCGACCGCGTGCTTGGTGTCCAGGAACATGATCACCCGGCCCTCGCGGGCGGCGATCTCGGTGGTGGCCGCCTGCTTGTCGTGGCCCTGCACGTGCAGGACGTGGTGCTCCATGGTGGTGACCGCACCGGCCGAGGGGTCCACCGAGTGGACCACCGGGTCGTTCAGGTAGCGGCGTACGAGGAGGTCGACGTTGCGGTCGAGGGTCGCGGAGAACAGCATCCGCTGACCACCGGGCCGCACCTGGTCGAGCAGCGCGGTGACCTGCGGCATGAAGCCCATGTCGGCCATCTGGTCGGCCTCGTCGAGGACGGTGACGTCGACCTGGTCCAGCCGGCAGTCGCCGCGCTCGATGAGGTCCTTCAGCCGTCCCGGCGTCGCGATGACGACCTCGGAGCCGCCGCGCAGCGCGGCGGCCTGGCGGCCGATCGGCATCCCGCCGACGACGGCCGCCAGGCGCAGGCGCAGCGCCCTGGCGTACGGCGTGAGGGCCTCGGTGACCTGCTGCGCGAGCTCGCGCGTCGGTACGAGGATCAGCGCGAGCGGCTGCTTCGGCTCGGCGCGCCGGCCCGCCGTACGGGCGAGCAGCGCCAGCCCGAAGGCGAGCGTCTTGCCGGAGCCGGTCCGGCCGCGGCCGAGCACGTCGCGGCCCGCGAGCGAGTTGGGCAGCGTCGCCGCCTGGATCGGGAACGGCGCGGTCACGCCCGCCACCCCCAGCGCGGTCAGCAGCGGCCCGGGCATGCCGAGGTCCCCGAACGCCTCGACGGCGGGCAGGGCGGGGGTGACGGTGCGGGGCAGCGCGAACTCGCGGGCCGGGCCGCGCGAACTACGGGAGTGACTCTGCTGATGGAAAATGGGGAACCCTTTCCTCGATGTGCGGCACGGCGCATATCAAGGGATTCCCTGGCCTGGTGCGGTACGGCGGAGAATCGCGAGAACAGGCCGAATGAATGAAGCTGGGGCCCGCACCCCGAAGGATGCGGGCCCCAGCTGGAACGTCAGCGTCAGGCGGGAACGATGTTCTCGGCCGTCGGGCCCTTCTGGCCCTGCGCGATGTCGAAGGACACCTTCTGGCCTTCCTGGAGCTCACGGAAGCCCTGGGCGGCGATGTTCGAGTAGTGGGCGAACACGTCAGCGCCGCCACCGTCCTGCTCGATGAAGCCAAAACCCTTTTCGGCGTTGAACCACTTCACGGTGCCAGTAGCCATGTCATATCTCCTTCGGGGATGTGCGGACCCCGTCCGGAAAAGACCGGCAAATGCGAGAACATCTCGGGAACCACAACTTCAACTGTTATGGACAGTAGCACGCGGAACGGGCCCGTGCGGGGCGGCAAACCGGCCCACTTCAAGGCCCCAAAAACCCTCACCCGGCGCCCCTTTGAATTCTCATTCGGCCGGAACAGATATTCCCCCTCAGGGGCGGGAGAGGGCGACGGGGTGCAGGGCCGCGTACTCCAGCGGCGCGGACGGATCGATCGACACGTCCAGCGGGGCCGGCCGGGCGCCCGACCGCACCAGCAGGTCGCCGACGGCGGCGATCATCGCGCCGTTGTCGGTGCACAGCCGCAGCGGCGGGACCCGCAGCGTGATGCCGGCCGCCCGGCAGCGCTCCTCGGCCAGGGCCCGGACCCGCGAGTTCGCGGCCACCCCGCCGACCACGACCAGGGTGTCCACCCCGTGCTCCCGGCAGGCGTCGACCGCCTTGCGGGTCAGGACGTCGGCGACGGCCTCCTGGAGGGAGGCCGCACCGTCGGCGAGCGGCAGCTCCTCGCCGCGGCTCCGGTGCTGCTCGGCCCAGCGGGCGGCGGCGGTCTTGAGGCCGGAGAAGGAGAAGTCGTAGCGGGAGTCCTTCGGCCCGGTCAGCGGGCGTGGGAACCGCACGGCGCGCGGATCGCCCTCCCGCGCCGTGCGGTCGATGGCCGGCCCGCCCGGGTACGGCAGCCCGAAGACCCGGGCCACCTTGTCGAAGCACTCGCCGGCCGCGTCGTCGACGGTGTCCCCGAGGTGGACGATCGGATCGCGCGCGAGATCCCGTACGAGCAGCAGCGAGGTGTGGCCGCCGGAGACGATCAGCACCATGCACGGGTCGGGCAGCGGCCCGTGCTCCAGGGTGTCGGCGGCCACGTGCCCGGCCAGGTGGTGCACGCCGTACAGCGGGACACCGAGGGAGAAGGCCAGCGCCTTGGCCCCGGCGAGCCCGACCTGGAGGGCGCCGGACAGCCCCGGCCCGGTGGTCACGGCCACGGCCCCGATGTCCGCCATCCGCAGCCCGGCCCGCTCCAGCGCCTCCCGCACCACCGGGCCGAAGGCCTGCACATGGGCCCGCGCCGCGATCTCGGGCACGACCCCGCCGAAGCGCGCGTGCTCGTCCATGCTCGAAGCGACGGCATGCCCCAACAACCGTCCGTCCCGCACCAGCCCGGCCCCGGTCTCGTCGCAGGACGACTCGACACCGAGCACCACCGGAAAGCTCACCACAGCACCTTCTTGCAGCCGAAAAGTAATTGCATCCTTGTCGCAAGAAGGCTAGGTCAAGGCATCGGCGTCCCGCGCTACGCCTGCTGCCGCGCCCCCGCCCGCAGGCCGGTGTACACGGCTCCGGCCCACAGCACGGCCGCGCAGCCGATGCCCGGCACGGCCCGCCAGACGTTCTCGGTCGCACCCGGCAGCAGCGTGGCCAGCGCCGCGAGGCCGACGGTGGCGAGCATCGCGGCGCCGAGCCAGCGCAGCACCGGCGCGCGCAGGCTCCTGGCCAGCGGGAAGAAGTGCGCCCCGACCACCAGCGCCGACCAGGCCAGCATCAGCTCGGGGCGGTGCAGGCTGCCGCGTATGTAGCTGTTGCCCCCCGCGAGCACGGCAGTCTCGATCAGCACGACCGTAAGGAACTTCGGCCCCCCACCCGCCGCCACCACGGGCGCGCCCCCCTCGCCGGGCGGCGTACTCCGGGCCAGCAGGAAGAGCCGGACCACGGCGCCCACAGCGGCGGCGAACAGCAACCCTCCGCCGACGAGCACGGCCGGCCGGCCACCCCCGTGCACCCCGGCCTGCCCTAACGCGAACCACATCACCCCGAAACCGGTCCCGATGAGCGATCCCCGCCCCCCATTGCGCAACTGATCCCTTCGCGTCCGAAAAACGGGACGAACATCGGTCTTCTCCACGCGCCTTGCCTCCTGTTGTACGTATAAGCCCCACATCCTCTCCCGCCCCACGGCACCCCCCGCCGACGGGAGAGGCGAACCACCGACCGGTGAGGTCTGACGGTCGGAGCGGCGGTGCGGCCGGCCGCGTCCGGATCGGTTCGATGCGGGTGTACGACGGACCTGGGAGAGAGGGGCCTGTTGTGGGGTGGCGAGGGCTCGTACGGGTCGGAGGGGTCATCGCACGC
This sequence comes from Streptomyces sp. NPDC102258, assembly GCF_055584685.1. Taxonomy (NCBI): domain Bacteria; kingdom Bacillati; phylum Actinomycetota; class Actinomycetes; order Kitasatosporales; family Streptomycetaceae; genus Streptomyces; species Streptomyces sp. NPDC102258. Next base: position 68,700 of record NZ_JBVJLO010000007.1, read on the forward strand.
CTGACTCCTGACCGTGCGCTGGTGTGGGCGATGTTCTTCATGGAGTCCAACCCGTTCGACCGGATCCGGCTGATCCGGGGCATCGCCGCCTTCAGCTCGACCTCGGGCGTCGAGATCACCGTCGACGCCGACGATCCGCGCACCCTTTTTCGGATCCGCTGAGGGCTCTCAACCCGTCGGGTAAAGCTCCTCCCGGCTCCTCTTCGCGGAGGGTTTCCTGGCAGACCAGCGGCGTTTTCCGTCCTCCTCGGAGGTCCCGCGCAAGGACGTCCATGTCGCCAGGGGCGGCGAAAGGCGTGGCGTCGTGTGCCGACGGGACCGGGTAACGTCATTGGCATGTTCTTCCAGACGTCGATTCACGAGTGAGAGCGTGACGGGCCGCCCGCTGACGCCCTTGACGTCGCCGCGCCCGTCCCCCACCGCCGAATCCGTAGATCACTCCACCTCGTACCGGGAGAACCCATGACCGTGAGCAAGAACATCGACAACCCCGTGGGCATGGGCGGTGGCCAGCGCAAGAGGCAGTCCCGCGCCGAGCGCCAGAACAACGGCCCGCACCGCAACCTCGACCGCCGCAGCGCCGCCGACCAGAGGGCGGAACTGGTACGCAAGATGCGCGAAAAGGCGGCCGCGCCCGAAAACCCCGCACAGGCGAGCACCCCCACCCCCCAGAGCTGACACCGGGGACCATCCGGCCGAGCCAAGCGCCTCGACAGCCGGGCCCCTGCCCATCGCCACAGCCCCAGGTCACTGACCTGGGGCTTTGTCGTGGGGCGGGGCAAGGGAAGCGAACCCGGCTGCCGCCCGCCGCCGACCGTGGCGGCCCGCTGCCGTCCCCGGTGCGTTAAAGCCCCGTAAAGATTGCCGGAAGTGGGCAATGTGTGGGGGGCGGGTCGGCTGACACGATGCCGTTGTCCGGCGGAAACACGTGTCAAGCAGGGAGGTGCTCATGGGCTTGTTTCTGGGTCTCGGCATCGGGGGAATCGCCCTGCTGGCCTGTTCGCTGGTGTTCGACGGGGTGCTGGAGGGGGTTTTCGACGGCGCCCTGGACGGACTGTTCGACGGATGGCTGTCGCTGCCGGTGGTCGCGGGCTTCGTTTCGATGCTCGGTTTCACGGGGGCGATCGTGCTCGGGGCCACCGGCCTAGGGCCGGGAGCGGCAGCCGCCGCGGGGGCCGTGGCCGGTTCGGGGGCGGGCTGGCTGACGTACCGCTTCAGCCGCGCCCTCGCCCGGGCCGGCGGCGGGACCGCCCCGCGCGCGTCCGAACTCCTCGGCTCGGCCGGGACCGTCGTCACCGCCATCCCGGCGGGTGGCTACGGCGAGGTGCTGCTGCGCCTCGGTGGCCAGCCGGCCAAGTACGCGGCGACCGCCGAGGAGCCACTGGCCCGGGGCGCGGAGGTCTGGGTGACGGCGACGCCGTCGTCCTCCTCGGTCAGCGTCCGCGCCGTCGAGCGCTGACGGACGCCCGCCACCACCTCATCCACCACCGATCTGCCCCTTGAGAGCGGGCAGGGGGGATCAACCATGAGTTCAGTCGTCATCGCGGTCGTGGGAGTGGTCGTACTCCTCGTCCTGCTCGCCCTGGTGGTCGTCACCCGCTACAAGGTCGCGGGTCCCAGCGAGGCGTTCATCATCACGGGCCGGCGCGGCAAGAAGTCCACGGATCCCGACACCGGGCAGATATCCACCGACAACAGCGGCCAGAAGGTCGTGGTCGGCGGCGGCGTGTTCGTCGTCCCCTTCGTCCAGCAGCGCTACTCCCTCGACCTCTCCAGCCGGCACATCCCGATCGCCGTCCGCGGCGCGGTCACCCTGCGCGGTATCAAGGCCAACCTGGAGGGTGTCGCGATCGTCAAGGTCGGCGGCAACGAGGACGCCATCCGCGCCGCCGCCCAGCGTTTCCTGCAACAGCAGGACGGCATCGTCGGCTTCACCCAGGAAGTGCTGTCGGGCGCGCTGCGCGCCATCGTCGGCCGGATGTCGGTCGAGGACATCATCCGCGACCGAGCCGCCTTCGCCGGCCAGGTCGCCGAGGAGGCCGAGGCCAGCCTGTCCGGGCAGGGCCTGGTGCTGGACGCCTTCCAGATCCAGGACATCACCACCGAGGGCTCCTACCTGGAGGACCTCGGCCGCCCCGAGGCCGCCCGCGCCAAGCAGGAAGCGGACATCGCCGAGGCCAACTCCCGGCAGGCCGCCGAGCAGGCCCGGCTGAAGGCGGAGGAGGAGATCGCCGTCGCGCAGCGCACCCTGTACCTGCGCCAGGCCGAGATCAAGGCGGAGACCGACGCGGCCACCGCCCAGGCGAACGCCGCCGGTCCGCTGGCCGACGCCGACCGCCAGCAGCAGATCCTCACCGAGCAGGAGAAGGTCGCCGCACGCCAGGCCGCCCTGACCGACCGCCAGCTCGACACCCAGGTACGCAAGCCCGCCGACGCCCGGCGCTACGAGGCCGAGCAGGAAGCGGAAGCCAAGCGCGTGGCCCGGGTCAAGCAGGCCGAGGCCGAGCGCCTGGCGGCCATCGCGGCCGCCCAGGCGGAGGCCGAGCGGGCCCGGCTGACCGGTGAGGGCGAGAAGCAGCGCCGCTCCGCCCTCGCCGAGGCCGAAGCCATCGAAGGCGCCAAGCGCGGTGAGGCCGAACTGGCCCGCCGGGCCGCCGTCGCCGACGCCGTCCGCCTGGAGGGCGCCGCGGAAGCCTCCGCCATCGCGGCCAAGGGCGCGGCCGAGGCCGAGGCCATGCAGAAGAAGGCCGAGGCCTTCGAGAGCTACGGCGACGCGGCGAAGATCCAGATGCTGGTCGAGGTCCTGCCGCAGGTCGTCGCCAAGGCAGCCGAACCGCTGTCCGCCATCGACAAGATGACCGTCATCTCCACCGACGGCGCCGGCAAGCTCACTCGTACCGTGGCCGACAACGTCGCCCAGGGCATGGAACTCCTCGGCTCCACCACCGGCGTCGACCTCGCCCAGCTCCTCAAGGGCCTCACCGCGCCCAAGCCGGACACGGCTGCGGCGTCCGTCCCGGCCAACGGGAAGATCGCCATCACCGACTGAGAGCAGGCCGAGCCGAACCGAATGATGCTGGCCGAGTCGTTCCACAGCTCGGGAACCACCACCGCCTTCCCCGGTGCCACGCAGGAAACCTGGTGGGACCCGGAGCACGGACTGCACATGCGGGTCACGGGGTCGGTCTCCGGCGACATCTACTGCAAAGCCGGCACCTCCTACACCAGCGCCCCCCTGTTCGCCGCCGCGTTGCGCCAGCGCGGGCAGTCGCTCACCGTCCCCGACCGCCTTGCCGACTCGTACGTGACCAGCCCGACGGCGTCCGGCTGCGACATGTACTTCCGGATCCCGGAGACGGTCCGGGCCGCGCCGGGCAAGGACGGCCCCCTGAACGGCAAGCGGGCATCGGCCTTCGAGACCCCGGTCGGCAGTACCCAGGACGTCTACTACCTGGAGGACGGCCAACTCCGGCTGACCAAGCTTGAGTCGACGCGGGCAGGCCGCACGAGCACCACCGACTACGACTCCTTCGGCACGCCGTTCACCTTCGGCATGCCGGCCGCGGACAAGACCCTCACCATGGACCAGCTGCGGGCCGTAACCAGCGGCTCGACGAAGAGCCGGACACCGTAGGCGGTGGAGGGGGAGTTTCCTGTTGGCCCGGACGGGTGCATCACACCTCAGGCCGAGGCCGGCGGCGCGGACGATTCGGCGGCGCGGCGGTATTCGGCGTTGATGCGCTGGGCTTCTTCGAGTTGGTCTTCGAGGATGATGATGCGGCAGGCGGACTCGATGGGGGTGCCCTGGTCGACGAGCTCGCGGGCGCGGGCGGCGATGCGCAGCTGGTAGCGGGAATAGCGCCGATGGCCACCGGCCGAGCGCAGCGGGGTGATGAGGCGGGCTTCGCCGAGTGCCCGGAGAAAACCCTGCGTGGTCCCGAGCATTTCTGCGGCCCGGCCCATCGTGTAGGCCGGGTAGTCGTTGTCATCAAGCCGGCCGAGCGAATCGTCTGCTGTCATTGCACCTCTTCATGGAACGCGTGGAGGGGCCCTGGTGCCTATGGCACCAGGGCCCCGAAGGAACTACTACACCATCTGTCGGCCCTGATACTGCGCCGACCCTGCGTTTCCGCCGCCCCGGCCGAAATGCTGCCGGAAGCGCGGGGATCGCCTTTGTTCACCGGGCGATCCTGATAGTGACGGCTCCTCCGTTCTTCCCTCGGTGATCAACTGCTTACCTTCTGGGAACTGCGTACTGCTGATACTGCGTACTGCTGGTACTGCCTACTACTGGTACTACGTACTGCTCTGCGGCCTTACCCAGCGCCGCTCTCCGGCAGCCAGCCCCGTCGCCCATCGTGCGTCTGCTCTGGCTTGGAACCCCACTGCCGAACCTCCCGGTGCGTGCGCCCGCAGCCGACGCCTTCACCGAGGTGCTGCTCACTGTGCCACTGCGTTCACTGCGTCCTGCTCTTGGCGGCCCCTGATCACTGCGGGCCGCCCGGTCCGGTCGTCAGTCCCGTCGCCGTCCTGCACAACCTTGGCTTCGACACTCCACGACCGCACCGCCCTGCTGAACTGCAACTACTTCAACTGCGAGTACTGCTGCCGGCAGTTCGTCTCTGCCAGGCCCTGCTGTCTCTCTGGGCTACGAGAGAAACCATAACCAGGCGGTCGCGGAATGTCTACTCCAGCCACCATAGATTTTCGTGCGGTCGGGGAGGAGGTAATCGGCATCCGCCGACAGGGGCGGACACGTGGGGACGCTGCGGGCCGGGCCTGGCCGCTCAGACGGCCAGGTGAGAAGTCCCCGGGTACACGACAGGGCCCGACCGGTGCTCCGGTCGGGCCCTGCGTGCGGTGCGGGTGCGGCTCGCGCTGCCCCTCGGTCAGACGGCGACCGAGGTGCCGAGCATCGCGGATGCGTGCTGAAGCGGACTGAGGACGCGCGCGGGCGCGGCGGCCCGGGGGGCCTGGGACACACCGCGGCAGGTGAAGCCGAGCTGGGTCATGGCCCGGAGGACTTCACCAGCGCTGAAGTCACGGCGGTCCTGGCGGGTGATGACCTGGCCGACCTGCTTCACGGGGTAGACGCGGCGGCCGATGATCACGGAGTCGCCGACGACTTCCTCGGGCTTGATGCCCTTCATCGATTCCAGGACGCCGCTCTTGGTCAGGTCGAACGGGAAGCGGGCGATGACACAGCGCATTGTTGCCTCACAGGAAGGAGAGGGGGCGATTCTGGAGTGACGACAAGGCGGATCAGCGGGCGAGGGCGAGGACGCCCGGGGCGCTGCCTTGTCCGTCGACCACGGGCGGGGCGTCGAGCCGGCGGCCCCTCGCCTGCCCGGCCTGGGCCAGGGGGGTCATGGGCGAGGTGAACGGCCCGTGGTCGCCGAGGGCCTCGCGCAGCCGGATGCGGTCCGTGTACGCGCTGCTGTTGCGGATGGCGGAGAGCCGGTCCCGGGTGACCAGCCCTGTCAGCAGCCCGTACTCGTCGAAGACCGGCAGGCGGACCGCGCGGGCACTGGCCATGACGGACAGAGCCACCTCGACCGTCATGTCGTCACCGACCTGAAGGCCTGCCGCCTCCATGGCGTCGTCCACCGGCCGGGGAGCCGGGTTGGCTCCGGCGGAACGGGCCTGCATGCGAACCAGCGTCACCACGTGCCCCCTGCAGAGATAGGTCAGTCTTCTGATCACGTGGTGGTCAGGCCGCCGCGTCGAAGGCGGACTGACGCGCACTCGCGCGCCGTGCGGCCGAGACGGATCCCCGCCTGCCGCGGGAGGCCGGACCGCGCTTGGCGCGTTCGACGACCGGCGCGGTGATGGTGACGGGGATCCCCGAGGGGGTCCGGGCGCCGGTGATCCGGTGCAGGGCCTCTTCGCCGGAGCGGACCTGAGCGGTCTGCGGGACGATCCCGGCGGCCTGCATGAGGCGGGTCATGTCGCGGCGCTGGTTGGGGGTGACCAGGGTGACGACGCGGCCGGACTCGCCGGCGCGGGCGGTGCGGCCGCCGCGGTGCAGGTAGTCCTTGGGGTCGGTCGGCGGGTCGACGTTGACGACGAGGTCCAGGTTGTCGACGTGGATGCCCCGCGCGGCCACGTTCGTGGCGACCAGCACGGTGACGTGTCCGGTCTTGAACTGAGCCAGGGTCCGGGTCCGCTGCGGCTGGGACTTCCCGCCGTGCAGGGCCGCGGCCCGGACGCCGCTGTCGAGGAGGTCCTGGGTGAGGCGGTCCACGGCGTGCTTGGTGTCGAGGAACATGATCACGCGGCCGTCGCGGGCGGCGATCTCCGTCGTCGTCCGCTGCTTGTCGGCGCCGTGGACGTGCAGGACGTGGTGCTCCATCGTGGTCACCGCGCCCTGCGAGGGATCGACGGAGTGCACGACCGGGTCCGTCAGGTAGCGGCGTACCAGGAGGTCGACGTTGCGGTCGAGGGTGGCGGAGAACAGCATCCGCTGGCCCTCGGGGCGTACCTGGTCGAGGAGCGCGGTGACCTGGGGCATGAAGCCCATGTCGGCCATCTGGTCCGCCTCGTCGAGGACGGTGATCCCGACCTGGTTCAGCCGGCAGTCGCCACGGTCGATGAGGTCCTTCAGCCGGCCCGGGGTGGCGACCACGACCTCGGCGCCGCCGCGCAGGGCGTTGGCCTGGCGGCCGATGGGCATGCCGCCGACCACGGTGGCCAGGCGGAGCTTCACCGAGCGGGCGTACGGGGTGAGCGCGTCGGTCACCTGCTGGGCCAGTTCGCGGGTGGGTACGAGGATCAGCGCGAGCGGCTGGCGGGGCTCGGCGCGCTGCCCGGCGGTACGGGCCAGCAGCGCCAGACCGAAGGCGAGCGTCTTGCCGGAGCCGGTACGGCCACGGCCGAGGACGTCCCGGCCCGCAAGGGTGTTGGGCAGGGTGGCGCCCTGGATCGGGAAGGGCACGCTCACGCCCTGCGCGCCGAGGGCGGCCAGCAGCTCGGCCGGCATGTCGAGATCGGAGAAGGCCTCGACGGCCGCCAGGGCGGGCGTGATCGTCTTCGGCGGCGCGAACTCGCCCTGAACGGCGGCGGGCCGACGGCCTGAGCCGCCCGAGCGGATCGGACCTGCGGAACGATTCCGGGCCGGAGCACCGAATCGGCCGCCCCGATCCGAACCGGCGCCCGCACCGAAAGCGGGGCCGCCGGTACGGCTGCGGGTACGGGACGAGCGCTCGTTCTTACGCGTGGGATTCATGCGAAACCTTCCTTGATACGGCACGCATCAAGGAATTCCCACAGCGGAAGAGCAGCACGGGGAATTGCGAGAACGGGCCGAATGGAATGTGCAGTCGGATCCGGCACGGAAAATACGTGCGGGGTCGGTCGCTGCGATGAGGGTGGCGTCATACGGACGCGAAAACGGAGAAACAAGCTCGGGAGCGGCTCCAAGGCGGCGCCATCCCGTGCGGGGTCCCGCGGGTAGACGCACCGCGGGAACTGTGTGCAGCTGGGGCCCGCACCCCAAGGGATGCGGGCCCCAGCTGCGAAACGCGGTTCAGCGTCAGGCGGGAACGATGTTCTCCGCCGTCGGGCCCTTCTGGCCCGCCGCGATGTCGAAGGTGACCTTCTGGCCCTCCAGCAGCTCGCGGAAGCCCTGGGCGGCGATGTTCGAGAAGTGGGCGAACACGTCGGGGCCGCCGTCTTCCTGCTCGATGAAGCCGAAACCCTTTGCCGCGTTGAACCACTTCACGGTGCCAGCAGTCATGTCATATCTCCTTGGGGGGCAGTACACCGGCTCCCGCACTATGCGGAAACCGTGTCGCCGCGATGATGCCCCGCCCGGATATTGACCGGAAATATGAAGCCCCACCATGCGGCACGGAGGCCGGCTGGAGGCGCTTTAAGTTTGTGGGTACCAAAACTGCAACCGAGATGACAGTAGCACGCCGCAGCCGATTTCGATGGTCGAATATTTACTTCCCGGTACCGCCGCGAAAACCCTCCTCGCGTTGCCCGCTAAAGTCTCAGCCCGCCGGGACAGATATTGATTCGCACCGAGCGCAGCGTTGCGCCAGCCGGCCTCCGAACATCACAAAAGCCCCAGGTCGCTGACTCACACGCGGGCGGCACGCCATCGCCCGCGACCCCATCCGGTGTGCTGGGCGGGGCCCACAACGAATGGTTGTGACCAGCACTTTCACCACAGGCCCTGGTTGGGATGGCCGCCGTCTGCGATGCACTGGCGGTCCCATCCAGCTGGACGGAATCCCCTTCCCCGAGGTCGCGTGCTGCCAGGCCGGTCGGTCCTTTCACTCCGTGTCCGGCAGCCAGGCGTTCTTGTTCGCGTTGTACCAGTAGCGGTGGCCGGCGTTCAGGGCGACCGTGCGGAACGGGCGGCCGTGGTCGTCGATGCGGGTGGTGCCCTGGCGGTCGCCACTGCTCCAGGCCAGCTCCAGGTACCAACTGACGTCCTGACCGAGTGTGGCGGCGTCGATGTTCAGCACCTGGGGGTCGGTGGCGGAGACCTTGTACGGGAAATCGGTCGAGGCCGTCGGCCGCTCGCCCTCCTTGCCGGGTGCCGGCCTGGCCCTCGGGGAGGCGTCGTCCAGGTCCACGGCGAAGGACGCCGGCACCAGTGCGCCGCCGCAACCGGCGCCCATGGTGTACGCGTTCCAGCCGGGAGCCTTGCGGCCGCTCACGACATGGACGTACAGCGCGTGCAGGATCGCGGCCTTGCCCTCGGTGCCCTGGACGGTCAGCTGCATGCGCAGGTGCCCCGCCGGGACGGCGTCCAGGGCCCGGGCCCACCCTCCGGTCGCCTGCCCGGCCGGGGGCGGGGGGACCGTGCCGGGTGCCTTGTCCAGGGCGAACCACTGGTCGCAGGGGCTGTCCCAGTTGTCGGGCAGGACGTTGACCGTGAACGGGGCGGTGGGGGAGGCCCCCTCCTTGCCGGTGGCCGGCGGAGTGGACGCGGACGTTGCCGGGGGCGACGACGGTGCCTGGCTGGACGGGGGTGCGGAATCGGCTGGGGGCGTGGGTGACGACGACCCGCCGGACGGCGAGGCCGGGCCCGCCGCCCGCTCGCGCGAGGACGGCTGGACGGCGCCGTGGCCCGTGTCCCCGTGACCCGTATCTCCCATGGCGGAGACGGCGGCGGCGGTCCCGGCCACCGCGGCGGTGGCCACGGCGGCCGCAACGGCGAGCCACAGCCGAGGACGCCGGGCCCCGGGTACGGAGGCCCCGGCCGGGCCCGGCTGGACAAGGGCGGCGGGAGCGTGTGCGGGTGCCTCCGGTGCCTCCGGTGCCGGTGCCGGCGCGGGAGCGGGCGCGGAAGCGGGGATGGGCGCCGGGGCAGGTGTCTCCGCAGCGGCAGGTCCGGGCGCCGGGGCGGACCCGGCCGCGGACGCCGGGGTCGGTGCGGGGCCGGTCTCCGCCTGCGGCCGCACCTCCGAAGCCTCCCCGGCCGTCACCGACGCGGGTGGCGATTCCGGCACGGCGTCACCGCCCCGCGGCGCCGTGGAGTTCGCCGCCCCCGGCCCCGAGGCCTGCCCCTCCGTCACCCCCCGCCGCCGTTCCACCAGCGCCAGCAGCCACTGCCGGTGCAGCGCGAGCAGTTCGTCGGCCGAGGCACCGCAGACCCGGGCGAACCGCTCGACCGGGGCGTAATCCGTGGGCACCGCCACGCCGCTGCAATAGCGGTGCAGCGTCGAGTTGCTGGAGTGCAGACGCTTCGCGAGCATGCCGTAGCTGCGCCCCGAGCGCTCTTTGAATCCGCGCATCAGCTCCGCGAACCGCTCCGTCTCCGTGGCCATTCCACCCTCCCCCTCATCCCGGAAGCACGTTCCAGGCTCACCCGATCGCCCAGGTGAGAGGGGCTGCGGGCGTTCCAGGGTTCCTACTATCCCGGCCCAGACGCCACTGGAACGAATCCGGCCCCACAGTTGCGCCATCAGCTCGTCGGTCCGCCGTCGGATCGGCGATCGGATTCGGCGGTCGCAACGGGAGGGCCCCCACCCGCCCCACCGACACGCCCCCGGCCGTCCGCGGCAGCAGCCCACCGCAACAGCAGCCCCACCCAATGTCTCGTCAGGCGGCAAGCGGAAGCCTACGTCCGACGACCGTACCGATACGGAGAGTTACCCATGCGCACCTACCGACTCCGCACCACCGCCCTGGCCACCGCCACCGTCGGCCTCGCCCTGGCCCTGACCGCCTGCGGCGGCTCGGACAGCGCAGGCGGGCCGACCGCGAACCCCGCCGCGGCCACGAGCGCGGACAAGCCGGTCTCGACCGGGACCGTGACGCCGTCCGGGGAGGGTGCCTCCGCCGCCCCTTCCGCCGGCAAGGGCACCGGAACCGGCACGGCCAACGCCACCCCGGCGAAGGCCGGTTCGGGCGGCAAGAACACAGGGGGCACCACCGGTGACTCCTACGCCTACTCCCACCCCTGCTCGGCGCACAACCTGACCGTCAAGGTCACTTCCCCGACGGGCGCTCGGGCCACCGTCCGCGTCATCGCCGTGACCAACAACGGTTCCACCTCCTGCGGTCTGGACTACTTCCCCACCGTCGGCTTCAGTGCCAAGGGCGGCGCGCTGGGTCTCCAGGCCACTGCCCCCGGTGGACTGGGCGGCGCCCCGGCGTACCCGGTGCACCCCGGCGCCACCGCGTACGCGGCCGTGGACCTCAACCCGTCGGGTGGCAACGGCCCCGTGGCCGACGAGATCAACGTCCTGGCCGACAAGGAGCACATGCCGAACGCGGACGGCGTCAGCCTCCAGCTGGCCAAGCCGGGCAGCGTCGCCAGCCCGAAGGTCGGCCTGTACCGCACCAACACCCACGACGCCCTGAGCGCCTTCTGAACGGAGCTCGGCGGGCCTGGGCCGGACCTCGGTGCCGATCGTCTGCGGACTCAGCCCGCGCAGCCGCACCCAGCGGCGGCTTTGGCCTCGCTGACGGTCGTGTCCGTGGTGGCGGCTTCCTCGGTCGGAGTGCAGCAGGCGTTGACCCCGCAGCATTCCGGTGAGGGTGTGGAGACGGCGACGGCGGGCTTGACGGCCCGGACGATGGCCGAGTGCATGCCGTCGGCGACCGAGTGGGTCGCAGTGATCTCGATGTCCGTGAACCCGGCCGCCGCGAGCCCGTGGCGGTACTCGGTGAAGGAGAGAGCGCCGGCGATGCAGCCGACGTAGTCCCCGCGCTCGGCCCGCTGCTCGGGAGTGAGGGCGTCCTCGGCGACGACGTCGGAGACGCCGATCCGTCCGCCGGCCTTGAGGACCCGGTAGGTCTCGGCGAAGACCGCGGGCTTGTCGGTGGACAGGTTGATCACGCAGTTGGAGATGACGACGTCGATGGTGTTCGCGGGCAGCGGGATGGCCTCGATGGTGCCCTTGAGGAACTCGACGTTTACCGCTCCGGCCTTGGCGGCGTTGGCGAGGGCCAGGGTGAGCATCTCCTCGGTCATGTCCAGGCCGTACGCCTTGCCGGTGGGGCCGACGCGGCGGGCGGAGAGGAGGACGTCGATGCCCCCGCCGGAGCCCAGGTCCAGGACCCGTTCTCCTTCGTTCAAGTCGGCGACGGCTGCGGGGTTGCCGCAGCCCAGGGAGGCGGCGACGGCCTCGGCGGGCAGGGTCCCGCGCTCGTCGGCGGCGTAGAGGGTGGAGCCGAAGTTCTCGTCGACCTCGACGGCCTGCGGCCCACAGCAGGCGGTGCCGCCCTCGGTGACCTGGACGGCTGCTGCGGCGTAGCGGCGGCGGACGGTCTCGCGCAGGTCGGTGGACTGCTCGCTCATGACGACGACTCCCAACGGACGAATGTCCTGCCGGCCTGGGGCAGGACATGCTGCTTCGATGTTCTTCGATTCAACCTTGCGCCTTGGTTCGAAGAACGTCAACATAGAAGCATGTCGAAACAAGAGCTCGTGGTGCTCGACCAGGACGCCGACGGTTGCTGCGGCCAGCTCGCGGCCGCGCCGCTGGACGAGGACCAGGCCGCCGACCTGGCGAGGGTGTTCAAGGCCCTGGGCGACCCGGTCCGGCTGCGGCTGCTGTCGATGATCGCCTCGCGGGAGGGGGGTGAGGTCTGCGTGTGCGAGCTGACCCCGGCCTTCGAGCTGTCCCAGCCGACGATCTCCCACCACCTCAAGCTGCTGCGGCAGGCCGGCCTGGTCGACTGCGAACGTCGCGGAACCTGGGTCTACTACTGGGTCTTGCCCGCAGCACTGGACCGGCTCGCCACCGTGCTGAAGGCTCCGCAGCCCGCCGGGGTGAACGCATGAGTGGCCAGCTGGTGCCGCTGAGACGCCGTGTGGCGGCCGAGGCGGTCGGCACCGCTCTGCTGGTGGCGGTCGTAGTGGGCTCCGGCATCCAGGCCACCGAGCTGTCGAAGGACGTCGGCATCCAGTTGCTCGCCAACTGCCTGGCGACGGTGTTCGGGCTCGGCGTGCTGATCGCGGTGCTCGGCCCGGTCTCCGGCGCCCACCTCAACCCCGCAGTCACCCTCGCCGCGTGGTTCACCGGCCGCCGCTCAGGCGACGGACCTTCCCTGCGGGACGTGGGCGCATACATACCCGCCCAGATCGGCGGCGCGATCACCGGCGCAATCCTGGCCGACGCAGTGTTCGGCCGGCAGGTGCTGGCCTTCTCCACCCACGACCGCTCGGCGCCCCACCTGTGGCTGGGCGAGATCGTCGCCACGGCAGGGTTGCTGCTGGTGGCGTTCGGCCTGAACCGGGCCGGCCGGGCGAACCTGGCGCCTGCGGTGGTGGCCGCGTACATCGGTGCGGCGTACTGGTTCACCTCCTCCACCTCCTTCGCGAACCCGGCGGTCACCATCGGCCGGGCCTTCACCGAGTCCTTCGCCGGAATCGCCCCCGCCTCGGTCCCCGCTTTCATCGCCGCCCAGCTGCTCGGCGCCGCCGCCGGCCTCGGCATGCTGACCCTCGTCTTCGGCCCGCTCGCCCGGCAGACCACGGAACGATCCGCAGCTCCCGCCGCCGTCCCCGCCTCCCGCTGAACCTCTGGAGCCTCCTGCCGTGAATCCGTCCCCCATACGCCCGTCGGTTCTGTTCGTCTGCGTCCACAACGCCGGCCGCTCGCAGATGGGTGCCGCCTTCCTCACCCACCTCGGCCAAGACCGCGTCGAGGTCCGCTCAGCCGGCTCCGCCCCGGCCGACGCCGTCAACCCCGCCGTGGTCGAAGCCATGAAGGAGGTCGGGATCGACATCTCCGCTGAAACGCCCAAGGTGCTGACTGCCGGGGCCGTCCAAGCGTCCGACATCGTGATCACCATGGGCTGCGGCGACGCCTGCCCCTACTTCCCTGGCAAGCGCTACCTTGACTGGACTCTCGAAGACCCCGCTGGACAGGGTGTCGCGGCGGTCCGGCCCATCCGCGACCAGATCGAGCAGCGCGTCCGTGACCTGCTCGACGAGCTCGGGCTCCGGGCGGCCGAGTGATCGCGTCGTGACGGGCCGGCTAACCGCATCCGGGTCGACGGTTCGACGTTTGGCGGAGCGCCACCAACTGGCACTTCCGGCATGACGATCGGCCGTGTTCGCGGGAGTTGGGGCATGCGGAGGGCACGGCCCTGCTGGAGAGGTCTGGACAATGACGAAGGCCCAGGTCTGTGACCTGGGCCTTCGTATAAGAGCGGATGACGGGAATCGAACCCATCGCCGAGAAGGGCACCACGGACGGCTTCATCGAGGTCAGCCACATGATGCCGCCGCCCTCCCTGGACCCGCGCCGTCAGGAGCTGGTCGCCCGGGCGGTCGGCGAGCTGCTCGACGCCATCGGCCTCACCGACGGCCCCAGCCACACCGAGGTCATGGTCGACGGCGACAAGGTCGTCGTGATCGAGACCCACACCCGGCTCGGCGGCGACGGCATCGCGGACCTGGTCCGTCTCACCACCGGGGTCGAATGGCGGCGCGCCGCCCTCGGCTGGGCGGTCGGCGCGGCGGTCGGCCGCGGCCCCGCCACAGCGGCCGCAGCCGCCACCGTCTTCCTTACCGCCTCGCCCGGGCGGGTGACGGCCGTCGGGCCGCCGCCCACCCTCGCCCACGGGCATGTCCACGCCTGGGACCTCTCCGTCCTCCCCGGAGACCAGGTCCACCCCCTGCGCTCCTCCTCGGACCGGCTCGGCATGGCCGTCCTGACCGCAGCAGACACCAACGCTTGTGCGGCGGCCGTCGCGGAACTGATCGGCCACCCGGTGGTCACCACCGCTCCCGATCCGACCCTTTGACGCGAACACCGTTCAGACCGCCGATCCGCCCACCCCGCACACCCCGCACACCCCGCACACCCCTCACACCCCTCATTTGTTCATTGACCACGTCACCGCTCGGGGGATACATGTCCATCCAGAACGCTCCTATTTCCTATGATTTCCATGGTGATGCCCCATTCTCGATGCCCTTCAAGGACATCAAGCCTGAGGACATCCACATCTACCTCGACCTCGACACCAAGGTCGGAAAGAACACCTGCGGCCAGAAGTGCACCCACTGCTGGTTCGTCAACTACGAGAAGGTCTACGACAAGTCCTTCACCATGGAGGAAGGCCCCCGCATCCTGGAGGGCCTCCAGTCGCACGGCTACCACGTCTACCCCCGCTACGTGGACAGCTTCGCCTACGACGGCGAGTTCATGCGGATCTACGGGCCCGCCAACAACCGGGAGTTCCGGCAGGAGTCCGACCACAAGCCCACCGAGACGATGGAGAGGGGCGACGCCTGGACCAGCGGCCGCCCGTTGCTCGCCGACAACTGGACCGAGCTCCTCGACCTGGCTGTCAAGAACGGCTACGGCACCATCTCCATCACCTACCACGGCGTGATCGACGAGGACCTCAACGTCATCGACCACAAGACGTACCCCATCAAGGGCGTCTTCTCCGGCGAGGACACCGAGGAAGTGCTGCGCCGCATCGCCGAGTACAACAAGGGCGTCGACCCCGCGGACGCCCTCCGCGTCAACATCGGCGTCACCATCGGCCGCCACAACCACGGCCGCACCTCCCTGGAGCGCTACGCCCACTACTTCAACAAGCTGGGCGTGGCCACCGTCCGGTTCAACAACTTCACCGACCACGGCGGCCGCCACCCCGAACTGCGCCTGTCCCGCGAGGAGATCGAGCAGGCGTACCTCGACTTCAAGTGGGTCCACGAGACGATCCCGCTCGGCTTCCAGCTCGGCGTCAGCGAGGACTTCGGCACCTTCGGCATCAAGGCCATGGGCTTCCCGGGCCACGTCGGCTGGTGCCGGGCCGGCCGCCAGCTGTTCGCCGCCATCCCCGCGCAGGAGGAAGTCCTCTCCGACGGCCCTGAAGGCCGCCGCGAGAAGATCGGCGACGTCGTCGGCTGCGTCAACACCTTCGAGCCGCACCTGGGGATCCTGGTCCGCACGGTCACCACCGGCGAGGCGGGCGAGAACGCCTCGTACGACGTCGAGTTCGACCACGACGAAATCGAGGCATTCACCGCCAAGCGGCTCTCCGGTACGTACAAGGACGGCTGCTTCGCCACCGAACTGTCCGAGGAACTCGGCCTGATCTCCCGCGTCCCCGAGCGGCGCCGGCTGCCGCTCCTCGTCGACTCGCAGTCCTGACCCGAGAGGAAGACCGCCGCGATGCGCCCGATGCGCCACATCCTCGTCTTCGCCAAGACGCCCTACGCCAAGACCCCGTACGACCAGTGGCTGGCCGGCTCGGGGATCGTCCCGGTGATCGTGACCGCGACGGAGTACGCGGCGGGCTACTCCCACCTCCCGCACGTGCACGCCTTCGACGCGTACGACACCAACCAGCTGGTCGAGAAGACCGCGCTGCGCCTGGCCCGCGAATTCGCTGTCGACGCGGTCTTCGCCCGCGCCGAGGCCGACGTCGTACGGGCCGCCCAACTGCGGGAGCTGCTCGGCCTGCCGGGCCAGCACACCGCGAGCGCGCTCGCCTTCCGCGACAAGGTGGTCATGAAGGACCATCTCGCGGGCGGCCCCGTCGACGTCCCCGCCTTCCGGCGGATCGACTCGGCGTACACCGCCCTCGACTTCGTCGCCGAGCACGGCTACCCGGTCGTGATCAAGCCGGTGTCCGAGTCGGGCTCGCTGGGCGCGGCGATCATCCGCGATGAGGCGGAGCTGGACGCGTACCTGGCCAGCCCGTGGCGGGGGACCAGCGAGATCGAGGTGTTCGTGCCCGGCCAGATGTACCACGTGGACGGGTTGGTGGCGGGCGGCGAAGTGGTCTTCGTCCACCCCTTCCGCTACCTCAACGATTGCCTGTCCTTCCGGGACAACGACTGGGTGGCCAACCTCCCGCTCACCGTGCAGGAGCCGTCGTACGAACGGCTGGTCAAGGCGGCGCGTGCGGTCCTCGCGGAGCTGCCGACCCCGCCGCAGACCGCCTTCCACGCCGAGTTCTGGATCACGCCCGACGACCGGCTGGTCTTCTGCGAGATCGCCAGCCGCACCGGCGGCGGCATGATCAGCGCGATGGTCCGGCACGCGTTCGGGTTCGACCTGGACAAGGAGTGGCTGTACGCGGAGTGCGGCCTGCCCTCGACGCTCGGCACCCCTGTGTACCGGCCCGCCGGGGCGCTGTGCGTCCCGCCGCAGAACGGGGTTCTGGAGCAGCTGCCGGCGGCCGGGACCGGCGCCGAGCAGCCCGGGTGCGTCCGCGAGGTGATGCTGACCGGGGCGGCCGGCCAGGAGTTCCACGGCGGGGTCAAGTCTGGGCTGTTCCTGGCCGGCTACGTGGTCGATGGGGACACGGAGGAGGATGTGGCAGCCAATCTCGAACGTGTGGCGGCCTGGTTCTCCGACAACACCCGGTGGCTGCCCGCCGATTCCTCCGGAGGTAACGCATGAGCGCGACGACATCCACCACCGCTGCCGCCGGACTGCCCGGCCCGCTCGTCGGCGCCGACTGGCTGGCCGCGCGGCGTGGGGCGGGCGTAGTCCTCTTCGACGCCTCCGTCGGCGCCCACCGGGGCGCGGCCGCGCGCATCCCCGGGGCCCGGCCCTTCGACCTCGACGGGGAACTGTCCGACCACACCTCCGCCGTGCCGCACACCATGCACGGCGCCCAGGAGTTCACCGAGGCCCTGCGCGCGCTCGGTGTGCACGACACCGACACGGTCGTCGTCTACGACGCACAGGGCATCTACTCCAGCGCCCGCGCCTGGTGGATGCTGCGCGCCATGGGCTTCGACCGGGTCGCCGTCCTCGACGGCGGCCTGCCCGCCTGGACCGCGGCCGGCCACCCGGTCGAGCCCGTACCCGCCGCGTACGACGGCCCGCGCGGCACCTTCACCGCCCGGCTCCGGACCGGCCTGATCGTGGACGCCGACGCCGTCACCGCCGCCCTCGCCGACCCGGCCGCCGCCGTCCTCGACGCACGCACCCGCGAGCGGTACGCCGGCACCGCGCCCGAGCCGCGCCCGGGCCTGCGCGGCGGCCACATGCCGGGTTCCGTCAGCCTGCCCTTCGCAGAGCTCCAGCGGGACGGCGGCGTGATGCGGTCGGCGGACGAGCTGCGCACGGCGTTCGAGGCGGCGGTGGGGGACCGCGAGCAGTTGTACTTCAGTTGCGGCTCCGGGGTCACCGCCTGCGTCCTCGCGCTCGGGGCCACCCTGGCCGGCTACCGTGACCTCGCCGTGTACGACGGCTCGTGGAGCGAGTGGGGCCTGCCCTCCGACCGGCCGGTGGCCACCGGCGCGGCGGCCGGCGAGAGCTCACCATGACCGGGGGACGCCGTCGCGGCGGGCTCACCGCAAAATGGCAGACCTTCACCGGTCTGCCGACCGGCCTCAAGGCCTTGATCGGCCTGTCCTTCGTCGTCGCCCTCGGCAGCTACATGGTCACCCCGTTCATCGGGGTGCTCCTGGTCAAGGCCGTCGGCCTGGACATCCGGGTGGCCGGCATCCTGGTGGCGGTGGCCACCTTCATCCAGTTCGGCGGCAGCATCCTCGGCGGCCCGGTCGTCGACCGGGCCGGGCTCAAGCGGACCATGGTGCTCGCGCTCACCCTGCGCACGGTCGGCCTGGTCCTGCTCGGCCTGGCCGTCAAGGTGCCCTGGGTCGCGTACCCGGCCGTTGTCCTCGTAGCGGGCGGTCCGGCGCTGTACCTCCCGGCGAACAAGGCGTACATCGTCACCAGCGTCTCAGACACACTGCGCCCGCTCTTCCTCGGGGTGAGCAGCGCCGCCCTCAACGCGGGCATGGGGCTCGGGCCGCTGCTCGCCGCGCTGCTGATCGAGGCCGACCCGGTACTGCTGCTCATCGGTCTGGCCGGGCTCTTCGCACTGATCACCGCGGCCCACCAGGCTGCCCTGAAGCCGGTCGAGCGTCGGCCGGCCGCGGCCCCGGCGGCGACCGGAACCGACGGGGCCACCGGGAAACGGGCGGCGCTGCGCGGCGCGCTCCGCCCGGTCCTCTTCACCGCCCTCGCCTTCTACCTCTACTTCTTCTTCCAGAGCTTCATGGGCCTGTACGCGGCCGGGGTGACCAACATTCAGGTCCTCGCCTGGGTGATGCTGCTCAACTGCGCCATGGTGGTGCTGATCCAACCGGTATGCGCCGACCGCATCGCGCGCGCCGACTACCGCCTGCTGGTGGTCGGCTCGTTCGCCCTGATGGCCCTCGGCATGGCGGCCATGGCCCTCGGCGGCACTCCGGCCCTGCTGGCCGGCACCGCTCTGTTCACCCTCGGCGAGATATTCCTCTTCCTGCGCTGCGACCTGGAACTCGTCGACCGTGTGCCGGGCAACCCCGCCTTCGCCTTCGGCGTTCAGCGGCTGACCGCCGGCATCGGCGGACTCCTCGCCGGCATCGTCGGCGGATTCGTCTTCGCCCACTACGAAGCCGTCGGCGATCTGGACACGTTCTGGCTGGTGGTGGCCGCACAGTGCGCGGGCGCGGCGCTTCTCGCCATGCTGCTGGGTGGCGGCCGACGGCCCGCCGTGCCCGAACTGCCGCTGCCCGAACCGGCGGGGACCGGACAGGCGGGGACCGGACAGGCGGTGGCCCGGTGAACGAGTCCACCCCCTCGCGGGAGACGCGGTTCGTCCACGCCGGCTTTGACCCGCGTCGGCAGGGCGGCTACGTCAACCCGCCCGTGCACCGCGCCTCCACCGTCCTCTACCAGGACATGGCCGAGATGGACGCCTCCCAGGCGGACCCGCTCAAGCGCGGCACCCCGGTCTACGGCCGCTTCGGCACCCCCACCGGCCGCGCCTTCGAGGAGGCGCTGACCGAACTGGAGGGCGGCCACGCGGCGGTGGCGACCTGCTCCGGCCTCTCGGCGATCACCACGGCGTTCCTCGCCTACGTCCGGGCCGGCGACCACATCCTCGTCAGCGACTCCGTCTACCTGCCGACACGGAAGTTCTGCGACTCGCTCGCCGCGCTGGGAGTGGAGACCGAGTACTACGACCCGTGCGCGGGCGGAGCCGCGATCGAGGAGCTGATCCGCCCCCGGACCCGGCTGCTCTACCTGGAGTCCCCGGGCTCGACCACCTTCGACGTGCAGGACATCCCGGCGATCACCGCCGTCTGCCGGGCCCGGGGGGTGGCCACCATCGCGGACAACACCTGGGCCACGCCCGCCTTCTGCCGGCCGCTGGCGCTGGGCGCGGGCGTGGACGCGGTGGTGCACTCCGCGACCAAGTACCTGACTGGGCACGCGGACAGCATCCTCGGCGCGATCGTCTGCACGGAGGAGAGTTACCCGGTCATCCGGGGCGCGGCCATCCGCCTCGGCCAGTGCGCGAGCGCCGACGACGTCTACCTGGGCCTGCGCGGGTTGCGCACCCTGAACCTACGGCTGGGCCGGCACCAGGACCAGGGACTGGAGCTGGCCCGCTGGGCTGCCGAGCAGGACGGCGTGGCGGCCGTCCTGCATCCGGGGCTGCCCGAGGACCCCGGACACGACCTGTGGCGCCGCGACTTCACCGGCGCGGCGGGACTGTTCGGGGTGGAACTGGAGCCGCGCTTCGGCAAGTCGGCCGTCGACGCGATGCTCAACCGGCTGCGGGTCTTCGGCCTCGGCCACAGCTACGGCGGCTACGAGAGCCTCATCGTGCCCGCCGACCCGGTCTCCCACCGCCTCCCGGGCACCTGGGCAGGACGCGGGCCGCTGGTCCGGGTGCATGTCGGCTTCGAGGGGCTGGACGACCTGAAGGAGGACCTGAAGGCGGGCTTCGAAGCCCTGCTGGGCGGGGGCTAGTGAGCTGGTGGTGAGGTGCTTCCTCAACACGTGAGTCGCTTTGCGTACCAGTTCGCGGGTTTGGCTGACGGGTGCTGGTCGGCTTCGCTGTGCTGTTGTCCATGGGGGACAGCAGGCTGGAGCCGCTGGTCCTGAGTGAGGCCGAGCGGCAGGTGTTGACCAACTGGGTCAAGCGCCGGACTACCGCGCGGGGACTGGCCCTGCGGGCGAGGATCGTGCTGGCGTGTGCGGAGGGCGGGCCGAACCTGGCGGTCGCCGCCCGCCTCGGCGCGAACCAGGGCACCGTCGCCAAGTGGCGGAGCCGGTCCCTGCGTCACCGGCCAGACGGCCTCGCGGCCGAGCCGAGGCCCGGGGTGCCGCGGACCATCACCGACGCCCAGGTGGAAGAGGTGGTGCTCCGCACCCTGGGCATCACGAAACTGTCCGCCCAGCACCGGGCCGTGGACTTCCGTGACTTCCTCGACGAGATCGACCGCCAGACCGACAGGGGCCTGGTAGTCCACGTGATCTGCGACAACCTCTCCGCCCACAAGGCACCCGTGGTGCACAAGTGGCTGCTCGCGCACCCGCGCTTCCAGCTGCACTTCGCGCCCACGTACTCGTCGTGGATCAACCAGGTCGAGCGGTGGTTCGCCGAGCTGGAGCGACGTTGTCTGGAGCGCGGAGTGTTCTGCTCGGTCGATGACCTCAAGGCCGCACTCGAAGGCTGGATCAAGGTCTGGACAACGAAGAAGCCCCAGGTCGCTGACCTGGGGCTTCGTTCAAGAGCGGATGACGGGAATCGAACCCGCGCTATAAGCTTGGGAAGCTCATGTTCTACCATTAAACTACATCCGCACTGCGGTCCAGTGTCCTGGAGCCGTACCGTTGCACACTGTACCCCATGATCGACCCCCGGTGAATTCCCCCGGGTGGTGGGGCTCCGGGCCCGGGTGGTAGGAGGGGGCGGGGGAGCGGGAGTTGGGGCGTAGCGTGGGGGCGGAGTGGTGGCTGGAGTGGGTCCCGATCATCCCCTAATGTGGCGATTCATCGCAGTACGGCTCGTTGGGGAAAGGGACTCGATGGAGCACACAGTCGTCCGTTGTGCCGAAGGGCATGTATTCAGCACCGCCTCGTTCCCGTTGCAGCACCTCGGTGCCGGCCGGATCGGGCCCGGGCGGCTGTTGCGGTGTCCGCGGTGCGCGCGGTTGCGGCACGCGGTGCCGGTGGGCGGCGGCGCCAAGCGGTAAGCGGTAGGTGGTGGGCCGGGCGCGCGGGCGTCGCTCCGATTGGGGTGGTCCGCGCGCTCTGCGTATCCTCGGGACGTGCTTCTCTCCGACAAAGACATCCGGGCCGAGATCGACAGCGGACGGGTTCGCATTGACCCGTTCGACGAGTCGATGGTGCAGCCCTCCAGCATCGACGTGCGCCTCGACCGGTTCTTCCGGGTCTTCGAGAATCACCGCTACGCGCACATCGACCCCGCCATCGAGCAGCCCGACCTGACCCGCATGGTCGAGCCCGACGGGGACGAGGCCTTCATCCTGCACCCGGGCGAGTTCGTGCTCGCCTCGACGTACGAGGTCATCTCGCTGCCCGAGGACATCGCCTCCCGTCTGGAGGGGAAGTCCAGCCTGGGCCGGCTGGGTCTGGTGACGCATTCGACCGCCGGGTTCATCGACCCGGGGTTCTCGGGCCACGTGACCCTGGAACTGTCGAACCTCGCCACCCTGCCGATCAAGCTGTGGCCGGGGATGAAGATCGGCCAGCTGTGCCTGTTCCGGCTCAGCTCGCCCGCGGAGTTCCCGTACGGCAGTGAGCGGTACGAGTCCCGTTACCAGGGGCAGCGCGGGCCGACCGCCTCGCGCTCCTTCCAGAACTTCCACCGCACCCAGGTGAGGCACGACGCATGACTGACGCAGTACGCGAGAACCTCGACTACGAGGGGTTCGGACGCGCCGTCCGCGAGCTGGCGCAGACGATCGCAGACGACGGCTACGAGCCGGACATCATCCTGAGCATCGCCCGCGGCGGCGTGTTCGTGGCCGGCGGTCTGGCGTACGCGCTCGACTGCAAGAACATCCACCTGGTCAACGTGGAGTTCTACACCGGTGTGGGCACCACGCTCGAAATGCCCGTCATGCTGGCCCCGGTGCCCGAGGCGATCGACTTCACCGACAAGAAGGTGCTGATCGCCGACGACGTCGCCGACACCGGTAAGACGCTCAAGCTGGTGCACGACTTCTGTCTCGGGCACGTCGCCGAGGTGCGTTCGGCCGTGATCTACGAGAAGTCCCACTCGCTCGTGAAGTGCGAGTACGTGTGGAAGAAGACCGACGACTGGATCAACTTCCCGTGGTCGGTCGAGCCGCCCGTGGTGCGGCGTGAGGGACAGGTTCTCGACGCCTGACCGTACGCGAGTACCGGTAGCGGCAGAGGGCCCACCGCGTTGTGCGGGGGGCCCTCTGCGTGTGTGCGGGGGTGGCCGGCGGCTAGAGCGTGCCCAGCTTGAGGAGGGACAGCAGGGCTACCAGCTGGATCGCGGACGCGCCGAGCGCCTTCTGCCACGGCAGGTCGTGCGACTTGCTGACCAGCGAGGTGAAGAGCGCGCCAGCCGCCAGCCAGGTGGCCCAGCCCAGGATCTGGACGAGCATGTTGTCGCCGCCCAGGAAGATCGCGAAGAGCAGGCGCGGGGCGTCCGTCAGCGACATGACCAGCATCGACAGGCCGACCGTCGGCTGCCAGGCGCCGTCGCCACCGAGCTGGCGGGCGAGCGTGTGGGTGACTGCGCCCAGGATCAGGCCGCAGATGACGAAGGCGACGCCGGTGCTGAGGACGATCGGGACCGCCTGGGTGAGGGTCGCCTTGATGGCGTCCTCGCGGGCCTTGTCGAAGCCGAAGACCGCGAACATCCCGTAGAGGAAGGTCACGATCAGCGCGGGGCCCCACACGGCGTAGTCGCGCATCTGGAGGAAGGTCGGCCCGGGGCGCATCACGATGCCGCGCAGGAGTTCCTTCCAGGGCAGTCGCGGCCCGACGGGGGCGGCCGCCGCCGCGCCGGCCTGGTAGGTCGCGCCCTGGCCGTACGGGTCCTCGTGGACGGAGAAGGCCTGGGTGTGCCCCGGGTTGTTCGCGTACGAGGTCTCGTGCGGAGCCGTGTACGCGTCCCCGTACGGGTCCTGCGGCTGCGGCGGCCGGCCGTAGGGGTCGAAGTACTCGGGCTCGCCGTGGTCCCCGGGGCCGCCGCCCTGCTGCGGCCAGTGCTGCTGCGGGGGTGGCCCGGCGGGCGGGTAGGGCTGACGGCCGTACGGCGCCTGCGGGGGCACCTGGGGCGCCTGCCGCTGACCGTACGGCTGCTGCCGCGGGGTGTGCGGGGGTTGTTGCGGGGTGCGGTTGTTGTCCCGGCCGCGTCCGATCCTGAATCCAGCCACGTGATCGAAAGTACCTGCTCCGCGGGGGTTCGGGGGCCGGGCCGCCGGAAGTGGGGGGCTTTGCGGCTGAGCTGTGACATCCCCTAGGGGGAGTCGGGGTGGGCCGTGCGGGGCTGCTGCGCAGCGGGTTGCGGGGTGCCGCGGACGCGGGAACGGCCGGCCCCCCTGGCGGGGGACCGGCCGTTCCTGTGTGTATCGGGCAGTGGGCTGGGGCGCCGCCTACTTGGCGCCCTCGGCCTCGGCCTTCGTCTCGGCGGCGGGGCCACCACCACCGTCCTTCGGCTCGTCACCGTCGGCCGTGGTGCCGGTCTTGGCGTCTGCCGTGGTGTCTGCCTCGGTGGCTGCCTTGGCCGCAGACTCCGCCGGGGCCTCGTCCTTGGCCTCGGCGGAGGCCTCGGGCTCCGGCTCCGCCGGAGCCTCGGCCGGGGTTACCGGCTTCGCGGCGGCCGGAACCTCGCTCGCGGGCTTCGCCGGAACCTTCGGCTCGGTCACAGCGACGGCCTCGGCTTCCGCCTCGGCAGCCGGTGCCTCCGCCTTCGGCTCGGCCGTCGAGTCCTTGGCCTTCGGCTCGGCCGTCGGAACTCCGGCCTTCGCCTCGGCGGCCGGAGCTCCGGCCTTCGGCTGGGCGGCCGGGGCCTCGGTCTTCGGCTCGGCCGTCGGGGCCTCCGCCTTCGGCTCGGCGGCCGGAACCTCGGCTTCCGGCTTCGGTTCGGCGGCCTTCGCTTCGGCTTCGGCCTTGGCGGTGGCTTCCTTGTCGGCCTTCACCTTCGCAGCGGCAGCGGCCTCCGCGTCCGCCTTCGCCTTCGCAGCGGCAGCGGCCTCCGCGTCGGCCTTCGCCTTCGCAGCCTCCGCTGCCTCCTCCTCCTGAGCGGCAGCGGCAGCGGCAGCCGCGAGTTCGGCCTCCGTCGGTTCCGGGGTCTTCACCGATTCCAGCAGCAGCTGCGCCACGTCCACGACCTGGACGGATTCCTTCGCCTGGCCGTCGTTCTTCTTGCCGTTCACCGAGTCGGTCAGCATCACCAGGCAGAACGGGCACGCCGTCGACACGATGTCCGGGTTCAGGGACAGGGCCTCGTCGACGCGCTCGTTGTTGATGCGCTTGCCGATCCGCTCCTCCATCCACATCCGCGCGCCGCCCGCGCCACAGCAGAAGCCCCGCTCCTTGTGGCGGTGCATCTCCTGCTGGCGCAGCCCCGGCACGGCCGACATGATCTCGCGCGGCGGCGTGTAGACCTTGTTGTGCCGGCCCAGGTAGCAGGGGTCGTGGTACGTGATCAGCCCGTCGACCGGCGTCACCGGCGTCAGCCGGCCCTCGTCGATCAGGTGCTGGAGCAGCTGCGTGTGGTGGATGACCTCGTACTCGCCGCCCAGCTGCGGGTACTCGTTCGCGATGGTGTTGAAGCAGTGCGGGCAGGTCGAGACGATCCGCTTCGCCGACTTCGGCTTCTTCGTCGCCGCGTCCTCGTCGTCCTCGCCGAAGGCCATGTTCAGCATGGCCACGTTCTCCTGGGCCAGCTGCTGGAACAGCGGCTCGTTGCCCAGGCGGCGCGGCGAGTCACCCGTGCACTTCTCGTCGCCGCCCATGATCGCGAACTTGACGCCCGCGATGTTCAGCAGCTCCGCGAAGGCCTTCGTGGTCTTCTTCGCCCGGTCCTCCAGCGCGCCCGCGCAGCCGACCCAGTACAGGTAGTCGAACTCCGAGAGGTCCTCCGCGTCCTTCCCGATGATCGGGACCTCGAAGTCGACCTCCTTCGTCCACTCCACGCGCTGCTTCTTGGCCAGGCCCCAGGGGTTGCCCTTCTTCTCCAGGTTCTTGAGCATCGTGCCCGCCTCCGACGGGAACGCGCTCTCGATCATCACCTGGTAGCGCCGCATGTCGACGATGTGGTCGATGTGCTCGATGTCGACCGGGCACTGCTCCACGCACGCGCCGCAGGTCGTGCAGGACCACAGCACGTCCGGGTCGATGACGCCGTTCTCCTCGGCGGTGCCGATCAGCGGGCGCTCGGCCTCCGCGAGGGCGGCGGCGGGGACCCCGGCGAGCTGCTCCGCCGTGGCCTTCTCGTTGCCCTCCATGTCCTTGCCGCCGCCCGCGAGCAGGTACGGGGCCTTGGCGTGCGCGTGGTCGCGCAGCGACATGATCAGGAGCTTCGGCGACAGCGGCTTGCCGGTGTTCCAGGCGGGGCACTGCGACTGGCAGCGGCCGCACTCGGTGCAGGTGGAGAAGTCGAGGATGCCCTTCCAGGAGAACTGCTCGACCTGGGAGACGCCGAAGACGTCGTCCTCGCCCGGGTCCTCGAAGTCGATCTCCTTGCCGCCGCTGGTCATCGGCTGGAGCGCGCCGAGGGCCGTCGAACCGTCCGCGTTCCGCTTGAACCAGATGTTCGGGAAGCCGAGGAAGCGGTGCCAGGCCACACCCATGTTGGTGTTGAGCGAGACCGTGATCATCCAGATCAGCGAGACGCTGATCTTGACCATCGCGGTGAAGTAGATGGCGTTCTGCAGGGTGCCGAGCGAGAGCGACTTGAAGGCCAGCACCAGCGGGTACGAGGCGAAGTACGCCGGCTCGTACGCGTCCACGTGGTGGATCGCGCCCTCCAGGCCGCGCAGGGCGAGGATGGCGAGGCCGATGGTGAGGATGACGTACTCGACGAAGTACGCCTGCCAGGCCTTCGAGCCCGCGAAGCGCGACTTGCGACCGGCCCGCGAGGGAAGGTTGAGCAGCCGGATCGCCATCAGGATGACGATGCCCACGACCGTCATGACGCCGATGAACTCGGTGTACATCTCGAAGGGCAGGAAGTCGCCGACGATCGGCAGCAGCCAGTCCGCCTGGAAGAGCTGGCCGTACGCCTGCACCAGCGTCGGCGGCAGCGTCAGGAAGCCGATGGCCACGAACCAGTGGGCGAAGCCGACGATGCCCCAGCGGTTCATCCGGCTGTGGCCGAGGAACTCCCGGACCAGGGTGAGCGTTCGTTCCTTCGGACGGTCCGTGCGGCTGCCCGCCGGTACGGGCTGGCCGATCTTCACGAACCGATAGATCTGGGCCACGGCTCGGGCGAGCAGCGCGACGCCGACCACGGTCAGGACCAGCGACACGATGATCGCGGCGAGTTGCATGGAGGGGCTCCTCGGGCGGGACTTACTAAGCGGTAACTTATTGAGTCAAGGCTTGAGGTTACCCAGTTCCCGCGCCGCAATGTAGGTGAGCGAGCGGTGATCTGTGTCGCTCAGGCATGCCTCTGTCGGTAGGCCGCCCGAGGCGTCTGCGCGAGGATCGCGAGATCCATCCCCAGCCAATGGCTCTCCACATAGTGCCGGTCCAGCAGCGCCATCTCCTCCCAGGGGAGGTCCGAACGCGCGCTGACCTGCCACAATCCGGTCATTCCAGGACGTACGTGCAAGCGTTCGGGCCGGCCCGGCCGGGCGTCCGGACGCGGGCCGACCAGCGACATCTCCCCGCGCACCACGTTGACCAGCTGCGGCAGCGCGTCCAGGGCGCACCGCTCCACCGCCTCGCCGGCCCATCCGGCGTCCTGCGTGCGCAGCCGCCAGGTGCGGAAGGGGCGCCCGCCGAGGCCGAGCGCCGGTTCGCGTACGAGGACACCCGCGCGGCCGGTCGCGTACAGCAGGGCGGCGGCGAGCAGCACCGGCAGGGCGCACACCGTCAGCAGGGCCAGCGCGCCGGCCAGGTCGAACACCCGCTTGGCCGGCCAGGGGCGCAGCCGCGGCCGGGGGAGGGGGCGGGGGAGTGTGAGCAGCTGGGGCATGCCAGCACCGTGCCGGATGCCTCCGGCGGTGCGGGGGTGGCGCGCGGCCGGGGTGACCCGTTCGGGCGCGGCGGTGCGGCCGCCGACGGGCCCCGGGCCGCCGTAACGCCACCGGACCGGCCCCAGGCATGAGCGTAAGGCGCACCTAAAGGTTGAGCGGACTCGACTCACCTCTGTTGACGCGTGCGCCGCCTTCGGGCATCCTTGAGTCCGTTGCACTCAAGTCAGCTGGAGGAATCGAAATGGCACGTGCGGTCGGCATCGACCTGGGCACCACTAACTCCGTCGTCAGCGTTCTGGAAGGCGGAGAGCCCACCGTCATCACCAACGCCGAGGGCGCCAGGACCACGCCGTCCGTCGTCGCCTTCGCCAAGAACGGCGAGGTCCTCGTCGGCGAGGTGGCCAAGCGCCAGGCGGTCACGAACGTGGACCGGACCATCCGCTCCGTCAAGCGCCACATGGGCACTGACTGGAAGATCAACCTGGATGGCAAGGACTTCAACCCGCAGCAGATGAGCGCCTTCATCCTGCAGAAGCTGAAGCGCGACGCCGAGGCGTACCTGGGCGAGAAGGTCACGGACGCGGTCATCACCGTCCCGGCCTACTTCAACGACTCCGAGCGTCAGGCGACGAAGGAGGCCGGTGAGATCGCGGGTCTGAACGTCCTGCGCATCGTCAACGAGCCGACCGCCGCCGCCCTGGCCTACGGTCTCGACAAGGACGACCAGACCATTCTCGTCTTCGACCTCGGTGGCGGCACCTTCGACGTGTCGCTCCTGGAGATCGGCGACGGCGTCGTCGAGGTGAAGGCCACCAACGGTGACAACCACCTCGGTGGCGACGACTGGGACCAGCGCGTCGTCGACTACCTGGTGAAGCAGTTCCAGAACGGCCACGGCGTCGACCTGTCCAAGGACAAGATGGCGCTCCAGCGTCTGCGCGAGGCCGCCGAGAAGGCGAAGATCGAGCTGTCCTCCTCCACGGAGACCACGATCAACCTGCCGTACATCACGGCCTCCGCCGAGGGCCCGCTGCACCTGGACGAGAAGCTCACGCGCTCGCAGTTCCAGCAGCTCACCGCGGACCTGCTCGACCGCTGCAAGACCCCGTTCCACAACGTCATCAAGGACGCCGGCATCCAGCTGTCCGAGATCGACCACGTGGTCCTGGTCGGCGGCTCCACCCGCATGCCGGCCGTCGCCGAGCTCGTCAAGGAGCTCACCGGCGGTCAGGACGCCAACAAGGGCGTCAACCCGGACGAGGTCGTCGCCATCGGCGCCACCCTCCAGGCCGGTGTGCTCAAGGGTGAGGTCAAGGACGTCCTGCTCCTCGACGTGACCCCGCTGTCCCTCGGCATCGAGACCAAGGGCGGCATCATGACCAAGCTCATCGAGCGCAACACCACGATCCCGACCAAGCGGTCCGAGATCTTCACGACGGCCGAGGACAACCAGCCGTCCGTGCAGATCCAGGTCTACCAGGGCGAGCGCGAGATCGCGGCGTACAACAAGAAGCTCGGCATGTTCGAGCTGACCGGTCTGCCGCCGGCGCCCCGCGGCGTCCCGCAGATCGAGGTCTCCTTCGACATCGACGCCAACGGCATCATGCACGTGACGGCGAAGGACCTCGGCACCGGCAAGGAGCAGAAGATGACCGTCACCGGCGGCTCTTCGCTCGGCAAGGACGAGGTCGACCGCATGCGCCAGGAGGCGGAGCAGTACGCGGACGAGGACCTGCGCCGCAAGGAGGCCGCCGAGTCCCGCAACCAGGGTGAGCAGCTCGTCTACCAGACGGAGAAGTTCCTCTCGGAGAACGCGGACAAGGTCCCGGCCGACGTCAAGACCGAGGTCGAGACGGCGATCACCGAGCTCAAGGAGAAGCTGAAGGGCGAGGACACCGCGGAGATCCGCACCTCGACCGAGAAGCTCGCCGCGATCAGCCAGAAGCTGGGCCAGGCCATCTACGCCGACGCCCAGGCCGCCCAGGGCGGCGCCGCCGGCGCCGGTGACGCGGGCCAGGCCAAGGCCGCCGACGACGACGTCGTCGACGCCGAGATCGTGGACGACGAGAAGCCGAAGGGCGGCGCTGCCTGATGCCGGAGGAGACCCCGGGCTTCGACGAGAAGCCCGAAGTCCCCGCCGACGGCACGCCCGACGACGCCGCCGAGCCGAAGGCCGCCGCCCCCTCCGACAAGGAGGAGGCCGCGGCCCCGGCCGGGGACTCCGCAGCAGCACAGGCCGGGGGCCAGGAGACGGCTCTGCTGGCGCAGCTGGACCAGGCCCGTACCGCGCTCGGTGAGCGCACCGCGGACCTCCAGCGGCTCCAGGCGGAGTACCAGAACTACCGCCGCCGCGTGGAGCGGGACCGGATCGCCGTCAAGGAGGTCGCGGTCGCGAACCTCCTGACGGAGCTCCTGCCGACCCTGGACGACATCGGCCGGGCGCGCGAGCACGGCGAACTGGTCGGCGGCTTCAAGTCGGTGGCCGAGTCGCTGGAGACGGCGGCGGCCAAGATGGGCCTGCAGCAGTTCGGCAAGGAGGGCGAGCCCTTCGACCCGACGATCCACGAGGCCCTGATGCACTCGTACGCGCCGGACGTCACCGAGGACACCTGCGTGGCGATCCTGCAGCCGGGGTACCGGATCGGCGAGCGTACGATCCGCCCCGCGCGGGTCGCGGTCGCCGAGCCCCAGCCGGGCGCGGCGCCCGCCGCCAAGTCCGAGTCGGCGGAGGGCGAGAAGCCGTCCGACAAGGACCAGGATGACCCCGAAAAGGGCTGACGCGACACACGTAGGGAACCGAGAGGAGGGCCACCGGGGATGAGCACGAAGGACTTCGTCGAGAAGGACTACTACAAGGTCCTCGGTGTCCCGAAGGACGCCACCGAGGCCGAGATCAAGAAGGCGTACCGGAAGCTCGCGCGCGAGTTCCACCCGGACGCCAACAAGGGCGACGCCGCGGCCGAGGAGCGCTTCAAGGAGATCTCCGAGGCGAACGACGTCCTCGGCGACGCCAAGAAGCGCAAGGAGTACGACGAGGCCCGCGCCCTGTTCGGCAACGGCGGCTTCCGCCCCGGTCCGGGCGGGGCCGGCGGCTCCTTCAACTTCGACCTGGGCGACCTCTTCGGGGGCGCCCAGGGCGGGGGCGGCGCGGGAGCCGGCGGCTTCGGCGGCGGCCTCGGCGACGTCTTCGGCGGCCTGTTCAACCGGGGCGCCGGCCCGGGCGCGGGGACCCGTGCCCAGCCGCGCCGCGGCCAGGACGTCGAGTCCGAGGTGACGCTCTCCTTCACGGAGGCGGTGGACGGCGCGACCGTCCCGCTGCGGATGTCCTCGCAGGCCCCCTGCAAGGCCTGTTCCGGCACCGGCGACAAGAACGGCACCCCCCGGGTGTGCCCGACCTGCGTCGGCACCGGCCAGGTGTCCCGCGGCAGCGGCGGCGGCTTCTCGCTGACCGACCCCTGCGCGGACTGCAAGGGCCGCGGCCTGATCGCGGAGACCCCCTGTGACGTCTGCAAGGGCAGCGGGCGGGCCCGCAGCTCGCGGACCATGCAGGTCCGCATCCCGGCGGGCGTCTCCGACGGCCAGCGGATCCGGCTGCGCGGCAAGGGCGCTCCCGGCGAGCGCGGCGGCCCGGCGGGCGACCTCTACGTGGTCGTCCGCGTGGACAGCCACCCGGTGTTCGGCCGCAAGGGCGACAACCTCACGGTGACGGTCCCGGTGACCTTCACGGAGGCCGCGCTGGGCGCCGACATCAAGGTGCCGACCCTGAACGGTCCGGCGGTCACGCTGAAACTCCCCCCGGGCACCCCCGGCGGCCGTACGATGCGGGCCCGCGGCAAGGGCGCCCTCCGCAAGGACGGCACCCGCGGCGACCTGCTCGTCACGGTGGAGGTGGCGGTGCCGACGGACCTGTCCGACAAGGCCCGCGAGGCCCTGGAGACGTATCGCGACGCGGTGGGGTCCGAGGACCCGCGCGCCCTGCTGTTCGAGTCCGCGAAGGGAGCATGACATGGACGGCCGTCGACGACAGACCCGTTTCGGCAGTGGTGCCTACCAGCTGACCGACGAGACCCCGGTCTACGTGATCTCGGTGGCCGCCCAGCTCTCGGGCCTGCATCCGCAGACCCTCCGCCAGTACGACCGGCTCGGCCTGGTCTCCCCGGACCGCACGGCCGGCCGCGGCCGGCGCTACTCCGCCCGGGACATCGAACTGCTCCGCACGGTGCAGGCGCTGTCCCAGGACGAGGGCATCAATCTGGCGGGAATCAAGCGGATCATCGAGCTGGAGAACCAGGTGGCCGCGCTCCAGCAGCGCGTCGCCGAGCTGTCCAGCGCGGTGGACGGGGCGGCCGCCGCCCTCAAGGCCCGCGAGGCCCAGGTGCACGCCTCCTACCGGCGCGACCTGGTCCCGTACCAGCCGCCGCAGCCGGGCAACGCGCTGGTCGTCTGGCGCCCCAAGCGCCCGCTGGACTGACGCGCGCCCCCTCCCGTACGTACGAAGGCCCCGCCCGGAATCCCGGGCGGGGCCTTCGTACGTACGGGGGGTGTCCGAGGCCCTGTGCGGCCCTCTCAGGCCTCCGGAAGGTCCGGGGGGCCCTCGGTGTGCAGGATGCCGGACTGGGCGATGAGATAGCCCAGCTGGGCCCTGCTGCCGCTGCCCAGGGCGGTGGCCAGCCGGGCGATGTGGGCGCGGCAGGTCCGTACGTTCATCCCCAGCCGGCGCGCGATGGCCTCGTCCACGTGCCCCTCGATCAGCAGCTGGGCGATGGAGCGCTGGACGCCGGAGATCCCGTCGGGCATGTGCGTGTACGTGACCTCGTCGCTGAGCGGCACGGCCCGCCGCCACAGCTGCTCGAACACCTTGATCAGGTAGTCGACCAGCCCGGGATGGCGCAGCTCCAGCGCCACCCGCCGGTCGTCGCTGACCGGGATGAAGGCCACCGTGCGGTCGAAGACGATGAGCCGCTCGATCAGCTCCTCCAGGGTGCGGATCTCCACCTTGCCCGCGGAGATCCGGTCCACGTAGGCGAGCGTGCCCTGGCTGTGCCGGGCGGTGTGCTGGTAGAGCGTGCGGATGCTGACCCCGCGGTCGATCAGCGGGGCGTCGCGCTCCAGGGCCTCGCTGAGGGCGTAGGAGGGGCGGGCGCCGCCCGGCTGGACCGTCAGCATCTCCGTGTGGCACTCGGCCGTCGCCAGGTCCAGGGCCGCGTTGATCTGGTCGAACCCCTCCAGCACGGTGATGGCGTGGGTGTTGGCGGGGTTCTGCGCGCTGATGGTCAGGAACGGCTCGAATGCGTCGGTAAGGTCGATCGCACTGCGCCGCCGGTCCTGGATCTCGCGCTCCAGCGGGTGGAGGCGCTGCGCCAGTGCGACGGCGGGCGGAACCGCGCGGAGCTGGTTCGCGTCATCCGGGTCGGGACGCAGCAGAGCGAATTCCAGCAGGCAGGGAACGTTTTCCACCTCGCTGCGCGGTACCCGTCCGGTGCTCAGCGCCGCCGCGTAGAGCCGGGCCCCCTCGTCGCACATCGCCGTCACGGGGTGGGGATGTGTCGGGTTTGTGTCGCTTATGGGCAAATCTCCACCCCCCAGGGTCCTGAACATGCAAGAACATGATGCATCGTCCCTGTGGCCGTAACGTGCCTGAATGAGCCATGGTCTGACATGCGGGGGAGAGGATTCCATCAAGTGAGGACGAAGCCGACCATGTACAAGAGAATGCTTCGCTCGGCGCTTGCCGTTGTTTTCTCCGCTGTTGCGGTCTTTGGGGCAGTCGGCGCTGTCAACGGCGACGCGGGGGGTGCTCTGGCCGACAGCGGTTGGAACGTCGCGCCGACGGACAGCGGTACGAACGCCAGGCCGGCCGGCAAGGCGGACAGCGGCTGGAACACCGTGGCGGACGGTGAGCTCGACAGCGGTTGGAACGTCGTGCCGACCGTCCAGTCCGACAGCGGCTGGAACACCGCGCCCGTGACGGCCGCCTGATGACCCCCGACGACCGCGACTTCCGACGTGAGATGGCTTCCGCCTACCGGTCCGGCTGGCAGTTCATCGACCTTGCGACCGCCATCCCCTACACGGGCGACTCGCTGATGGTCACCCTGTTCGGCCAGCCGATCGTCGTCGTGCGCGAGGAGGACGAAGACGTCCGCGCCTACCGCTGTCTGCGCCGCCCCCGGGGCGCACCGCAGCCCGTCCGCTGCGAGGTCCGCTACGGCATGGTCTTCGTCAACCTCGATCAGCGCGACCACCAGCTCTTCGAACCCGATATCACCGCCGCCACCCCCCGCAGTGCCTGAGGCGATTCCCCCGTCGTTGCAGATCGCCCCAGGTGCTTCCCCCACACAACGGCGCCATCGTGGACCTGACCACGATGGCGCCGTTGTGATGTCCGCGTCCAGTGGTTGAACCGGACAATCACCGCCGCGGGCGGCTCCACCCGCGGGCCGGCCGTCGTCCGGCGCCGTCAGGCCCGGCCCATCGCCCGGTCCAGGGTGATCTCCAGGACCACCCGGTCGGGATTGGGCGAGGGCGTGCGTCCGTAGCGCTCCGCGTAGCGCGCCACCGCGTCGGCGACCGACGCCTCGTCCGTACGCACCACCGCGCGCCCCTCCAGCGTCGCCCAGCGCCGACCCTGCATCTGGCAGACCGCCACCCGCGCCGTGCCGTCCGGCGCCGCCAGGACGTTGCGCACCTTCTTGCTGTGCTTGTTGCTGATCACCCGCGCCAGCCCCGCCTGCGGGTCGTAGGTCACGCCCACCGGTACCACGTGCGGCGTGCCGTCCGGCCGCGGGGTGGTCAGGGTGCAGACGTGCCGTTCCCGCCAGAAGGCGAGGTACTCGGGCGTCGGGTGGAGTACGTCATGGGACATGCGGCGAAGCGTACGCGGAGGGCCCTGGAACGGCCTTGAGTGGAATAGACTCAACTTTGCGTACGCTGAAACTGTCAGACTTAGCCGGTAGCGCCGCGAAACCCCGCGCACACCGTGACACCGTGCCCCCGCCGGAGAGGAGACCCGAGAGTGGACGCCGAGCTGACCAACAAGAGCCGCGACGCCCTGAACGCGGCCACCAGCAGGGCCGTCAAGGACGGCCACGCCGACCTGACCCCCGCCCACCTGCTGCTGGCGCTGCTCGCCGGCGAGGACAACGAGAACGTCACCGACCTGCTCGCCGCGGCCGACGCCGACCAGGCCGCCGTCCGGGCCGGAGCGGAGAAGCTGCTCGCCGCGCTGCCCAGCGTCACCGGCTCCACGGTCGCGCCCCCGCAGCCCACCCGGGAGCTGCTCGCCGTACTGGCCGAGGCCGACGCCGAGGCCGGCAAGCTCGGCGACGACTACCTCTCCACCGAACACCTCCTCATCGCCACCGCCGCCAAGGGCGGAGCCGCCGGTGAGGTCCTTTCCGCCCAGGGCGCGACCGCGAAGAAGCTGCTGGCCGCCTTCGAGAACGCACGAGGAGGACGGCGGGTGACCACCCCCGATCCCGAGGGCCAGTACAAGGCCCTGGAGAAGTTCGGCACGGACTTCACGGCAGCCGCCCGCGAGGGCAAGCTCGACCCCGTCATCGGCCGCGACCACGAGATCCGGCGCGTTGTCCAGGTACTTTCACGCCGTACGAAGAACAACCCGGTGCTCATCGGCGAGCCCGGCGTCGGCAAGACCGCCGTCGTCGAGGGCCTGGCCCAGCGCATCGTCAAGGGCGACGTCCCCGAGTCGCTGAAGAACAAGCGGCTCGTCTCGCTCGACCTCGGCGCGATGGTCGCCGGCGCGAAGTACCGCGGCGAGTTCGAGGAGCGCCTCAAGACCGTCCTGGCGGAGATCAAGGCCAGCGAGGGCCAGATCATCACCTTCATCGACGAGCTGCACACCGTCGTCGGCGCGGGCGCCGGCGGGGACTCCGCCATGGACGCGGGCAACATGCTCAAGCCCATGCTGGCCCGCGGCGAACTGCGGATGGTCGGCGCGACCACCCTCGACGAGTACCGCGAGCGCATCGAGAAGGACCCGGCGCTGGAGCGCCGCTTCCAGCAGGTGCTGGTCGCCGAGCCGTCCGTCGAGGACACCATCGCGATCCTGCGCGGGCTCAAGGGCCGTTACGAGGCCCACCACAAGGTCGTCATCAACGACAGCGCGCTCGTCGCCGCCGCCACCCTCTCCGACCGGTACATCACCTCCCGCTTCCTGCCCGACAAGGCCATCGACCTCGTCGACGAGGCCGCCTCCCGCCTCCGCATGGAGATCGACTCCTCGCCGGTCGAGATCGACGAGCTCCAGCGCTCCGTCGACCGCCTGCGGATGGAGGAGCTGGCCCTCAAGAACGAATCGGACGCCGCCTCCCGCGAGCGCCTCGACAAGCTCCGCAAGGACCTCGCGGACCGGGAGGAGGAGCTGCGCGGCCTCACCGCCCGCTGGGAGAAGGAGAAGCAGTCCCTCAACCGCGTCGGCGAGCTCAAGGAGCGCCTGGACGACCTGCGCGGCCAGGCCGAGCGCGCCCAGCGCGACGGGGACTTCGACTCCGCCTCCAAGCTGCTGTACGGGGAGATCCCGGCCCTGGAGCGCGAGCTGGCCGAGGCCACCGAGGAGGAGGAGGCCTCCAAGGCGGGCGGAGCCGCCGCCAAGGACAGCATGGTCAAGGACGAGGTCGGCCCGGACGACATCGCCGACGTGGTCGGCGCCTGGACCGGCATCCCGGCGGGCCGGCTGCTGGAGGGCGAGACGCAGAAGCTGCTGCGCATGGAGGAGGAGCTGGGCCGGCGCCTGATCGGCCAGGGCGAGGCCGTACGCGCCGTCTCCGACGCCGTGCGCCGCACCCGCGCCGGCATCGCCGACCCGGACCGGCCGACCGGCTCGTTCCTCTTCCTCGGACCGACCGGCGTCGGCAAGACCGAGCTGGCGAAGGCCCTCGCGGACTTCCTCTTCGACGACGAGCGGGCCATGGTCCGCATCGACATGTCGGAGTACTCCGAGAAGCACAGCGTGGCCCGCCTCGTCGGCGCCCCGCCCGGGTACGTCGGCTACGAGGAGGGCGGCCAGCTCACCGAGGCCGTCCGGCGCCGCCCGTACTCCGTCGTGCTGCTGGACGAGGTCGAAAAGGCCCACCCCGAGGTCTTCGACATCCTGCTCCAGGTCCTCGACGACGGCCGCCTCACGGACGGCCAGGGCCGCACCGTGGACTTCCGCAACACCATCCTGATCCTGACCTCGAACCTGGGCAGCCAGTACCTGGTGGACCCGGCGGTCTCCGCCGAGGACAAGAAGGCCCGCGTCCTGGAGGTGGTCCGGGCGAGCTTCAAGCCGGAGTTCCTCAACCGCCTCGACGACCTGGTCGTCTTCTCCGCCCTCACCCGCGACGAGCTGGCGCACATCGCGGAGCTCCAGATCGGCCGCCTCGCCAAGCGCCTGGCCGACCGCCGCCTGACCCTGGACGTCACGCCCGCGGCCCTGGCCTGGCTGGCCGACGAGGGCAACGACCCGGCGTACGGAGCCCGCCCGCTGCGCCGCCTGATCCAGACGGCGATCGGCGACCGCCTGGCCCGGGAGATCCTCTCCGGCGAGGTCAAGGACGGCGACACCGTCCGCGTCGACGTGGCCGGCGACGGCCTGCTGGTCGGCAAGGCGCTGTAGCCCGTCCGGGCAGCCGCCCCCGCCCCGCCGCCGCCCCGCCCCCGCCCCCGTGTCCGCCCGGAGCGGATCGGGGGTGCGGGGCTGGACACGGGGTGGGAGCGATGGGGGAGGATGGCTGTATCCGCACGAAGGGAAGTACACGGTGAGCATCGACCCGGCCTCGATTCCGAACTTCGGGGGTAAGCCCGAACCGCAGGCCACAGGACCGGCGGGCCCCGTCGTCCCCGACCAGGATCTGGTCAAGCAGCTCCTGGAGCAGATGGAGCTCAAGTACGTCGTCGACGACGAGGGTGACCTCGCGGCGCCGTGGGAGGACTTCCGGACGTACTTCATGTTCCGCGGCGAAGACGAGCAGCAGGTCTTCTCCGTGCGGACCTTCTACGACCGCCCCCACGCGATCGACGACAAGCCGCAGCTGCTGGAGTCGATCGACGACTGGAACCGCCGCACCCTGTGGCCCAAGGTCTACAGCCACACGCACGACGACGGCTCGGTCCGTCTGATCGGCGAGGCGCAGATGCTGATCGGCACCGGCGTCAGCCTGGAGCACTTCGTGTCCTCCACGGTCAGCTGGGTCCGCGCCTCCATCGAGTTCGACAAGTGGCTCGTCGAGCAGCTCGGCCTGGAGAAGGACGTCGACTCCGCGACGGGCGACGACGACAAGACCGAGGGCGACGGCGCCGAATAGCCGCCCCCGGCCCTCACAGGGGTACCCGCGCCACCAGGAGCAGGTACACCCCGTAGCCGTACGAGAGCCCGGCCAGGCACCCGGTCACCACGACCGCCGTGCGCGGCCGGGCTCTCGCCATGACGGCCGCCAGCGGCAGCAGCAGCGGGAACGCGGGCAGCAGGAAGCGCGGCTTCGACTCGAAGAACCCCGCCCCGCCGAAGGTGATCAGCAGCAGGGTCCCGGTGTACGCGAGCAGCGGCAGCGGGACGCGTTCCAGTACGAGGGCCGCCGCGAGCAGCCCCGACGCGGCCAGCACGGCCACCGTCACGGTCGTCGCGAGCGGCACGTGCCCGCCGGTCAGCACGCTCTCGACGGAGCGCAGCGTCCCGGCGCCGAAGTCGAAGCACGAGCCCCACTGCCGCTGGACGGCGAAGTAGCCGAGCGGATCGCCCCGCCGCGCCCCCACGGCCAGGACGTACGCCGCCCAGCCCGCCGGCGCCAGCAGCGCGGCCGCCCACACGGCGGGGGCCCGGTTGCCCCGCAGCGCCAGTTCCCGTACCGCCAGCGCCGTCACGGCGGCGGCCACGGCGATCCCGGTGGGCCGGGTCAGCCCGGCGAGCACCGCCAGGGCGGCGGCCCAGGCCCAGCGCTCCCGCAGCAGGGCGTACAGGGCCCAGGCGGCCAGGGCGGCGAGCAGGGCCTCCGTATAGGCCAGGGTCAGCACCACGGCGTGCGGGAGCGCCGCCCACAGCCCGACGAGCAGCACGGCGGCCCGTACCCCGAGGAGCCGCTCCCCGACCCGGTGGACGCCGACGGCGGCCACCGCGGCGGCCGCCCAGGCCACCGCCAGCGCGGCGGGCGGGGTGCCGCCGGCGAGGCGGACGAGGGCGGGGTAGAGCGGGAAGAAGGCGTAGTCGCTCTGGATGGAGCCGGTGGCCCACATCTGGGTCCGGCCGTAGCCGTGGGCGGCGATGCCGAGGTACCAGACGGAGTCCCAGGAGGCCCCGAGCACCCGCGCCGGACTCCGCCCGGCCCACCAGGCCCCGACGGCCACCACCAGCACCCCGGCCCCGCGCACGGCCGCGAAGACGCCGAGCGCGACGAGGGCCGCCGGCGGCGCGCCCTCCCGTACCCGCGGGCGCAGGGACACCGTCGTCATGTTCTGCCCGGCTTTCCCGTGCCGCGCCGGAACGCTCGTCGGACGATGCGCACGGCGGTCACTTTCGAGGTCGTCGTCCCCCTCCGGGCGCCACCCTACGAGGCCGGACCCCCCAGCCGCCCGAGGCGGGCCACGGCCTCTTCGAGGATTTCCGTCCGCTTGCAGAACGCCCAGCGGACCTGGGTGGCGCCGGCGGACTTGTCGTCGTAGAAGACCTGGTTGGGGATGGCGACGAGGCCGCAGCGTTCGGGGAGGGCGCGGCAGAAGGACAGGCCGTCGGTTTCGCCGAGCGGGGAGACGTCGGTGGTGATGAAGTACGTGCCCTGCGGGCGGTAGACCTCCAGGCCGGCGGCGGTGAGGCCGTCGGCGAGGAGGTCGCGCTTGGCGGCCAGGGTGGCGCGGAAGTCCTCGTAGTAGGCGTCGGGGAGGGCGAGGGCCTCGGCGACCGCGTACTGGAAGGGGCCCGACGAGACGTACGTGAGGAACTGCTTCGCGGAGCGGACCGCCGAGACCAGCGCGGGCGGGGCGGTGATCCAGCCGACCTTCCAGCCGGTGAAGGAGAAGGTCTTGCCCGCCGAGGAGATGGTGACGGTGCGCTCGCGCATGCCGGGCAGCGAGGCCAGCGGGGTGTGGCGGCCCGCGAAGACGAGGTGTTCGTAGACCTCGTCGGTGACGACGAGGAGGTCCCGCTCGACGGCGAGCTCGGCGATGGCGGCCAGTTCGGCGGGGGTGAGGACGGTGCCGGTCGGGTTGTGCGGGGTGTTGAGCAGGAGCAGCCGGGTGCGCGGGGTGACCGCGTCGCGCAGGGCGTCCAGGTCGGGGCGGAAGTCCGGGGCGCGCAGGGTGAGCGGGACGCGGACGGCGCCGGCCATGGCGATGCAGGCGGCGTAGGAGTCGTAGAACGGTTCGAAGGCGATGACCTCGTCGCCGGGCTCCAGGAGGGCGAGGAGGGAGGCGGCGATGGCCTCGGTGGCGCCCGCGGTGACGAGCACCTCCGTGTCCGGGTCGTACGCCAGCCCGTAGAAGCGGTGCTGGTGGGCGGCGACGGCCTCGCGCAGCTCGGGGACGCCGGGGCCGGGCGGGTACTGGTTGCCGCGGCCGTCGCGCAGGGCCCGGACCGCTGCCTCCCGGACGGCTTCGGGGCCGTCGGTGTCGGGGAACCCCTGGCCCAGGTTGATGGAGCCGGTGCGGGCGGCCAGCGCCGACATCTCCGCGAAGATCGTGGTGCCGAAGGCGGCCAGGCGGCGGTTGAGGAAGGGGCGGCTGCTGCTGTTCGCGGGTGCGCTCATGGGCGCCATCCTGGGGGGAACCTCTGGAGTTGCTCAAGTGTGCTTTGGCGGCGTTGGCCTGCGGGCATCTCCCCGGCACGCCGGGACACGGGGGTTCCGGCACCCGGGGGACCGGTGTGTCAGAAGGGGGGCGATCACATGCTCCTGGTGTTCGTGATGCTGGGGATCGTCGCGGTGGGGATCATCTGGATCGTCAAGAAGGTCGTCGGTGGTGGGGGCGGTACGGGCAGCGGCGGCAGCTGGTGGGCCGGCGGGAGCGGGAGCTCCTCGTCCTCCTCTTCCTCCTGTGGGTCCTCTTCCTCCTGCGGGTCCTCCTCGTCCTGCGGGTCCTCGTCCTCGTGCGGTTCGTCGTCCTCCTGCGGGTCCTCCTGCGGTGGCGGCGGCTGCGGGTCCAGCTGACACTGGGAAGGACCTGCGGGACCTGCGTGAACGGGCGCTCCGGCGGGGACAACTACCCCGGGGCGTCCTGTTGTTCGGGCCCGCGCTACGGCGTACGGGCGGCATGTCGTTGAACACGTGAACTGGGTAGCCCCCGGGGGGATGTAAACCCCGTCAAGTTGGGTAAAAACGCTGTGAGTGCCGTGCCTTTCATGATTCCCTCGGTTGAGTAGACCAGTCCTCGGACCTACCTCCCTGGACTTCCTGCGGACCCGTGCCGGTGACCCCCCACCCGTTGACTACCGCTGGCGGGCTCCGGCCCATCTCCCTCGCGCGTTTGCGGAGCCGACTCATGCTCACGACCCTCCAGACCACCTATACCGACACGCGTGCCGCCGACCTGGCCTGGGCCCTGGGACGGGAGCGGCTGCCCGCCCTGGCCGTACTGAACCTCCAGCTCGCGCACGCGAAGGTGGAGTTGCGCCTGCTCGGCGCCTCCCACCAGGTGCTCCTGGAGGAGGGCGAGGTGCTCTGTTCCGAGACGGTCGCCTGTATGCCCGGCAGCAGTACACCGCTGCCGCTCGGCGTGGCCAAGCGGGTGGGCGACTGGGAGTACGAGTTCGCCGCGCGGGTCGAGACCCTCACCCGCGGCTCCTTCGCCGGGCGGGCTCAGGAACTGCTCGCCCTGGTCGCCGACCACCCGAACGGACTAGCGGGCACGTTCCCGGGCGATGAACACGCCTTCACCGCCCTGCTGGCGCAGCGCCGGGACGGGCAGGTGCGCTGGCGGACCTGGCACGCGTACCCGCAGGAGGGCCAGCTGGTGGCCACCCGCACCCGGGTCGGCGTGCGGATGGGGGCCGTCGTCTAGGCATCGGGGACGGCCCTCCGGGAGCGCGGGCGGGCCGGGTTCCGAGGGGCCGGGAGGGTCGCGGGGGTCGCGCGCCGATTACGCCAACTGGCCGATTAGGTGCGCCACTTGCACCCATGTGGGTGACAGGGTGTCGATGGACGGTAACGTACGGTTCGCTGCATGATCGACCGTTCCGCCCCCCGCGGGGTGCTCCCGACGCCGGAGCCGCGGGGCGTGCAGACCGTCCCGGCCGCCCTGCCCGTACACCCCAGGACCGGCCGACTCCTCGTCCTGGCCACGGTGTTCGTGTGTGCCGCCTGCGGACTGGTGTACGAGCTGGAGCTCCTCGCCCTCGGCTCGTACCTCATCGGCGACTCCGTCACCCAGGCGTCCGTCGTGCTGTCCGTCATGGTCTTCGCCATGGGCGTCGGCTCCCTGCTCGCCAAACGCCTGCGCGCCCGGCCCGCCTTCGGCTTCGGCGCCATCGAGGCCGCGCTCGCCCTGCTCGGCGGGTTCTCCGCGATGGCGCTGTACGCGAGCTTCGCCTGGCTCGGGGAGTCCCGCCCCGCCCTCGTCGGCTTCTCCTTCGCCATCGGCGTGCTCATCGGCGCGGAGATCCCCCTGCTGATGGTCCTCATCCAGCGCATCCGCAGACAGGACGCCGGCGGGGCGGTCGCCGACCTCTTCGCCGCCGACTACGTGGGCGCCCTCGTGGGCGGCCTGGCCTTCCCCTTCCTGCTGCTCCCGATGGTCGGGCAGCTCACCGGGGCGATGCTCACCGGCACGGTCAACGCGGTCGTCGGGGGCGGCCTCGTCCTGTGGCTGTTCCGCCGCGACCTCAGCCGCCGCGGCCGCTGGCTGCTGATCGCCGCCAACGCCGCCGTCCTCGCCGTCCTCGCCTGCGCGACCCTGCTCGCCGACGACTTCGAACGGATCGCGCGCACCGCCGTCTACGGCGGGGAGGTGCGGGTCGCCGTCCAGACCGGCGTCCAGGAACTGGTGCTCACCGGCCCGGCCACCGGATCCCCCCGCTCCCTCGACCTCTACCTCGACGGACGGCTGCGCGTCTCCGGCTACGACGAGTACCGCTACCACGAGGCGCTCGTCCACCCCGCGATGACCGGCCCGCACGCCCGCGTCCTGGTCCTCG
Source organism: Streptomyces sp. NPDC102258 (assembly GCF_055584685.1). Taxonomy (NCBI): domain Bacteria; kingdom Bacillati; phylum Actinomycetota; class Actinomycetes; order Kitasatosporales; family Streptomycetaceae; genus Streptomyces; species Streptomyces sp. NPDC102258. The sequence goes on from NZ_JBVJLO010000007.1 coordinate 111,194, forward strand.
GCGGGGGAGACGGGCTCGCCGCCCGCGAGGTGCTGCGCTACCGGGACGTCGCCTCCGTCACCGTCGTCGAGCTCGACCCCGGCGTCGTCCGGCTCGCCCGCACCGACCCGATGCTCTCCGCGCTCAACGGCCGGGCCTACGAGGACCCCCGCCTCGGCGTCGTCACCGAGGACGCCTTCCGCTGGCTGCGCGGCCCCGCCGCCCGCGCCCGTTTCGACGTCATCGTCTCCGACCTGCCCGATCCCGGCATCACCCCGAGCACGAAGCTCTACTCCCAGGAGTTCTACGGGCTGGCCGCGCGGGCCCTGGGGCCGGGCGGGCGGCTCGCCGTACACGCCGGGCCGCTGACCTCCCGGCCGCGTACGTACTGGACCGTCGACGCCACCCTCCGGGCCGCCGGGCTGCTCACCACCCCGTACAGCGCGGGCGGCCGGCTCGCCGGCTTCACCGCCGGGCCCGACCGCACGGCGGGGGCCGCCGGCTCGCCGCCGCAGGACTGGGGCTTCGTCCTCGCCGCCCGGGGGCGGGCCCCCGCGCTGCGCGTGGACCGCGACACGCCCGCCCTGCGCGCGGTGTCCACCCGGGACCTCCAGGACGCCGCCCGGGACGCCGCCCGCACCCGCCTGCGCGGGTTCCCGCCCTCCACGCTCCCGCACCCGCGCTACTCCTGATCGCGGGCGCGCGGGCGGCGCGCACGCCCCCGCGCTGTCGTGTCCGTGTGCACGGCGGGGTCTCGTCGGTAGGCTCGACCACATGGAGCATCAGGTGTTCGTTCCGGTACCGGCAGACGATCTCCGCGCAGTGCTGCGCGACCCCGCCCGGGTGGCCCGCTGCGTCCCCGGGCTCCAGCAGGACGCCGACACGCAGGCCGGGCCGCTGGCCGGTCGGCTCAAGGTACGGGTCGGCGGGCACACGGTCACCTACCGCGGGGCCCTGACCCTCACCGAACCGGAACCGGACCGCTTCACGGCGGCCGGCGAGGGCACCGAGGTGCGCGGCAGCGGCGCCGTCGTCCTCTCCCTCGGGCTGCGGCTGATCCCGCACGAGGGCGGGACCCGGATGGAGTTCGACGCCACGGCCGAGGCCGGGGGGCGGACCGCCGGCTTCGACCCCGAGGCCACGGCGTCCGCCGCCCGGCGCCTGCTCGACCGGCTCGCCGCCAACCTGGCCGGAGCCTCGGCGCCCGAGCGCGAGCAGCCGCACGATGTGGTGGCCGAGCCGGAGGAGCGCGAGCAGCCGCACGACCCGGTGGCCGAGGCGGAGGAGGCCGAGGAGGCCCGGGGGGCGACGGAGCCGGGGGCGGACGGGGAGTCCGGGACGGACGTCACCGAGGTCAGCGCCTCCGTGTTCGACACCGACGTGCCGCCGCCCGCCCTCGACCCCGCCCTCGACCCCTTCCTGGACGCGGACTTCGGCGCGGACGGCCTCCCGGCCGTGCCCGGCATCCCCGAGGGCGGCCCCGACGGCCCGCCCAGCCCGCCGGCCGAGGCCGCGCACGCCCGCCGCACGATGATCGGCCGCAGCGCCGAGGAGGTCGACCACCTGCCGCCGCGCGGCCGCTACGCCCCCGTCCCCGCGCCCTCCGGCGGCGGAGCGGGAGCCGGCATGCGCTGGGTCGCCCCGGCCGCGGCCCTCGCCCTGGCCTCGGCGGTCGTCGTCGGAAGGGCGTTGCGCCGCCGCCGCTGACGGGCCGTAGGGTCGCCGTATGAGTACGCGACTGAGCGCCGGCGGCGCCGACATCACCATCGACCGGGAGAACGGCTGCCGGATCAGCAGTCTGCGCGTCGACGGCACCGAGCTGCTGCGCCAGGGCGCGCACTACGGGTCCTTCCCGATGGTCCCCTGGTGCGGCCGGACGGCGAACGGGCGGTTCCGCGACGGCGCGACCGTCCACCAGCTGCCCCTGAACCACCCGCCGCACGCCATCCACGGCTTCGGCCGGGACGCGGTCTGGCGCTCCGCCGGGGCGAGCGACACCCGCGCCGCCTTCGTCTACGACCTCACCGACCCGTGGCCGTACGCCGGCCGGGTCACGCAGGTCTTCGAGCTCGGCGAGGACGCGCTGACGCTGACCATGGGCGTGGAGACGTACGAGGACTCCTTCCCGGCGCAGGCGGGCTGGCACCCCTGGTTCCACCGCGCGCTGACCCCCGGCGGGCCCGAGGCGCGGATCGCCTTCGACGCCGGGTGGCAGGAGGAGCGCGGCGCGGACCACCTGCCGACCGGCCGCAGGACCGACCCGGAGCCGGGTCCCTGGGACGACTGCTTCGGGATGCCCGGGGGCGTCGACGTCACCCTCACCTGGCCCGGGCAGCTGGAGCTGAAGGTCACCAGCCGGGCCGAATGGGTGGTGGTCTACGACGAGGAGTCCGAGGCCGTCTGCGTCGAGCCCCAGTCCGGCCCGCCGAACGGTCTGAACACCCTCCCGCAGCTGGTCACGCCCGTGGACCCGCTGGAGATCTCCAGCACCTGGACCTGGCGGCGGCTGGGCTGAGGCGCCTGCGCGGGCCGGCGCCCCTTTAAGCTCGACGGCATGACTGACGTACGCGATGCGCTTCTGCAGCAGATCAAGGACAAGGCCGTCGTGCACGGCAAGGTGACGCTCTCCTCCGGCAAGGAGGCCGACTACTACATCGACCTCCGCCGGATCACCCTCGACGGCGAGGCCGCCCCGCTGGTCGGGCAGCTCATGCTCGACCTCACCGCCGACCTCGAATTCGACTGCGTCGGCGGCCTGACCCTGGGCGCCGACCCGGTCGCCACCTCGATGCTGCACGCCGCCGCCGCGCGCGGCGGGCGCCTCGACGCCTTCGTCGTCCGCAAGGCGCAGAAGGCGCACGGCATGCAGCGCCGCATCGAGGGCACCGAGGTCAAGGGCAAGCGCTGCCTGGTCGTGGAGGACACCTCCACCACCGGCGGCTCCCCGCTGACCGCCGTCGAGGCGGTCCGCGAGGCCGGCGGCGAGGTCGTCGCCGTCGCCACGATCGTGGACCGCGGGGCGGCCGACGCCATCGACGCGGCGGGCCTGCCCTACCTCACCGGCTACCGCCTCGGAGACCTCGGCCTCGGCTGACCTGCGCCTTTACCGGCGGGCGGCGCGCTCCTCGCGGGGCGCTCGGCCCGCGTCGGTCCGGATGGCGGGACGGGTGGGCCGGAGTGCCGCGCCGTATCTGGAAAGATGGGGGCGACGTCTGACGTCGCCCCCAGGTCAGGGCCCGCAATAAGCACACTCCCCGCACATCCAAGGAGCGGACAGATGCCCATCGCAACCCCCGAGGTCTACAACGAGATGCTCGACCGGGCGAAGGCAGGCAAGTTCGCCTACCCGGCCATCAACGTGACCTCGACCCAGACCCTGCACGCTGCGCTGCGCGGCTTCGCGGAGGCCGAGAGCGACGGCATCATCCAGATCTCCACCGGCGGTGCCGAGTTCCTGGGTGGCCAGTACAACAAGGACATGGTCACGGGCGCGGTCGCCCTGGCCGAGTTCGCCCACGTCGTCGCCGCCAAGTACGACATCACGGTCGCGCTGCACACCGACCACTGCCCCAAGGACAAGCTGGACGGCTACGTACGTCCGCTCCTGGAGGTCTCCGCCGAGCGCGTGGCCCGCGGTCTGAACCCGCTCTTCCAGTCGCACATGTGGGACGGTTCCGCCGAGACCCTGGCCGACAACCTGGCCATCGGCCAGGAGCTGCTCGCCAAGGCCGCCGCCGCCAAGATCATCCTTGAGGTCGAGATCACCCCGACCGGCGGCGAGGAGGACGGCGTCAGCCACGAGATCAACGACGAGCTGTACACCACCGTCGACGACGCGCTGCGCACCGCCGAGGCCCTCGGCCTGGGCGAGAAGGGCCGCTACCTGCTGGCCGCCTCCTTCGGCAACGTGCACGGCGTCTACAAGCCGGGCAACGTCGTGCTGCGCCCCGAGCTGCTGAAGGACCTCCAGGCCGGTGTCGGCGAGAAGTACGGCAAGGCGTCGCCGTTCGACTTCGTCTTCCACGGCGGCTCGGGCTCCACGGCCGAGGAGATCGCCACCGCGCTGGAGAACGGCGTCGTGAAGATGAACCTCGACACCGACACCCAGTACGCCTTCACCCGCCCGGTCGCGGACCACATGTTCCGCAACTACGACGGTGTGCTGAAGGTCGACGGCGAGGTCGGCAAGAAGTCCACCTACGACCCGCGCACCTGGGGCAAGCTGGCCGAGGCCGGCATGGCCAAGCGCGTCACCGAGGCCTGCGCGAACCTGCGCTCCACGGGCACCCGGCTGAAGTAACCCCCACGGGTCCCGGTCAGGGGGTCCGCCGGTCCGCACCACGGACCGGCGGGCCCCCTTTCCGCTGCGCCGGGGCGGCCGGGCCGCCGGGGCGGGCCGTTGTGACGGAGCCGGGAGACCCCGGTGGACGGAGGGCCGGGCGATGGTGTGGAATCGGCGCACAGAAACGTACCCGTGGGGATGTAATGCCGGCGGGCCAGGAGAGGCGACGCCAGACATGAGGACAGAGCGACCCCAGGTGAAGCAGGACCGGGCGGTGCGCACGCGTCGGGCGATCCTGGAGGCGGCGGCCGAGGTCTTCGAGGAGCACGGCTACGACGCGGCCAAGCTCTCCGACATCGTCAACATCGCGAAGGTCACCAAGGGCGCGCTCTACTTCCACTTCGACTCCAAGGAAGCCCTGGCCCAGGCGGTCATCGACGCGCAGAACGAGTCCCGGCCGGACCTGCCCGCGCAGCCGTACAAGACGCAGGAGTTCGTGGACATCGGCATGGTGTTCTCGCACCGGCTGCGGCACGAGACGCTGATGCGGGCGAGCGCCCGGCTGACCCTGGAGCACGCCGGCCGCCACCTCGACAAGGCCGCCCCCTACCAGGCCTGGATCGACCAGCACGTGGTGGTGCTGGAGGAGGCGCGGCGGCGCGGCGAGCTGCTGCCCAACGTGGACCCGCTGGTGCCGTCGCGGCTGATCGTGGGCGCGTACGCGGGGCTGAACACCATGTCCCAGACGCTGCGGCTGGGGCTGGACGCCCAGGTCTCGGAGCTGTACGCGCACGTGATGCCGAACGTGGTGGTGCCGGCCGTCGCGATCCGGCTCGACACCCGTCCCGGCCGGGGCGCGCGGGCGCTGTACGGTCCGGACGGGGGCCACGTGTGCCGGACGGGCTGCCCGGACGGGGTGGCGCCGAAGGGAGTGGCGCCGGACGCGGCGCCGAACGCGGTGGTACCGGCCGCGGAGATGTCCGCCTGAGGCGAGGACGGCCCGCTCCACCCCTTCCCCAGAAGATCCTTCCGGGTATTATTTTTCTGCCGCCTGCCCAGGGAGAAGACTGTGGACATCGAGGTGCTCGGACCCCCGCGGGTCACCGAGAACGGCGTGCCCGTCATGCCCCCCACCCCGGAGTCCCGGCACGTCCTCGCGGTCCTCGCCGCCTGCCCCGACCAGGTCGTACCGGTCTCGGTGCTCGCCGACGAGCTGGCCGGCCGCGTCCCGCCCGAGCACGCCCGGGCCGCCCTGCACGCCGCCGTACGCCGCCTGCGCGAGCGGATCGCCGAGGCGCTGGGGGCCGACGGGGTACGGACTCCCGAAACGGTGCTCTCGTCCCGTTCCGGCGGGTATCTTCTCGACACCGGCGGCGGCCGCTGCGACGTGCGGGAGTTCGAGCGCGAGGCGGGCGCCGGGTACCGGGCCATGAGCCGGGGCGACTTCGCCGGGGCCGCCGCCCGGCTGCGCCGCGCCCTGGACCTGTGGACCGGGCCCGCCCTGGCCGGCGTCGACGCCGGCCCCTGGCTGCGCCGCCGGATCGCGGTGCTCGACGCGGACCGGCTCTCCGTACTCGGCCAGTGGGTCGAAGCGGAACTCGCGCTCGGCCGCCGCCGCGCACTGCGCCTGGAACTGGCGGGCCTGCGCGGCGCGGCGGCCCAACGGGCCGACGGCCCCTACCTGGACGCGCTGCGCCGGGCGCAGGCCCGGGCGCAGGCCGGCCGCCCCGCCCCCGGAAGCGGCCTCGTGCACCGCGCGCCGCCCCCGGCGCCCGGCCCGGACCTCGCGCCGGCCTGCGGCGCCCCCTGCTGATCCGGACCGGGGCGGCGGCCCTGGCGCGTCCTGCTTGACCCCTCGCCGGACGGAACCTAGGTTCGGCACCCGGGGGAAAACAGCTGGTCGGACGGGGGTACGGGGCGATGGGCGGGGGCGGAGGGGACGACGGGGGCGGCTCACTGGCCGTACTGGAACTGCTCGCGGCTGACGCCCCGCGGAGCCGCTACGACGCCCTGCTCGCCGAGGCCCGCGGCGCGGGCGCCGGCGAAGCCGCCCTCGCGGAACTCACCCGGGCCGTCGAACTCGCCCACACCGTACGGGCCGGCGCGGACCGCCGCCGACAGCGCGAGGCCGCCCTCACCGCCCTCGTCGACACCGCGCACGACCTCACCTCCCCGTACGACATCGACGGCCTGCTGCGCCTGATCACCCGCCGCGCCCGGCGCCTGCTCGGCTTCGACATGGCCTGGCTCTCGCTCAGCCGCCCCGACGGGACGACGTACGTCCGCACCTCGGAGGGCGAGACCACCTCCCTCAACGTCGGCCTCGAACTCGGCACGGGCCGGGGCCTCGGCAGCATCGCCCGGGCCCGCCGCTCCCCGGTGTGGACCGCCGACTACCTCGCCGACCCGTCCATCGTGCACGCCCCCGGCATCGACGCCGTCGTCCGGGCGGAGGGCCTGCGCGCGGTCATCGCCGTCCCGCTGCGCCGCGGGGACTCCAGCCTCGGCGCGCTCTACGGATCCGACCGCGCCGTACGGCAGTTCACCCCGGACGAGATCGGCATCATGCTCTCCCTCGCCGACCTGGCGGCCGTCGCCATCGAGAAGGCCCGGCTGCTGGAGCAGACCCGGGACGAGGTCACCGAACTGGAGGCCTTCGGCTCGCGCACCAACACCGCCCTCACCCGGGTCCGTTACCTGTGGGAGTGCCACGCCCGGCTGGCCGGACTGGTCCTCGACGGGGCTGGGCTGCCCACCCTGGCCCGGGCCGCCGCCGACGCGCTGGACGGGGTGCTCCAGGTACGGGACCCGGGCGGCCGGCCGCTGACCGCCACCGGCGAACTTGCGGACCTGGACGAGGAGTCGGTGACCAGGGCCGCCCTCCAGGCGCTGACCGGCCGGCGGCCCGTCCGCCTCCCCGGCGACCTGTGGCTGGCCCCCGTACTCGCCGGGGCCGAGGACCTCGGGGTGCTGCTGCTGCGCGCGTCGGCCCCGCTCGCCGAGGAGGACGTACGGCTGCTCCAGCTGGCCGCGCAGTCCGTGGCCTGCCTCATGCTGATCCAGCGCGGCACGGCCGCCGCCGAAGGACCCGTCCACGACGAACTCCTCGCCGACCTGCTGGAGCGGCCGCACTCCGTCGACCCGCACCTGCTGGAGCGCACCCGGCGGCTCGGCATCGACCTCGACCGGCCGCACGTGGTGGTCGTGGCCCGGCCCGAGGGCGGCGAGCTGGGCAAGGCGGTCGCCTGGGCGTCCTCGTACGCGTACCGGATGGGCGGCCTCAAGGGCGTCCGCCGCGGCTGCCTCGTCCTGGTGCTGCCCGGCACCGACGCCTCGGCCGCCGCGCACCGGGCCTCCGGCGAGCTCTCCCCGCTCCTCGGCCACGCCGTCTCCACCGGCGCCGCCGGGCCCACCGCGGGGCCGGGCGGGGTGGCCCGCGTGTACGCCGAGGCGGTGCGCTGCCTGGACGCGCTGACCGCCCTGGACGGGGTGGGCGGCACGGCCTCGCTGCGCGAACTGGGCTTCCTCGGACTGCTGCTGTCCGCCGACCACGACGTGGAGTCCTTCATCGCCTGCACCATCGGCCCGGTCCTGGAGTACGACGCCGACCGGCTGACGGAGCTCACCCGCACCCTGGAGGCCTACTTCGCCGCCGGGTCCAGCCCCACCCACGCGGCCGAGACCCTGCACGTGCACCCCAACACCGTCTCCCGCCGCCTGGAACGCATCGCCGAACTGCTGGGCCCGCACTGGCAGAAGCCGGCCCGGGCCCTGGAGATCCAGATGGCGCTGCGCCTGCGCAAGGCCCGTACGGTCCTCCACGACCGGCGCACGGCGGCGGCGCACCGGCCCGGCTGAGCGCCCCGCGGCCTACGCCGTCAGGGCGCGGGCCGCGTGGGCGACGGAGGCCAGGGTGACGTGGCGGTGCCAGCCGGGCAGGTTGCGGCCGGCGAAGTCGCGCAGCCCCGCCTCGCGGCCGCTGCGTCCGGCGGCGGAGCCGACGCGCAGCCCCTGCTTCGTCAGCCGTAGCAGCGGGCCCACCGGCAGGCGTACCAGGTCCGTCAGCCACAGCTGCGCCGGGGCGGCGGCGCGGGAATCCGTCCACTCCCCGACCAGCAGCAGGTGGCGGCGGCGGGCCGGCGCGGGGTCGGGCATCATCACCGGCACCGCGACGGCGAGGGTGCTGCGGTGCCGGCCCCCCGCCTGCGCCGGGTCGGGATCGGTCCACTCCACCGGCGTGCACAGGCCGCGCACCGAGCGCAGGACCTCCCGCGCGCTGCGGGGACCCGCTCCGCAGCCGGGCAGCGCCGGGTCGGTGACGAGCAGCGGGGTCGCCGGATCGGCCCGGGCGATGACGGGAACCCCGGCCCGCGCGAAGCGGTTCATGGTGGACCGGGTGCCGATGCGGCGGATGTCCAGCACCACCGGCCGGGGAACGCCCCCGGCGCGGCGGACGGTGTCCAGGACGGCGGCGGTCGCGGACTCCGCGTACGCGGCCTCCTCGCACGCGGCCCGCTCGGCCGGCGAGCGCGGGACGGCGGCGGGCCCGGGCTCGGACTCCGCGTCGGGCAGGAACATCCGCCACCCGACCGGCGTCACCAGCCCGGCGGACGCGAACCAGGTCCCGAAGGCCTGCTGACCCCGGAACATCTGACCCAGGTGCGGGTCGAAGCGGTGCGCCACGCCCACCGAATGCTCGCCGCCCTTGGGGATCGCCATCGGCTGCGCCACCCAGGCCGTCTGCGGGGCGGCGGCCCGCAGGTGTCCGGCGAGGGCGTCGCGGATGGGCTCCCAGTCCCAGGTGGAGCCGGAGATGAAGTGGTGCGTGCTCTGCTCGGCGGCGCCCCCGCCGGCCTGCCCGGCGATCCCGCGCATCGACTTGCGGCCGGGCAGGGCGAGCAGTCCCCGTACGTACTGGCGGCCCTTCTCGCGCTGGTCCTTGCGGCGCAGCGAGGCCAGGACGGTGTCACACAGGTCGTCGGCCATCGCGTAGGCCGGGTCGCGGCCGGACGCGGACGCGGACGCCGCGCGCCCCGTGACGGTGCTGGTGCTGCTGGTGGTGCTGCTCATGATCGTTGCCACGACATCCCCCTAGGCGTGCATCGATTGCACCCCCACGGTCCGCCGCCGGCCCGCCCGCGCGGGAGGTGCCCCGGCCACCGCACTTCCCCGGAACGTGGTGGGGGCGCCACCACCCCGGTCTTCCGCACCGCCGCCAGTCCGGTACCCGACCGTGCGGGACGGCCGGGGCGCGGGTCGAGGCGATCGGGGCAGTCCGTCAAGTCGGCGGCGAGGGCGCGGCGCCCGGATGCCGTGGTGGTGCGAGGCCGTGCTCCCGCCCGTCCGGCCCATCGGACACACTGAGGCCATGTCGATTCACCAGAACCTGCTCGGGGGCCCCGCCCCCACCCACCTGCCCGACGAGCCCGCGCCCCGCGAGGCCCTCGCCGCCGGCACCGACCCGGCCGAGGTGGCCGCCGCCCACCCGACGTCCTCGCTGGCCTGGGCCACCCTCGCCGACCGCGCCTTCGCGGCGGGCAGCACCGTCGAGTCGTACGCGTACGCCCGGACGGGCTATCACCGCGGCCTCGACGCGCTACGCCGGGCCGGCTGGAAGGGCCACGGCCCGGTGCCGTGGGAGCACGAGCCGAACCGCGGCTTCCTGCGCGCCCTGCACGCCCTGGCCCGGGCCGCCGGGGCCATCGGGGAGAAGGAGGAGTACGAGCGCTGCTCGACCTTCCTGCGCGACTCCTCGGCGACGGCGGCGGACACGCTCGCGTAACCGGGGGCGGACACGCTCGCATAACCCCGGGCGTTCGCCCTAGAGGGCTTCCGGATCCCCTGCTTATGATGCGAGCAGGGGACCGGGGCTCCACTTACCTCACCGGAAGGAGCGGACCGCTACCCGGAAGCACGTGTCGAGGAGACAGAGATGTCGCACGCCCTTGATGCCTCCGGAGCCGGTTCGGACACCCCGAACCTCGACTTCGCGGGCACGACTCCGTACGAGGACTACGTCCAGGCGGACGTCCTCACCCACCTCCAGCACCTCCGCTCGGACGATCCCGGCGAGATGGTCTTCCTGGTGACGACCCAGGTGATGGAGCTGTGGTTCACGGTCATCGTCCACGAATGGGAGACGGCGGCCCGCGCCCTGCGCGAGGACGACCTCCCGGTCGCGATGGACGCGCTGAAACGATCCCTCCGTGAGCTGGAGGCCCTGAACGCCTCCTGGCGGCCCCTCGCCCAGCTCACTCCCTCGCAGTTCAACGCCTACCGCTCGGCGCTGGGCGAGGGTTCCGGTTTCCAGTCGGCGATGTACCGCCGGATGGAGTTCCTGCTCGGCGAGAAGTCGGCGTCGATGCTGGTCCCGCACCGGGGCGCGCCGCGCGTCCACGGGGAGCTGGAGAAGGCCCTTCAGGAGCCCAGCCTCTACGACGAGACCCTGCGCCTGCTGTCCCGCCGCGGCCTGCCGGTCCCCCAGTCGGTCCTGACGCGGGACCTGGCCCTGCGGTACGAGCCCTCGGCGGAGGTCGAGGCGGTCTGGACGGCCCTGTACGCGGAGCCGGACGGCCGCCACGCCGATCTGCACCGGCTCGGCGAGGTCCTCACGGACGTGGCGGAACTCGTCTGGCGCTGGCGCAACGACCACCTGGTGGCCACCCGCCGCGCGATGGGCGCGAAGACCGGCACGGGCGGCTCCGCCGGGGTGACCTGGCTGGAGAAGCGCGCCACGAAGAACGTCTTCCCCGAACTCTGGACGGCCCGCAGCCATGTCTGACGCCACCACGCCGCAGGCTCCCCGGCCCGGACAGGACGCGGCGGACCTCCGCGCCCGCGCCGAGCGCCTCGACGCCCACGACGGCCTCGCCAAGCTCCGCTCCCGCTTCACCCTCCCCGACGGGGTCGTCTACCTCGACGGCAACTCCCTCGGCGCGCTCCCGGCCGCCGTCCCGGACGCCCTGGCGGACGTCGCGCGCCGCCAGTGGGGCGAGCTCCTCATCCGGTCCTGGGACGAGAGCGGCTGGTGGACCGCCCCCGAGCGGATCGGCGATCTGATCGCCCCGCTCGTCGGCGCGGCCCCCGGCCAGGTGACCGTCGGCGACTCCACCAGCGTCAACCTCTTCAAGGCCCTGGTCGGCGCCGCCCGTCTCGCGGCTCCCGGCCGGACCAGGCTGCTGGTCGACGCCACCACCTTCCCGACGGACGGCTACATCGCCGCCTCCGCCGCCCGGCTGACCGGCCTGGAACTCGTCCCGGTCGACCCGGCCGACGCGGCGGCCGCCTTCGGCGACGACACCGCCGTGGTGCTGCTCAACCACGTCGACTACCGCACCGGCCGGCTGCACGACCTGCCCGCCCTGACCGCGGCCGCGCACGCCGCGGGCGCGCTGATCGTCTGGGACCTGTGCCACAGCGCGGGCGCCCTGCCGGTCGGCCTGGACGCGCACGGCGTGGACCTCGCGGTGGGATGCACGTACAAGTACCTCAACGGCGGTCCCGGCTCCCCGGCGTACATCTACGTGGCCGCCCGCCACCAGGGCGCCTTCGACTCCCCGCTCCCCGGCTGGAACAGCCACGCCGAGCCGTTCGCGATGACCCCGGGCTACGAGCCGGCCGAGGGCGCGGCCCGGGCGCGGGTCGGCACCCCGGACATCCTGTCCATGCTCGCCCTGGAGGCGGCCCTCGGGGCGTGGGAGGGCGTGGCGATCGAGGACGTCCGCGCCAAGTCGCTCGCGCTGACGGACTTCTTCCTGGAGTGCGTGGCGGCGTACGTCCCCGCGGGCGCGGTCGAGCCGGTCACCCCGGCCGGGCACGCCGAGCGCGGCAGCCAGGTCTCGCTGCGCTGCGCGAACGCGCGCGAGGTGATGGCCGAGCTCATCTCCCGGGGGGTCGTCGGGGACTTCCGGGCCCCCGACGTCCTGCGCTTCGGATTCACCCCCCTCTACGTCGGATTCGCCGACGCGGAGCGCGCGGCGCGCACACTGGGTCACATCTTCGGGTGACCCGGTAGCGAAACGTCACTGCGACGGGCGGGCGGGGCTACGGCTCCGCCCGCTCCCGTTCCGCGCCGTCCGGCCTCCGGACGGCGGGTGCCGGACTGATACGGTCCCGCTCTGCCGAACACCGAAACATCAGTCCCCGCTGTCCCACGCGTTACCGAGAGGTTGAGCCATGACGGACCCCGCAGTCGAACGGGACGCCGCCGAGGCCGCCTCGGCCTTCTCGCACCCCCCGGTCGCCCCTGACGCCAGCGCCGCGTACGGGGAACATCCCGACCAGGTCATCGACTTCTACGCCCCGCGCGGTGCTGCCGCGGGGCCGGCCCCGCTGGTCGTGGTCCTGCACGGCGGGGCCTGGAGGGCCCCCTACGACCGCCGCCACGTCACCCCCTTCGCGGAGTTCCTGGCCCGCCGGGGCTTCGCCGTCGCCAACGTCGAGTACCGGCGCGGGAGTTCCCTGCCGCACCAGGGTGCCGACGGGCCGGTGGCCGGGCGCTGGCCGGAGACCTTCGACGACGTCGCCGCCGCCATGGACGCGCTGCCCGGCCTGGCCGCCGGGGCCCTGCCCGCCGCCGACTCCCGCCGGACGGTGGTGACGGGGCATTCGGCGGGCGGGCACCTCGCGCTGTGGGCCGCCGCCCGGCACGTCCTGCCGGCCGGGTCCCCGTGGCGGCTGCCCGCCCCACCGATGCTGCGCGGTGTGGTGGCGCTGGCCCCGATCGCCGACTTCACGGTGGCGGCGGAACTGGGCGTGTGCGGGGGCGCGCCGGAGCAGCTGCTGGGCGGCCCGGAGCACTGGGCCGCCCGGCTGCCCGGCGCCGACCCGGCGGCCCTGCTCCCGACGGGCATCGCGACCGCCGTCGTCCACGGCCGGGAGGACATCGTGGTCCCGTACGCGGTGGCGGAGTCGTACGTGGCAGCCGCCGGGGAGGCGGGGGAGCTGGTCGGCCTGACCCTGCTGGACGGCGTCGGCCACTTCCCGCTGATCGACCCGGCGGCCGACGCCTGCGCGGTGGTCTGCGAGGAGATCGCCCAACTGGCCTGGTAGCGCCCGGCCGTACCGCGCGCGGCCTCGGCCTCACCGGCCGGCGGGCGCCACCTTCCCCGGGTAGACGTGGGCCGGGCTGACGATGCCCGTGACCGCGCTGCCGAAGAGGGTGGACGGCTCCTGCCCGTGGACCGTGACGTCGGTGTTGAGGACGATGACCATGGTGGCCCGCGCCTCCGGTAGGTAGACCGTCAGCGTCTCGTACCCGGGGATCGAGCCGTTGTGGCCGATCCAGCCCTGGACGTCGAAGATGCCCAGGCCGTAGCCGTCGCCGGGAACGCCGATGGGCCGGGTCTTCAGGCGCTGGGCCTGGGTCGCCGGGGTCAGCAGGGTGCCCGTGGCGACGGTCTTCGCCCAGCTGCGCAGGTCCTGGAGGTCGGAGATCATCGCTCCGGCCGCCCAGGCCCACGAGGGGTCCCAGCGCGTGGAGTTCTCGACCTTCCCGGAGGCCGTCTGATTCGTGTACCCCTGCGCGTGCGGGGCGGGGAACTCCGCGCCGGTGGGGAAGACGGTGTGGCCGAGCCCGGCCGGCTTCAGGACGTTCTGGTTCACGACCTCGGCGAGCGGGCGGCCGGTGATCTTCTCGATCACCAGGCCGAGCAGGATCAGGTTGGTGTTGGAGTACTCGAACCTGGCGTCCGGCGCGAAGTTCACCGGGTGCTTGAAGGAGTACGCGAGCAGCTGCCGCGGGGTGAACACCCGGTCCGGGGTGGCGGTGAGCGCCTTGTCGAAGCCGGGGTCCTCGCTGTAGTTGAAGAGCCCGCTGCGCATGCCGGCCAGTTCGCGCAGGGTGATGCGATCCCCGTTCGGGACGCCGGACACGTACCTCCCGATGGGGTCGTCCAGGCCGGTCTTCCCCTGGTCGACGAGCTGGAGCAGGGCGGTGACGGTGAACGTCTTGGTCTCGCTGCCGATGCGGACCCTGAGGTCCGGCCGCATCGGGGCGCCGCTCGCCTTGTCGGCCACGCCGAAGGACTTCACGTAGCTGCCCTTGCCGGGCGCCCACAGGCCCACGGTCACACCAGGGACCCCGCTCTCGCGCAGGGTCCGCAGGACGGCCGCGTCCAGCTTCGCGGCGACGGCCGGGGTGAGCCGTACGAAGGCGTCGTCCGCCGCCCGGGACGCCGACGGGGGCGGGGGCGGGGAGGGCGCGGCCCCGTACGCGGAGGCGGCGCCCGCCGGGACGAGGAGTACGGTCGCCGCCGCGGCGGCGGCGCAGGCCCGGCGCAGGGGTAGGGGGGTGGCCTTCGGCACGGTTCCTCCTGTTGCCCGAGGGAACTTTCAGGCTAGGCCCGCCCCGCCCCGGCCGCCCGCCGGGCGGCCGGGGCCCCGCTCTGGCGTCCCGGGTGTCAGTCCCACTGCCGGTCGGCGAGGGAGTCGACCGGGGCCGGCTTGCCGATCAGCGCCAGGGCGATGAAGAAGTTGATCTGACCGATCGCGATGGTGAGGGTGGCCAGGGCCTTCTCGTCGTAGTGCCGGGCCGCCTCCGCGTACAGCTCGTCGCAGACCCGCTCCCGGCCCCGCGGGGCGGGCTGGAGGACCGCCTCCACCAGGGCGAAGGCGGCCCGCTCGGCGGGGGTGAAGTAGGGGGCGTCCTGCCACGACGAGACGGCCGTGATGCGCTCCTCGGTCTCGCCCGCCTTGCGCAGGAAACCGGTGTTCAGGATGGTCAGGTACGTGTTGTGGACGATCTGCCCGGCCCGCAGGTGGACCAGGCTGATCGTGGTGCGCGGCACGGAGCGGTTGCCCGTCGCCCGGAAGAGGGCGGCGCTGATGTCGCTCATCTCGGGGACGAATTCGCCCGGGTTGGCCATCCGCGAGATCGAGGGGGTGGCGGCGTCCGTCATGGTGTCTCTCCAGTGACCGGGGCCGCTGCCCGCTGCGGCGGCCTCACCGCACTGACGGACGGGACGGCGGAAGTGTGACGGGCCGGGGGAGAGGACTTTCCGGAACGGGCAGGGCCCCGGAGCGCGAAGCTCCGGGGCCCTGGCCACGAGGGTGCCGCTGTCCCTGGAGGAACTACAGGAACGAGTTGATCTCGATCGTCTCGGTGCGGCCGGGGCCGACGCCGATCGCGGAGATCGGGGCGCCCGACATCTCCTCCAGGGCCTTCACGTACGCCTGGGCGTTCTTCGGCAGGTCCGCGAAGGTCTTGGCCTTGGTGATGTCCTCGGACCAGCCGGGAAGGGTTTCGTAGATCGGCTTCGCGTGGTGGAAGTCGGTCTGCGAGTACGGGAGCTCCTCGACGCGCTTGCCGTCGATCTCGTACGCGACGCAGACGGGGATCTCCTCCCAGCCGGTCAGTACGTCGAGCTTGGTGAGGAAGAAGTCCGTCAGGCCGTTCACGCGGGTCGCGTAGCGGGCGATCGGGGCGTCGAACCAGCCGCAGCGGCGGTCACGGCCGGTGGTCACGCCGCGCTCGCCGCCGATGCGGCGCAGGGCCTCGCCGTCCTCGTCGAACAGCTCGGTCGGGAACGGGCCGGCGCCGACGCGGGTCGTGTACGCCTTGAGGATGCCGATGACGCGGCTGATCTTCGTCGGGCCCACACCGGTACCGGTGCAGGCGCCGCCCGCGGTCGGGTTCGAGGAGGTGACGAAGGGGTACGTGCCGTGGTCGACGTCGAGCAGGGTGCCCTGGCCGCCCTCGAAGAGCACGACCTTGTCCTCGTCCAGCGCGTTGTTGAGGATCAGGGTGGTGTCGGCGACGTAGCCCTTGATCTGGTCCGCGTACTGGAGCATCTCCTCCACGATCGCGCCGGCCTCGATGGCCCGGCGGTTGTAGAGCTTCGCGAGGAGCTGGTTCTTGCCCTCCAGCGCCGCTTCGACCTTCTGGGTGAGGATCGACTCGTCGTAGAGGTCCTGGACGCGGATGCCGATGCGGTTGATCTTGTCGGCGTAGGTCGGGCCGATGCCGCGGCCGGTCGTACCGATCTTGCGCTTGCCGAGGAAGCGCTCGCCGACCTTGTCGAGGGTGACGTTGTACGGCGTGATCAGGTGCGCGTTGCCGCTGATGAGCAGCTTGGAGGTGTCGATGCCGCGCTCGTTCAGGCCGCGCAGCTCGGAGAGCAGGACGGCCGGGTCGACGACGACACCGTTGCCGATGACCGGGGTGCATCCGGGGGAGAGGATGCCGGAAGGGAGAAGGTGCAGCGCGTACTTCTGGTCACCTACGACGACCGTGTGGCCGGCGTTGTTGCCACCCTGATAGCGCACTACATAGTCGACGGAACCACCGAGCAGGTCGGTGGCCTTTCCCTTGCCCTCGTCACCCCACTGAGCTCCGAGCAGCACAAGAGCGGGCACAGGCGTACACCTCTTCCGGATGGGGCATGTCCAAGGTCAGGGGGCGTACGACGATGTACACCGCAGGCTGAGCCGTCGGACCGGTACCCCGGAATAGACGAAGGCCCTGGCGCAATAGCGCAAGGGCCTCTTGCACAAAGATGCTACCCGAGGAAGGACCGAGGTGTCGGCTCCAGAGCCCACCATGAGCCATGCGGGCGCGCCGGTAGGCGGCCTGCTCGTGCTCGTCGACCCGGTCGCCCGCCGACTTGACGGCGAGTCCGTGCGGATCGCGAAGGATGTGCTGTCAGCGGGGGCGGCGGCGAAAATCTGCCTCCCCGATTCGCAGGAGGAATTCGCGCGGGCCCTCGCCCGCCGGGGTCATCGGCGGCCGGTGATCGTGGGGGACGACCGGGCGCTGGTGCGCGCCGTGGCGCTGCTGCACCGGGAGCGGGGGCCGGCGGACCGGGCGCTCGCGCTGGTGCCGGTGGGCCCGGCGGGGTCGCTGGCGCTGGCCCGCTCGCTCGGCGTGCCGCTGTCGGCGGTGCTCGCGGCGCGGGCGGCGCTGGACGGGGTGTCGCGGCCGCGGGACCTGCTGGTCGACGACAGCGACGGGGTGGTGCTGGGCGGGCTGCGGATCGCCGGGCCGGCGGCGGCGGGGGCCTCGGCGCGGCGCGCCGGGGGGTACCGCTCGCTGCTGCGGACGCTGCTGCCCGGGCCGGCGGCGGGGGCGGGGCACCGGCTGAGGGTGGAGGTCCGGGTGGACGGGGTGGTGCTCGCGGACGTGGACCAGCCGGTGCAGGACGTGGCGGTGCGGACCGGGGAAGGGGGCGGGCCGGCGCAGGTGGTGGTCCGGCTGGCGGGGGCCGCGCCGCTGACGGGCCGGGCGCAGGCGGTGACGGTGTCCGGGGCGGACTTCCGCTACCGCGCCGACGACGTCCTGACCGGGCCGGTCCGCCGCCGCACCTGGACCCACCACCCGGCGGCCTGGTCACTGACGCTGCCGCGCTGAGCCCCGCCGGATCTCAGAACTCCACGAGCAGTTCGCGAAGGCCCCGGATGACGAAGCCGTCGCCCCACCGGGGCTCGCGGACGAGCCGCACGGGCGGGAGCGCGGGGTCCAGGAGGGCGCCGAAGGAGGCGGCCAGCTCCAGGCGGGCCAGGGGGGCGCCGAGGCAGTAGTGGATCCCGGCGCCCAGGGTGAGGTGGGGGTTGTCGGCCCGGGCGATGTCCAGTTCGTCCGGGTTTGTGAAGCGCGCCGGATCCCGGTTCGCGGAGCCGAACAGCAGCGCGACCTCGGCGCCGCGGGGGATCTCGGTGTCCCCGATCCGGATGTCGTCGAGCACCCAGCGCTCGAACAGCTGGAGCGGTGTGTCGTAGCGCATGAGTTCATCCACAGCTGTGGACAACTTTTCGGGATCCGCCGGTCCGCGGTGCGCGCGCAGCCGCGCGAGCTGCTCGGGATTGCGGAACAGGGCCCACCAGCCGTTCACCGTCGTGTTGACGGTCGCCTCGTGCCCGGCGTTCAGCAGGAGGACGCAGGTGGAGATCATCTCCTGCTCGCTGAGGCGGCCCTCGTCGTCGTGGGCGGCGATCAGACCGGAGATCAGATCGGTGCCGGGCCGCTTGCGGCGCTCGCCGATCAGCTCCCTCAGGTAGGCGCTGAACTCCAGGCTCGCCGTCACCGCGCGCCGCGCCGTCTCCGGGCCCGGCCGCAGCTCGTACATCCCGCAGATGTCCGCCGACCAGGGCCGCAGCAACGCCCGGTCGGCCTCCGGGATGCCCAGCAGCTCCGCGATCACCGCCACCGGCAGCGGCTCGGCGACCGCGGTCAGCAGGTCTCCGCCGCCCTCGCGGCGCAGCCCGTCCGCCAACTCCCGGGCGAGCCGCTCCACCGCGGGCGCGAGCCGCTCCACCGTGCGCGGGGTGAAGGCCTTCGCCACCAGCCGCCGTACCCGCCCGTGCGCGGGATCCTCCAGGTCCAGCAGGCCGTTGTCGTTGAGCACGTGGAAGGGCTCGTGCTCCGGCGGGGGTGCCTGCCGGCCGAACTCCTCGTGGCTGAAGCGGTGCAGGTACGTCCGCCCCAGCCGCCGGTCCCGCAGCAGCGCGCTGACGTCGGCGTAGTGCGGCACCAGCCACTGCCCGGTCGCCTCCGACCACAGCGCCCGCCCCCGTTCCCGCAACTCCCGGTAGGCGGGGTACGGATCGGCGACGAACGCGGGGTCCCACGGATCAAAGCCCATCCCCGCAGACTAACCGCGCCCCCCGGAGTCCGCCCCGAAAGAGGAGCCCGCGCCTAACCCGGCGTCACCAGCCGCGTCTCGTAGGCGAACACCGCCGCTTGCGTCCGGTCCCGCAGCCCCAGTTTCACCAGGATCCGGCTCACGTGCGTCTTGATCGTGGACTCCGCCACCAGCAGCCGGTCGGCCATCTCCGCGTTGGACAGGCCCTGCGCGATCAGCACCAGCACCTCCGTCTCCCGCTCCGTCAGCTCCGTCACCCCCGCCGGATCCGCCACCCGCGAGGCCTGCGCCAGCTTCGAGAACTCCACGATCAGACGCTTCGTCACCGAGGGCGCCAACAGCGCCTCCCCGGCCGCCACCACCCGCACCCCCTCCGCCAGCTGCCGGGCCGAGGCGTCCTTCAGCAGGAACCCCGAAGCCCCCGCCCGCAGCGCCTGGTACACGTACTCGTCGAGGTCGAAGGTCGTCAGGACCAGCACCTTCGCGTCCGTGTCCGCCGCCACGATCTGCCGCGTCGCCTCCAGGCCGTTCATCTCCGGCATCCGGATGTCCATCAGCACCACGTCCGGCCGCAGGGCCGCCACCCGCGCGATGGCCTGCCGGCCGTCGACGGCCTCGCCGACCACCTCGATGCCCTCCATCGCGTTCAGCAGGACGGAGAACCCCTCGCGGACCATCATCTGGTCGTCGACGATCAGCACCCTGATCGTCATGCCCGGTCCCCCTCCGCCCGCGCGCGGCCGGGCACCGGTATGAACACGGCCACCTCGTACCCGCCCGACTCGTCCTCCCCGGCCGTCATCTCCCCCTCCAGCATGGCCACCCGCTCCCGCATCCCCGTGATCCCGTGCCCGGCACCCGGCGAGGGGCGCACGTCCCCGACGGCCGGACCGTTGACCACCCGTATCCCCAGCCCTCCCAGCACGTACGACACCTCGACCCCGGCCGCCGCCCCCGGCGCGTGCCGCAGGGTGTTGCTCAGCGCCTCCTGCACGATCCGGTACGCCGACAGCTCCACCCCCTGCGGCAGCTCGCGCACCGCACCCGTCACGGTCTTCTCCACGCTCAGCCCGGCCTCCCGCACATTGGCCAGCAGCCCGTCCAGGGAGGCCAGCGTCGGCTGCGGCGCGTCCGGCGCCTCGTAGTCCGCGGACCGCACCACGCCCAGCACCCGGCGCAGCTCCGTCAGCGCCGCCACCGCGTTCTCCCGGATGGTGACGAACGCCGCCTCCAGCTCCGGCGGCGGATTCTTCACCCGGTACGGAGCCGCCTCCGCCTGGATCGCCACCACCGACATGTGGTGCGCGACCACGTCGTGCAGCTCCCGCGCGATGGTCGTCCGCTCCTCCAGCAGCGTCCGCCGGTCCCGTTCGAAGGCCGTGACCTCCAGCTGCGCGGTGACCTCCTGCTTCGCCTCCCGACGGGTGTTGCGGACCGTCACCAGGAGCAGCGCCACCGCCGACGCGGCCGCCATCGGCGCGACACTGCCCGAGTCGCGCGCCCCGGTCAGGACCTGTACGGCCGTCCCGAACAGCACGGTGACGACCCACATCCCCCCGGCCACCCGGGGCCTGGTCCGCAGCGCGACGAACACCAGCACGGCGAGGTAGGCGACGAAGGTGGCCGGCGACCAGGGCCAGCTGAACTCCCGGGGGTGGATCACCGCGAGCACGGCGGTGGCCGCCACCGCCAGCCAGAACGCTCCCAGGGGCCGCACCAGCGTCATGATCACCGGCACCGCGGCCACCAGCCCCGCCAGCGCGCCCTCGACCGGGGGTACGCCCCCCAGCCCGCCGGCCCCCGCGAGCAGGAACACGAAGAAGGCCGTGGCCAGCACCACCCCGTGCGGCAGGTAGGCCGCCGAGGCGCGCATCCGCCGCGGCAGCCGCCGGGTCAGCGGACCGTCCGTCCGCATCGGTCCGAGCGGCCGGTAGGCGAAGGCGTCGGTGAGCAGGTCGTCTCGCAGGCTCCGGAGCACGCCCGAAGCCATCCGTACTTCGGGCGGCCGGCTCGCGGTCCCGCTGATCGTCTCGGTCATGTCCACACCGTAGGCCGCCGCTCTCGTGGTCCGCGTCGCCTCCGAAGGGGATGTCCGGGGGTCCCCCGCAAGTACTACGCGACCCCCTCAGTAGCCCGCCGGACGGACCAGCCCCGTCTCGTACGCGAACACGGCGAAGACCGCCGGAGCGGGTGCCGGCCCCCGGCCCGCGCCCGCCAACCCTCCAGCCCAGCCCCCGCATTAGGGTCGCGGGATGAACGCGACCACCGACTGGCGACACGACCGCATAGGCAGCGCGCACCGCGGCGAGAACCCCACCGTCCTGCGCCGCCTCGACGCGGGTTTCGCGGCGATCGGGGACCGGCAGTTCCTGCCCGGGTACGCGGTGCTGCTGACCGACGACCCCGCCGTGACCCGGCTCTCCGACCTGCCCCCCGCACGCCGGATCGCCTACCTCACCGACCTGGAGCGGCTCGCCGAAGCCGTCGAGCGCGCCTGCGCCCGCCTCGATCCGGCCTTCCGCCGCGTGAACATCGAGATCCTGGGCAACACCGACCCCTACCTCCACGCCCACATCTGGCCCCGCTACGACTGGGAGCCCGACGACCTCGTCCGGATGCCGGTGTGGCTCTACGAGGACGAGGAGTGCTGGCGCGGCGACCGCCACGCCCTGGCGCCCCGGCACGACGCACTGCGCGCCGCGATCGCGCAGGAACTCGAAGCCCTCCTCGGGTAGCCCCCGCCTCCCCCGCGGAGCTACGCCGTGGACGTCGCCACGCGCACTCCGAACCCGATCAGGACGATCCCCGTCACCCGGTCCATCGCCCGCCGCACGCGCGGCCGCGCGAAGAACTGCCGGGCGCGCGTGAGCACGTACACGTACGTCCCCAGCCAGAGCAGCGTCAGCAGGACGTGGACCACGACCAGGAGCGCCATCCCCGCCGCCGGGCGCAGGCCCGGCGGCGCGAGGGTGGGGAGGAGGCCGGTGTAGAACACGGCGATCTTCGGGTTGAGGGCGTTGCTCACCAGCCCGGTGCGCCAGGCGCCACCGCCACCGCCACCTGCATCCGGGCCTTCCGCGTCGGGGCCACCGCCCGGGCGGCGCAGGGACTGGACGCCGAGGAAGCACAGGTACGCCGCCCCCGCGAGTCTGACCACCAGGTACACCTCGGCCGAGGCGGCGAGCAGCGCCGCGAGCCCGGCGACGGTCAGGGCGCCCCAGAGCAGCAGACCGGCGGCGATCCCGCCGACCGTGCGCAGCCCGTCGGCCCGCCCGCGCGAGACGGCCCGCCGGGTGACGACGGCCATGTCCGGGCCGGGGACGAGGGTGAGCAGGCCTAGGACGCCGGTCGCCGCGGCGAGTTGCGTGAGCACGGGGCTCAGTCTGCCACCAGCGGCTCGACGTAACCGGCTCTCCAGCGGGGCGCGGGGTCCTGTCCAGGGCTCGTCCAGTACTCCCGCGCACCGGCGATCTCCCCGTCGCGCACGGTCCACAGGGAAACGGCCCGGTAGAGGACGTGTTCCTCGGGTATCTCCACCTCGGTGACGACGAGGTCCCCGTCCGCGAGGATGCGCAGCACCTCGACCGTGCCGAGGGGTCTTTCGCCGAGGAAAACGGAGGAGTCCGGAGCCTCGCCCTCGTCGCGGAGCACGGCGAGGAAGTTGGCCCGGCCCACGATGCGCTCGCCGCTGACCGGCCATTCGATGACGGCGTCCTCGGCGATGAGCCCGGCCACGCCGGCCCAGTCGCGTGCCCCGATCCGCTCCCACAGTCGTGCCACTACCTTCAACGGCTCCATGTGCCGCAGTGTGCGACGGGCTTCTCGCACGTAACAAGCTCTGCTCGCAGGCTTATTGACTTCGACACAATCGATCGGTGCCGTCGGCGATCGCGGTGAGGGCCGCGCCGAGGCGGGTCAGCACGCGGGCCGTTTCGGCGAAGTCCTCGTCACCGAGTTCGGCGGCCAGACGGGTCGCCAGCGCGGCGTGCGCGGGGTCGATGCGGGCGACCGCGGCGCGCCCCCGCGGCGTCGGGCGCAGCAGCTTCGCACGCCGGTGCACGGGATTCGGGGCGTACTCCGCGAGGCCCTTGGCGGCCAGCAGGTCCGCCACCCGCTGCACGCTCTGCCGGGTGATCCCCATGGCCCGGGCGATGCCCGCCACGGGCAGCGGCTCGCGCAGCACCGCGCCGAGCACCTGCCACCACGCCGCCGTCAGCCCGGCCGGACGGGCCAGTTCCTCCGAGACGCCGAGGAACTGGCCGTTGAGCCGGAAGACGCCGAGCGCGGTACGGCTCAGCAGGTCCTGCCGTTCGCGCGGCGAGAGCGGCGGCCGCTCCGGACCGGCCCCGTCAGGCACGCCCGGCCTCCGCCGCCGCCATCAGGACCGGGAAAGCGCTCGCGTCCGAGTCGTGGAAGAGCCGGTACCACGCGTCCAGCACCTCCGGGTCGTAGACGCCGAGCCGCGCGAACACCTCGCGGGCGAAGGCCACCGGCTGGGTCGGCCCCGCCGTGATCAGGTCGCCGTCCGTCACGGCGTCGGCCTCCACGTACCGCCCGGCGCCCCCGTACCCGGGCTGGTGCGCCAGATAGCCGGCGGCCCCGCTGGTGTGCGCGCGCCCGTCGAGCAGGCCCTCGCGGGCGCGACCGGCGGTGGCTCCGCAGATGGCCGCGACCGGCACCCCGGCCGCCAGGCACGCGCGGGCCTTCGCGGCGTCCGCGTACGTGTCGTAGACGGTGAGGTGGACGGGTTTGGGCGGGTTCTCGCTCATGGTGCTCGCCTCCGTAAGCAGGGCAGCAGGGCAGCAGGGCAGCGGGGCAGCGGGGCAGCGGTGCGGCAGTGCAGCAGATGACAGCCGGGCAGCGGTACAGCGGTGCAGCAGATGACAGCAGGCTGTCATCCCTCCCGCACCCCGTCAACGGCCATCCGGGTGCAACCGCCCCGGCGGCCGACAGACTGCCGAGGGCCGGAGCCCACCCCCATACAGTCCGCCGATATCCCTTCCGACCTGCGCACTTCTAGCGTGACGGCATGACCCCTCATGTCACCGGCGCCGGCGCGACCGTCAAGGCCGCCGACCGCGCTCACGTCTTCCACTCGTGGTCCGCCCAGGCCCTGATCGACCCCCTGCCCGTCGCCGGGGCCGAGGGCTCGTACTTCTGGGACTACGACGGGAACCGCTTCCTCGACTTCTCCTCCCAGCTGGTCAACACCAACATCGGCCACCAGCACCCCAAGGTGGTCGCCGCCGTGCAGGAGCAGGCCGCCCGGCTCTGCACCCTCGCGCCCGGCTTCGCCGTGGACGTCCGCTCCGAGGCCGCACGCCTCATCGCCGAGCGCACCCCCGGCGACCTGGACAAGATCTTCTTCACCAACGGCGGCGCCGAGGCCGTGGAGAACGCCGTCCGGATGGCCCGGCTGCACACCGGCCGCCAGAAGGTGCTGTCCACGTACCGCTCGTACCACGGCGCCACCTCCGCCGCGATCAACCTGACCGGCGACCCGCGCCGCTGGCCCTCGGACACCGCCTCCGCCGGCGTCGTGCACTTCTGGGGCCCGTTCCTCTACCGCTCGCCCTTCCACTCCACCACCGAGGCCGAGGAGTGCGAGCGCGCCCTCGCCCACCTCGCCGACACCCTCGCCTTCGAGGGCCCGCAGACCGTCGCCGCGATCATCCTGGAGTCGGTGCCGGGCACGGCCGGCATCATGACCCCGCCGCCCGGCTACCTCGCCGGCGTGCGCGAGCTCTGCGACCGCCACGGCATCGTCTTCATCCTCGACGAGGTCATGTCCGGCTTCGGCCGCACCGGCACGTGGTTCGCCGCCGAGCACTGGGACGTCACTCCCGACCTGATCACCTTCGCCAAGGGCGTGAACAGCGGTTACGTACCGCTCGGCGGCGTCGCCATCTCCGCCGCCATCGCCGAGACCTTCGCCACCCGCCCCTACCCGGGCGGACTGACCTACTCCGGCCACCCGCTGGCCTGCGCCGCCGCCGTCGCGACGATGAACGCGATGGAGGAGGAGGACATCGTGGGCAACGCCGCCCGCATCGGCGCGCAGGTGATCGCCCCGGGCCTGGCCGAGATCGCCGAACGGCACCCCTCCGTCGGCGAGGTCCGCGGGCTCGGGGTCTTCTGGGCCCTGGAACTCGTACGGGACAAGGAGACGCGCGAGCCCCTCGTCCCGTACAACGCCTCGGGCGCCGCGAACGCGCCGATGGCCGAATTCACCGCGGCCTGCAAGGCCTCCGGCCTGTGGCCCTTCGTCAACATGAACCGGACGCACGTCGTCCCGCCCTGCACGGTCACGGAAGCCGAGGCCAAGGAGGGTCTGGCGCTCCTCGACGAGGCGCTGACGGTGGCCGACCGCCACACCACGGGCGGCTAGCGGGTACCGCCTCGTCCGCATAACGGTCGGTGCCTCCGCATAACGACCGGGAAACCGTTCGGTTTCAGCCGCGCTGCCTGGCCTAAGGTGTCCGAAGATCTACGGAGGAGACGGACCCCTATGCCAGGCAGCGGAAGCGGAGCTGTCACCCGCAACACACTTCGCCAGCAGATCGCGGACGCGCTGCGCGACGAGGTGCTCGCGGGTCGTCTGCCGCCGGGGACCGAGTTCACGGTCAAGCAGATCGCCGAGCAGTACGAGGTCTCCGCGACCCCGGTGCGCGAGGCGCTCGTCGACCTCTCGGCCCAGGGGCTGCTGGAGTCCGTGCAGCACCGGGGCTTCCGGGTGCGGACGTACACCGTCGACGACTTCCGCGGCATGATCGAGGCCCGGACCGTGATCCTGGACGGGATCTTCCGCCGGCTCGTCGAACGCGGGGTCGCCCCCGGGGCGGCCGAGCTGCTGGTCTCGGTGCGCCGCCGGGCCGAGGAGGCCCGGCGGGCCGCGCGCAGCGGTTCGCTGGAAGTGCTGATCGGCTACGACCTGAGGTTCTGGCGGGAGCTCAGCGGGCTGGTCGGCAACACGTACATCTCGGAGTTCCTGCACCGCATCCGGGTGCAGTGCTGGGTCTTCTCCGTCCCGCACCTCCAGGGTGTGCCCGAGCTGCGGACCACGCTCTGGGACGGGCACAACGAGCTGGTGGAAGCCGTGACGCTGGCCGACACCGACGAGGTACGCCGCCTCGTGCGCGCGTACAACCAGCACGGGCTGGACTGGGCCGCCCGACTCTGAAGCCTCCGGCCCGGCTGCCGGCCCCGCCCCCTCCTCCCCTCCACGGCGTCGATCACGGCGTCGGTCACGGGTTCCGCGCACCCCTTCGCGGAGCGTGTCCGGCGCATTACCCTGGCCCGATCGGCGGCAACGACTGATCGGAGCCCGCGTGGCCTGTGATCTGTGGCTGGTCCCCCTTGTCGACGTGCTGTGCCACAGCCCCGACAACCCCTTCGCGGAAGAGATCGCCTCGTACGACAAGGCGCTGGGCGAGGCGGGTCTGCCGTCGGTGCCCGTGTTCGCTTACATGCCGGGCCTGAGCGGGGAAGTGGCCCCCGTCGCCGGCTTCGACTACGACGCCCTGCACTTCCTGCGCCGGGCGTACCTGCTCCAGATCTGCGGACTGCCGGTGACGCCGGTGGACGAGCTGGGCGGGGACTACGAGCAGCTGCTGGAGATGTTCGAGCCGACGGCGCAGCAGTCGCACCTGGTGTGGCACTACGACCACGCCGGGGCGTACGTCCCGGTGGACTTCACGGCTCCGCTGGCCAACGAGGAGCTGCTCGCCGGGGGCGGGCCGCTGGGATCGGCGCAGGGGCTGCTGCGGGAGCTGGCCCTCGTGGCTCCCGCGATCGGGATAGACCCGGGGAACCCGCCGGCCGCGCCCGCGCCGCCGGGGAGACCGACGTCGCCGGAGGAGCCCGCCGGGCCGATCCCGTACGACGCGAGCCCCTTCGCGCGGGAGCGGCACGTGTGGCTCGGCCTGCACGCGGCGGCCACGCGCAGCCTCGGCCAGGGCTCGATGATCATCTTCAGCTGAGGTACGGGGACGGCGTACGAGGGGGGAGTACGGGGTGCCGTCGCTCGGCGGCACCCCGCTCAGCGCGGCTGCTCCGGAGGCCGCTGGCGGGGCATGTTCGGCCGGGTCCCCGGGGGCAGGGGGAAGCGGGCCGGGGGGAAGCCGGGGTCCGGGCGGGCCGCGGTGCCGCCCAGGGACTGCATCACCAGCGGCGTCGGACCCGCGCGGAATTCCACCATCCAGTCGGCGGTCTCGGAGCGCACGAGCTCCGTGACGTCCTCCGAGAACCGGCGCAGCACCGTCAGGCAGCGCTCCGCGGCCTCGCTCGCCGTGCCCTCCGTCGGCCCGAGCACCTCCCGTACGTTCTCCGAGGCCCAGTCGAACTGGAGGGTCTGCAGGCGCCGCTGCACCGCCTGGGCGGTGGCGACGTCGCGCATCCAGCCCGAGGTCAGCCCGAAGAACCGGTCGCAGGCCAGACAGGCGGCGGCCAGCAGCAGCGCGAGGTACCCGTACGAGGCCGCGCCCCGCGCCGACCCGGTCAGCTCCAGCAGTGGCATCGCCGCCCCCGTGACGGCGCCCACGGCCGCGCCCGCCCGCAGGATCCGCGCACCCCGGCGCTTCCACGCCCGGTCGGAGAAGTACCACTCGGCGGTGCGCAGCGCGTCGGCCTCCACCCGCCGGTAGAGCTCGTCGAGCCGCTCGGCGGGTTCGCCCCAGTCCCCGAGCGGGAACGGCCGGCCGGTCAGGTCGCCGTCGCCGTCCTCTGCGGGATCCCGGGGTGGCCCCTCGGGCTGCATCTCCGGCTGACTCACCCGGCACTCCCTCTGCCTGCGCTGACGTCTCGTGGTGCGCGTGTGCGCAATGATGCGCATGCTCTTCCTACCTTCGAATGACACGCGATGGACAACGAATCCCGGGTTTTCCGCCCGCACGGACGGCTCCAGCAGGTACGCGCACGCCGTGTCTCTCACTCGAAAGAGTTGGTCCTCCCGGCGTAGGGCGCGCCGCCCGGGGAGCACGTAGGCTCGGATTGACCGAGCGTTCCCGAAGGTCGTCGTCTGACGTACGTGATGTAGGAGTGAGTACCTGTGATTCCCGGTGGTGGCCAGCCCAACATGCAGCAGCTGCTCCAGCAGGCCCAGAAGATGCAGCAGGACCTCGCCGCGGCGCAGGAGGAACTGGCGCTGGCGGAGGTCGAGGGCCAGGCCGGAGGCGGTCTGGTGAAGGCGACCGTCACCGGTTCCGGTGAGCTCCGGGCGCTGGTGATCGACCCGAAGGCCGTGGACCCGGAGGACACCGAGACCCTCGCCGACCTGGTGGTCGCGGCGGTCCAGGCGGCCAACGAGAACGCGCAGGCCCTCCAGCAGGAGAAGCTGGGCCCGCTGGCCCAGGGCCTGGGCGGCGGCAGCGGCATCCCCGGCCTGCCGTTCTAGTACGGCTCCGTTTTTTCCGGCTCCAGTACCGCCCCCGCACACAAGATCCAGCCCCCGCACACAAGATCCAGAGAGAGAAGGCAGTCCGTTGTACGAAGGCGTGGTCCAGGACCTGATCGACGAACTGGGCAGGCTGCCCGGCGTCGGGCCCAAGAGCGCGCAGCGGATCGCCTTCCACATCCTGCAGGCCGAGCCCACCGACGTCCGCCGCCTCGCGCACGCGCTGCTGGAGGTCAAGGACAAGGTCCGGTTCTGCGCGGTGTGCGGGAACGTCGCGCAGGAGGAGCGGTGCGGGATCTGCCGCGACCCCCGGCGCGACACCACGGTCATCTGCGTGGTCGAGGAGCCGAAGGACGTCGTCGCGGTCGAGCGGACCCGCGAGTTCCGGGGCAAGTACCACGTCCTGGGCGGGGCGATCAGCCCGATCGAGGGCGTCGGCCCGGACGACCTGCGGATCCGCGAGCTGCTGGCGCGGCTGGCGGACGGTACGGTCACCGAGCTGATCCTCGCGACCGACCCGAACCTGGAGGGCGAGGCGACCGCGACCTACCTCGCCCGCATGATCAAGCCCATGGGCCTGAAGGTCACCCGCCTGGCCAGCGGGCTCCCCGTCGGGGGAGATCTGGAGTACGCGGACGAGGTCACGCTCGGGCGGGCCTTTGAAGGAAGGCGACTTCTCGATGTCTGACGCAACGCTGCACGCCCTGGGACAGGATCCGGACGACTTCGCCGCGTCGATCGCGGACCAGATCGAGTCCTTCCTCGTCGCGGTCACCGAGGTGGCCAAGGGGGAGGACCCGGACAGCGCGGTGCCCTTCCTCCTCCTGGAGGTGTCCCAGCTGCTGCTGGCGGGCGGCCGGCTGGGCGCGTACCAGGACGTCCTGCCCGACGAGCGCTACGAGCCCGACCTTGGCCCGGAGCCGGACGTGGACGACCTGCGCGAGCGCTTCGCGGTCATGCTGGAGCCGGTCGACGTCTACTCCGAGGTCTTCGACCCGTACGAGCCGCGCAAGGCCCCGGTCGCGCACCGCATCTCCGACGACCTCGCCGACGTGGTCGCCGACCTGCGCCACGGCCTCATCCACCACCAGGCGGGCCGCATCACCGAGGCGCTGTGGTGGTGGCAGTTCTCGTACTTCACCAACTGGGGTCCGACGGCCTCGGCGACCCTGCGCGCCCTCCAGTCGCTGATCGCGCACGTCCGCCTCGACCAGCCCCTCGCCGCCCTGGACGGCCTGGACACGGACGAGGACGTGGCCGAGGACGAGCTCGCGGAGCAGGCCGGACTGGTGATGGCGGAGGAGCTCGGCCAGATCGGCCGCAAGTAGCTCCGCCGCCGCCCGTGCGGCAACCGGAGCGCTGATCTTTTCGTCTCATGATGTGGTACGAGGCGGTCGGATCGCGACCGCTCGTTACACTGCACCAGCAATGAGACGGACCGAGCGAGGAGCGCACGTGGGCCTTGTCGTGCAGAAGTACGGAGGCTCCTCCGTAGCCGATGCCGAGGGCATCAAGCGCGTCGCCAAGCGGATCGTGGATGCCAAGAAGAACGGCCACCAGGTGGTCGTCGTGGTTTCCGCGATGGGCGACACGACGGACGAGCTGATCGATCTCGCCGAGCAGGTATCCCCGATGCCTGCCGGGCGCGAATTCGACATGCTGCTGACCGCCGGAGAGCGGATCTCCATGGCCCTGCTGGCCATGGCGATCAAAAACCTGGGCCACGAGGCCCAGTCGTTCACCGGCAGCCAGGCAGGCGTGATCACCGACTCGGTCCACAACAAAGCGCGCATCATCGATGTGACGCCGGGCCGGATCCGCACCGCGCTGGACGAGGGCAACATCGCCATCGTCGCCGGTTTCCAGGGGGTGTCCGCGGACTCCAAGGACATCACCACCCTGGGCCGGGGCGGCTCGGACACCACCGCCGTGGCGCTCGCCGCGGCGCTGGACGCCGAGGTCTGCGAGATCTACACCGATGTCGACGGCGTCTTCACCGCGGACCCCCGCGTCGTGAAGAAGGCCCGGAAGATCGAGTGGATCTCCTCCGAGGACATGCTGGAACTGGCCGCGTCCGGTTCCAAGGTGCTGCTCCACCGCTGTGTCGAGTACGCCCGCCGTTACAACATCCCGATCCACGTGCGCTCGTCCTTCTCCGGGCTGCCGGGCACCTGGGTCAGCAACGAGAATCCCAACGTTTCACAAGGGGACGAGCAGGTGGAGCACGCCATCATCTCCGGAGTCGCCCACGACGTCTCCGAAGCCAAGATCACCGTCGTCGGCGTTCCGGACAAGCCGGGCGAGGCCGCGGCGATCTTCCGCGCCATCGCGGACGCCGAGATCAACATCGACATGATCGTCCAGAACGTGTCGGCGGCCTCCACGGGGCTGACGGACATCTCCTTCACCCTCCCCAAGGCCGAGGGCCACAAGGCCATCGACGCCCTGGAGAAGGCGAAGGCCCAGATCGACTTCGACTCGCTGCGCTACGACGACCAGATCGGCAAGATCTCCCTGGTCGGCGCGGGCATGAAGACGAACCCGGGCGTCACCGCCTCCTTCTTCCAGGCGCTGTCCGACGCGGGCGTGAACATCGAGCTGATCTCGACCTCCGAGATCCGCATCTCGGTCGTCACCCGCCAGGACGACGTCAACGAGGCCGTCCGCGCCGTGCACTCCGCCTTCGGGCTCGACTCCGACAGCGACGAGGCCGTCGTCTACGGAGGCACCGGACGATGACGGCGCCCCGGTCCTCCGGCCCGGCGCTCGCCGTGGTCGGGGCGACCGGAGCCGTCGGCACGGTCCTGCTCCCGATCCTGTCCCAGCGGGCGGACATCTGGGGCGACATCCGCCTGATCGCCTCACCGCGGTCGGCCGGCCGCCTGCTGGCCGTGCGCGGAGAGTCGACCGAGGTGCTCGCCCTCACCGAGGACGCCTTCGACGGCTTCGGCGCGGGCGACGTCGCGCTTTTCCTGACCCCGGCGGAGGTGTCCGCGCGCTGGGCTCCCGTCGTGACCGCGCGCGGCGCCGTCGTGGTGGACCAGTCCGCCGCGTTCCGGGAGGACCCCGAGGTGCCCCTGGTGGTGCCCGAGGTGAACGCCGGTGCCGTACGGAACCGGCCGCGCGGGATCGTGGCGGGCCCGGACTGCGTGACCGCCGCGATGATCGCCGCCGTGGGCGCGCTGCACGCCGAGTACGGGCTGGCCGAGCTGGCCGTTTCCTCGTACCAGGCCGCCAGTGCGGCGGGCCGGGCCGGCGCCGAGGCACTGCGCCGGCAGCTCTCGCTGGTCGCCGGGACCTCCCTCGGGGAACACCCCGGGGACGTGCGCCGGGCCGTCGGCGAGGACACCGGCCCCTTCGCGGCTCCGCTCGCGCTGAACGTGGTGCCCTGGTCCGGGGAGCTGCGCGAGGGCGGCTGGTCCTCGCACGAGCTGGCCGTACGGGCGCAGACCCGGCGGATCCTCGGGCTGGAGTCGCTGCCCGTCGCGGTGACCTGCGTACAAGTGCCCGTGCTGACCGGGCATTCGCTGACCGTGCGGGCGCGCTTCGAGCGGGAGGTGACCGCCGGGCACGCCCGGGAGATCCTGGAGGCGGCGCCCGGGGTGGTCCTCGTGGACGATCCGGCGGCGGGGGAGTTCCCGACGCCCGTGGACGCGGCCGGGACGGATCCGGCGTGGGTGGGCCGGGTGCGGGCCTCGCTCGACGACGCGTGCGCGCTGGAGTTCTTCGTGTGCGCGGACAACCTGCGCAAAGGGGCCGCATTGAATGCCACGCAGATCTCGGAACTGATCGCGGGTGAATCCGCGTAATTCGCTTTGTAGGATCGGGTCCGATCCCTTGATCAAGGTGATGGCCCGACTGCCGCCTGGATAAATGGGGCAATCGGGAGAGCGGGTACGCATGAAGGCAATGGGGAAATTGCTGGTCACTCTGCCGCACGCGTACAACCCTGACGGGGGGACGGGTGTCCAACCGGCGTGGCAGAGGCACTGTTGGAGTGGTCCGTCCTACCGGCGCGCACCGGGATCGTTGCGCCGCGCCGTCGTTCAGGTGTGCCCGGCGACCCCGGAGATCCGGGCGGTCCCGGTGGCTCCCCGGTGATCGTGCCCATCCCGCCGGTGAGCGTTCCGGCCCCCGCGCCCACCGTCCTGCCGGTCCGGGGCGCCCGCGTGCCGACGCCCCGCGACGGCGCGTCCGCCAAGGCGGGCGCGGGCGCGGCTCCGGCGGGCGCCGCTTCCGCGGGCGCCGCCGCCGAGGCGCGGCCGGTCGTGGCCGGCACCACGGTCGACCACCTCACCGAGACCTACCAGGCCCACTACCGCTCCCTGCTGGGCCTGGCCGCCCTCCTCCTCGACGACACCGCCTCCTGCGAGGACGTCGTCCAGGAGGCCTTCATCCGCGTCCACTCGGCCCGCAACCGGGTACGGGACCGGGACAAGACGCTGGCCTACCTCCGCCAGACCGTCGTGAACCTCTCGCGCTCCGCGCTGCGCCGCCGCATCCTCGGGCTCAAGCTGCTGTCCAAGCCGATGCCGGA
The DNA here is from genome assembly GCF_055584685.1 of Streptomyces sp. NPDC102258. Classification (NCBI taxonomy): domain Bacteria; kingdom Bacillati; phylum Actinomycetota; class Actinomycetes; order Kitasatosporales; family Streptomycetaceae; genus Streptomyces; species Streptomyces sp. NPDC102258. The sequence continues at coordinate 143,959 of NZ_JBVJLO010000007.1, forward strand.
CATGGCGAGCGCCGAGGAAGGGGCGTACGACCAGCTGGAGCGCGACGACCTGATCAAGGCGATGCGCGGACTCCAGCGCCGCCAGCGCGAGGTGCTCGTGCTGCGCTACTTCGCCGACATGACGGAAGCCCAGGTCGCCGACACCCTGGGGATATCGCTCGGCTCGGTCAAGGCGTACGGATCGCGGGGCATTGCCGCGCTGCGGGTGGCGATGGAGGCAGCGCAGTCATGAGGGACGACGACATGAACGCGCCGGGCCCCTCGGGGCGCCCGGCCCCCGACGAACAGGCCCTGCGCGACCTGCTGGCCGAAGCCGTCCAGGGCCTGGAGCCCTCCGACGGCGCCCTGGAGCGGCTCCGGCACGCGGTGCCCGCCCGCCGGGCCCGCAAACGCCAGGCCCTGGTCGGCGCGGCCGCAGTGGCCCTGCTGGCCGGCACCGTGATCCCGGCCGCCCTGCACCTGGGCACCGACCAGGGCGCGGCCGCCGGGCACTCGGCGATGGCCGGTCACGGCGAGTCCCGGGACGGCACGGCCGGCGGCCCCACCGATCCGCACCAGAACGGCTCCGGCGACCAGCCCGGGGACCGCCCCGGCCCCGGCAGGAGCCCCGGTACGGGCCAGGCGACGGGCGGCGCGGACCCGGCCCCGTCACCCCGGACGGGCGGCTCCCCCTCGGGCGCCGACGCGGGCGCCGCCACCGCCGGGGCCACCGCGGGCACCACGAGCGGCGTCGGCAACGGACCGCAGCCGCCGGCGGGTGCGGCCCCCGGGGTGCCCGCCTGCACCGCCGGACAGCTCGGGGTGGCCGGCAGCGCCCGCGCCCCCGAGTCCGACGGCAAGGTCGTCGGCAGCTTCAAGGTGACCAACGTCTCCGACCGGGGCTGTACGGTCACCGGCCCGGACACCGTGACGGCGACGCCGCTCCCCGCGACCCCGCCGCCCGTCCAGGCGCCCGGGGTGACGGTGACCGGCCATACGGCGGGCGACCCGGCGAGCGGGCTGCTGCCCGACCCGTCGGCGGAGGCTCCGGTGCTGGTCCTGGCCCCGAACACGGCGTACGAGGTGCGCTTCGCCTGGGTGCCGTCCGCCCGGCCCTGCCCGGCGGTCAGCCCCGGACCGACGTCCAAGCCGGCCCCCGGCGGCGAGGCACAGACCCCGGCGGGCGAGCCGGGCGGTACCGGCGCGGCGGGCGCCGAGGCAGCCGCGGCGCAGGACGCGGGGAGCGGGAGCGGCGGCGCGACGGGCGGGCAGGAGGGCGCCGGGGTGTCGGTGTCACACACCCCGGCCACCGGCGAGCCGGTCACCCGGACCACCATCCCGGACGCCTGCGGCGGGACGGTCTACCGGACGGGCATCATTCCGCAGGCCGCGCCGTAGCGGCAGGCGCCGCCCCGGCAGGCGCCGCCCCGGCAGGCGACGCCTCGGCGGGTGCCGCTTCGCCGGACGCCCCGGCGTCCGGCCCCGCCGGGAGCAGCCCGGCCTCGGCGTCGCGCAGGGTCTCCACCTCGCGGCGGTAGAGCCGGAACCACATGAACAGCACGAAGGCGGCGAAGACGAACCACTCGCCGGTGTAGCCGAGGTTCTGGAAGGCCTTCAGGTCGAGCCCGGTGTTGACCGGGGCCTGCGCCGGCACCGGGACCATGCCGTCCGCCGGCGTCTGCACCGTGAGCCAGGCGTCGTAGAGCGGGTCCTGCACCAGGTTGACCAGCGTGGCCGCGCCGATCACCCCGACCTGCCCGGCGGGCAGCCCGCCCTGGGAGTGGACGCCCTTGGTCCCGGAGTTCTCGGAGGCCTGCAGGGCGCCCGTCACCTCGGTCCGCCCGGCCGGCGGGGCCGGGGCCTTCGCCGGATCGGGGGCGCCCGGCAGCCAGCCCCGTACGACGGGAACGGTCTTGCCGGTATCGGTCCGCAGCAGCGTCAGGACGTAGAAGCCGGTCTTCCCGTCGATCTCCCGGTCCGGGACCAGCAGCTGGCGCCCGTACTCCCCGCTCGCCGAGGCGAGCCGTCCCGAGGTCTTCGTGTCGACCGGGAGCAGCGAGTCGAGCGGCGCGGCCGCCTGGTCGGCGGGACGCTCGGCGCTCGCCTCGCGGTGGCTGCCGACGCGGTCCTCGAAGCGGCCGAGCTGCCAGGTCCCCATGAACAGGCAGAAGGGGATGGCGAGCACGACGAAGACGTTGATCCCCCACCAGCGCGGGGTCAGGAGAAACCGGTGCACCCCACCACCGTACGGGGGGTACACCGGGCGCCCGTCCCCGGGGCTCGGCCGGGGCGGGCGCCGCGGCCTCAGCGGGGCAGGTGCTTCAGGGCGAACTCCAGGTCCATCCGCACCTGCTTGATGCGCTCCTCCACGACCAGCGAGCCGTGGCCCGCGTCGTAGCGGTACACCTCGTGGACGGCGCCGCGCGCCGCGAGCCGGTCGACGTAGTTGTCGATCTGCCGGATCGGGCAGCGCGGGTCGTTGACGCCGGCCGCGATGTGCACGGGGGCCTTCACCGCGTCGACGTACGTCAGCGGCGAGGAGGCCGCGAAGCGCTCCGGGACCTCTTCCGGCGTCCCGCCGAAGAGGGTGCGGTCCAGGGCCTTCAGCGCCTCCATCTCGTCGTGGTACGCCGTCACGTAGTCGGCCACCGGTACGGCGGCCAGCCCGACCGCCCAGGCGTCCGGCTCGGTGCCCAGGCCCAGCAGCGTCAGGTAGCCGCCCCAGGAACCGCCGGACAGGACGAGGCGCGCCGGGTCGGCGAGGCCGGAGGCCACCGCCCACTCCCGGACGGCCGCGATGTCCTCCAGCTCGATCAGGCCGACGCGGTGCTTGAGGGCGTCGGTCCACTCCCGGCCGTAGCCGGTCGAACCCCGGTAGTTGACCCGGACCACCGCGAAGCCGTGGTCCAGCCAGGCCGCCGGAGTGGCCAGGAAGGAGTCGCTGTCGTGCCAGGTCGGGCCGCCGTGGATCTCGAAGATCGTCGGGAAGGGGCCCTCGCCGTGACCCGTCGGGCGCTGTGCGAGCGCGTGGATGCGCCCGCCGGGGCCCTCCACCCACACGTCCTCGACGGGCACCGAGCCCGGCGGCCGGAAACCGGGCGGGTCGAGGACGACGCCGCCCGCGGTGGACCGTACGGTGGCCGGCTCGGCCGCCGAGGACCACTGGTACTCCACCGTCCCGTCCGGGCGGGCGGTAGCGCCCGACACCGTCCCGGGGGGCGTTTCGACGCGCCGGAGCTCCCGTCCGGCGAGCTCGTAGCGCCACAGCTCGCTGCGGGCCTCGAAGCTGTGCGCGATGAGCAGGGCGGACCCGTCCGGGTACCACTCGGCGCTCACGTCACCCGGCAGGTCGACCGCGAGGTCCTCCTGGGTGCCGGTGGCGACGTCCCACACCATCGGCTCCCACCGGCCGCGCCGCTGGTGGCCCACGAGCAGCCGGGTGTCACCGGCGACCGGCGCGAAGCCGAGCACCTCCAGGCCCAGCTCCACGGTGCCGCCGCGGGAGTCGTCGAGCTCGGCGACGGTCTTCCCGTCGAGGGTGACCACGCGCACGGCCGAGTGCATGGCGTCGCCGTGCTCGGTGTGCTCGATGGCGAGCAGGGTCCCGTCGCGGGACAGGTCGCCGACGCCGGCGGACTCGCGGTGGCGGTAGACGACGGTGGGGGCGCTGCCGTCAGGGCGTACGACGTGGATCGTGGAGCCGTCCTCGTCGGTGGACCGGCCGACGACCGCCGTACCGTCGCGGGCGATGGCGAGCCCGGCCGGGTAGGAGGGCTCCAGGCCCGGGGTGGCGGGTTCGTCGGGGCCGCCCGCGAAGGGCTGGCGGACCCAGGTGCCGAACTCGTCGCCGTCGGTGTCGGAGAACCACCAGATCCACTCGCCGTCGGGGGAGAGGGTGCCGTCGGTGGTGCCGTTGGGACGGTCGGTGGCCTGGCGCTGGCTGCCGGTGGCCCGGTCCCAGGCGTAGAGCTCGTAGGTCCCGGTGGCGTTCGAGACGAAGAGCGAGCGGTCCGGGGCGTCCTCCGCCCAGTCGGGGAGCCCGACGCGCGGCGCCCGGAAGCGCTTCTCCCAGTCGGGCATCTCGGGCGTCTCCGCGGCTGTGCCGGGGGTCAGATCGCTGTCGCTGGTCATGCCCTCCATTCTTGCCGCACCCACGTGCCTGCCGTGTCGGGCGGGGTCGCCGGGCCGGTCCGGTCCGGGATGCCGCCGGGGCACCACGGCCGGTGTTTCACGTGAAACACCGGCCCGTGGGGGCACGCAGCCGGACGTTTCACGTGAAACACCGGGCCGCGTGCGTACGCTGACCGCATGCGGATGATCGTCCGGGGTGCCCGGCTGCTCCACACCGATGGCCTGTCCGACGTGGAGGTCGCGGAGGACGGCCGCATCGCGCGGGTGCTCCCGCATGACGACCAGAAGGAACCGCCGGCGACCGGCGTACTCATCGAGGCCCACGGCGGCCTGCTCACCGCCCCCTTCGTCGAGCCCCACATCCACCTGGACACCGCCCTGACCGCCGGGCAGCCGCGCCCCAACGCCTCCGGCACCCTCTGGGAGGGCATCGCCTGCTGGAGCGAGCGCAAACGAGCCCTGACCCGCGAGGACGTCGTCTCCCGGGCCACCCAGGTGCTGCGCTGGCAGGCGGCGCACGGCGTGCTGCACGTCCGTACGCACTGCGACGTCACCGACCCCTCCCTCACCGCGCTCGACGCGCTGCTGGAGGTCCGCGACCGGGTGCGGGACGTAATGACCCTCCAGATCGTGGCCTTCCCGCAGGAGGGCATCGCCTCCTTCCCGGACGGTGAGGCGCTGCTGCGCGAGGCGGTGCGGCGCGGGGCCGACGTCGTCGGCGCGATCCCGCACTTCGAGGACACCCGCGAGGACGGCGTCGCCTCGCTGCGGACCGCCTTCGCGCTCGCCGAGGAGCACGGACTGCGCGTGGACGCCCACTGCGACGAGATCGACGACGAACAGTCCCGCTTCGTGGAGGTGCTGGCCACCCTCGCCCTGCGCTCGGGGCTCGGCGCCCGCGCGACCGCCTCGCACACCACCGCGATGGGCTCCTACAACGGCGCGTACAGCTTCAAACTCCAGCGGCTGCTCTCCCGTTCGGGCATCAACCTGGTCTCCAACCCCTTCGCCAACCTCAACCTCCAGGGCCGCTTCGATGCCTATCCGCGCCGGCGCGGCCTGACCCAGGTCAAGGAGATGCTGGCAGCCGGGGTCAACGTGGCCTTCGGGCACGACGACGTGATGGACCCCTGGAACGCCCTCGGCACCGCCAACCCGCTCCAGACCGCCCTCGTCGGCCTGTACGCCGCCCAGCTCACCGGAGCCGACGAGATCCCGGTCGCGTTCTCGATGGTGACCGACCGCGCGGCACGCGTCCTCGGCCTCGACGCCTCGGAGTACGGCATCACGGAGGGCGCCCCCGCGTCCTTCGTCCTCCTCCCCGCGCCCACGCCCGCGGAGGCCATCCGCCGTCAGGTCCGGCCCCGTTACGTGATCGCACGCGGCAGCGTCCTGGCCGAGACCCCGCCCGCGCCGACCCGGCTGCTCTCCTGGCCGGGGGAGGAACCCTCAGAGGTGGACTTCGTTCCGGCCTGAGCCCCGGCCGCCTAAGGTCATGCCATGACACGGACCCTTCACACCTCTTACAACCTCGACTCCGACACGGCCCGTTCGGCCTTCGAAGCGGCCTCGGAATACGCGGACCCGGCACTGCTCAACCACTCCGTCCGCTCCTACGCCTTCGGCGCCGCGTACGCCCACCGGCACGCTCTCGCGTACGACGCGGAGCTCTTCTACGTCAGCGCCCTGCTCCACGACCTGGGCCTGACCCCGCCCTTCGACAGCCACACCCTCCCCTTCGAGGAGGCCGGCGGCCACGTGGCCCGGATCTTCACCGCGGGCCTCGGCTGGGCCCCCGAACGCCGCGCCCGCGCCCAGGAGGTGATCGTGCTGCACATGCGCGACGACGTCACCGCCGCCGAGGACGTCGAGAGCCACCTCCTCCAGGTCGGCACCAGCGCGGACGTCTCGGGCCTGCGCGTCGACACCTTCGACCCGGCCTTCCGCGCCGCCCTCCTGGAGGCCTACCCCCGCCTGGACTTCGGCCCCTCCTTCCTCGCCCTGATGGAATCCCAGGCCACCCGCAAACCCACCTGCGCGGCGGCCACGTACGTCGCGAACGGCGCCGCGGAGCGCATCGCGGCCAACCCGCTGGACGCCTGAGCCGGACGGGTGGCCTCAGAGGGCGGCGACCGCGGGCTTCCCGGCCGGGAGGAGTTCCGTGGTGATCAGGGAGGCCACCACCGCGAGGATGATCAGGGGGGTCACCGCCAGGTTGCCCAGCAGGACCGTCACCAGGACCGCGCTGCTCACCGGGGAGCGCAGGACGCCCGCCGTGGCGGCCGCCAGGCCCGCCGCCACGGCGGGGACGAGGTCGAGACCCGGCAGCGGGGACAGCAGCAGACCCGTCGCCGCGCCGAGGAACAGCGCGGGGAAGACCGGGCCGCCGCGCAGGCTGCCGAGGCAGAGGGCGTAGCCGGCGGCCTTGCACAGTACGACGGCGATCAGGGCGCCGACGCCCCACGCCCGCGGGTCGGCGGTGAGCGCGGCCAGCGTCGCCTGCCCGGAGGAGGCCACGTCCTGCGGGTCACGGCCGGTGCTCAGCGCGTACACCGCCGCGCAGACGCCCGCGCCGAGCGCGCACAGCGGCGTACGCATCAGCGGCCGCCCCGCGACGTACCGCGCCACGGCCCGGCCGGTGGCCATCGCCCGGTGCTGGACGACCGCCACGAGGACGGCGATGAGCAGGCCCCAGGCCACGTCCGGGGCGTCCAGCCGGGTGAACGTCCCGGGCAGCTTCGTGGTCAGCCCGCCCGTCTCCAGGCCGGTCCACCGCCCGAAGCCGGTGAACACCAGGGCCCCCAGCCCGCTGGAGAGCAGCGCGGGCAGCATGACGGCGAACAGCCGGACCCCGCCCACCCCGACCAGCTCGATCAGGAGCACCCCCGCGATCAGCGGGCTGCCGAAGATGGCCGCGATGGCGGCGGCCGAGCCCGCCGCGCCCAGCAGCATGGTGCTCTGCGGGGTCGCGGGCCCCCGCGTGAGGTCCCGCAGCAACAGTGCGAGCCCGCCACCGAGAGCGATCAGCGGCGCCTCCGGGCCCAGGACCGCGCCCAGGGGCAGGCTCGCGACCGCCGCCAGCACCACCCCGGGCAGTACGGCCGTAGAAGCCCCGCCCATCGCCATGCCGTTGGCGGGGATGTGGCCGCCCGCCCCGGTCAGGTGCGTGACGACGAGCCCGACGAGGACACCGGAGACCAGGAGCAGCGGCAGCGGCCACCACCACGGCGCGGTGTCCCAGCCGAGGGCCCTCGGCGCGTTCGTCCACAGCAGGTGCTGGAGCTCGCGCATGCCGGCGAGGAACCAGAAGGACACCAGCGACACCGGGATGCCGACGAGGGCGCCGAGCAGCAGCGTCTTCAGGTAGCCGGGCGCCTTCAGCACGTCGGCCGGCCGGGACGGCTCCACGGGGGGCGCGGGGCGCGCGGGTTGCGCGGGTTGCGCGGCGCTCATGGCCCGCTCTTTCCCGGCCTGCGGGCCAGCCCGACCCGCACCGCCCCGAAGAGCACCTTGGCGACGAGACCCACCACGACGAGGTCGGCCACCATCTGTACGGTCGTCAGCACCCGGCCGGGCCCGTCCACGGCCACGATGTCGCCGAAGCCGACCGTGGCGAACACCGACACCGTGTAGTAGAGGGAGTCGGTGCGGCTCAGCGGCTCGGAGAACGATGAGGGGCGTTGCTCCGCGAGCAGGTAGTACGCGGCGGAGAACATCACCAGGAACAGCGGCACGGCGGTGGCCAGCGCCTCCAGTCCGCGCAGCCGCGGATGCTCCGACCGGGCGATGGCGGACACCTGCCAGGCCACCAGGCCCCCGAACAGCGCCAGCCCGGCCAGCAGCGCCAGGGCGGTCGCCACGCCGAAGCCGCGTTGCAGCGGGGCCACGTAATAGAGGACGGTCAGCAGCACCGGTGTCCCGACGATCCGCACCGCGGGCCCCAGGAGCCGCACCCGCCGCCCGCCGGACCCGTCGCCACCCATGACCCTCCTCACCCACACCCCGGCGACCCGCCCGGCCGGCGGACCCCTCACCGCATTCCAGCACCCCCCACCCCCGACCGCACCTCAGCCGCTCAGTTCGCCGCTGAGGGTTTCGTGGAGGTGGGCGCTCGGGGTGTTCAGGCCGGTGATGCGGACGGTCTTGCCGCGCTGGGCGTAGCGGTGCTCGATCGCGTCGAGGGCGGCGACGGAGGAGGCGTCCCAGATGTGGGCGGCGGAGAGGTCGATGACCACCTCGGCCGGGTCGCCCGCGTAGTCGAACTGCTCGACCAGGTCGTTCGAGGAGGCGAAGAACAACTCGCCCGTCACGCGGTGGACGACCCGTCCGCCGTCCGGGTCGAGGACGGAGGCGACCTTCGCCAGGTGCGCGACGCGCCTGGCGAAGATGACCATCGCGGTGAGGGAGCCCACCACCACGCCCACGGCCAGGTTGTGGCTGAGGACCACGCACACGACGGTGACCACCATGACGGCGATCTCACCGGCGGGCATCCTCCTGAGGGTCTTCGGGGCAATGGAGTGCCAGTCGAAGGTCGCGATACAGACCATGATCATGACGGCGACGAGCGCCGCCATCGGAATGTCGGAGACCACCGGCCCGAAGACGATGCACAGCACCATCAGGAAGGACCCGGCGAGGAAGGTCGACAGCCGCGTACGGGCGCCCGACACCTTCACGTTGATCATCGTCTGGCCGATCACCGCGCAGCCGCCCATGCCGCCGAGGAACCCGGTGACGATGTTCGCGACGCCCTGCCCGATGGACTCCCGCGTCTTCGAGGACCGGGTGTCGGTGATCTCGTCGACCAGCTTCGCCGTCATCAGCGACTCCATCAGCCCGACGAGCGCCATGGCCAGCGCGTACGGCGCGATGAGGGTCAGCGTGTCCAGGGTGAACGGCACGTCCGGCAGCCCCGGCACCGGCAGCGCGGACGGCAGCGCCCCCTTGTCGCCGACGGTCGGCACCGCGATGCCCGCCGCCACGGTGATCGCGGTGAGGGCGACAATGGACACGAGCGGCGCCGGGACCACCTTCGTGATCTTCGGGAGAAACACCATCAGCGCCAGCCCGGCCCCCATCAGCGGGTAGACCGCCCACGGAACCCCGTACATCTCCGGCACCTGGGCCATGAACACCAGGATGGCCAGCGCGTTGACGAAGCCGACCATCACCGAGCGCGGGATGAAGCGCATCAGCTTCGCCACCCCCAGCGCCCCGAGCACGATCTGGAAGACGCCGGCCAGGATCACCCCGGCGATCAGGTAGCCCAGCCCGTGCTCCCGGTTCAGCGGGGCGATCACGAGGGCCACCGCCCCCGTCGCGGCGGAGATCATCGCCGGCCGCCCGCCCACGACCGAGATCACGACGGCCATCGTGAACGAGGCGAACAGCCCGATCGCCGGATCCACCCCGGCGATGACCGAGAACGAGATGGCCTCGGGAATCAGCGCCAGCGCGACGACCAGACCGGCGAGGACCTCGGTCCGGAACACCTTCGGCGAGAGCCAGACCGGCCGACGGAACGCACGCAGTCGCGCGGATATGGACGCGGGGGAGGAAGACACGGGCACGGACCTCGGGTTCGGGCACACCCGAACCGGCAGACGGGCGCGCGGAGAAGACGCGAAGAAGACACGAAGATCTCCGGAGAAGCAGGAAGGGCCTGATCCGCGATGCGGATCAAGCCCTTGACCTGGTCTTACGAAGTCGGGGTGGCGGGATTTGAACCCACGACCTCTTCGTCCCGAAGAACGTCCAACCAAGATCCGCATCAGTGCGAACGGGATTTCCGCAGGTCAGGGCGTTGGAGTGGGTGGGTCTGAAGCGGTCTCGCAGGGTCTCTGGGAGAACTTCTTCTCCCAGATTTCTCCCACTCCCGTACTGCTGGAGGGCCTGGCTGCCGCTGCCTCTTACGTTGCCTGTCCAAGGCTGTGCGGGAGCCGCGCCCTGGCGTTCTGGTCGCGCCATACTTGTCGCGGCTCCATGGAGGGCAGGGGCCGCCACACGTGATGTAGCAGCCTGTACGGATGGGCACGACGGAGCCGCCGTCGGCACACCAAGCGGTGCCGGCGGGCGCCAGCGGGAACTCTGTTTGCGCCCCCCGTTGTACGTAGACCGATTCGGTGTCCCTACAACTGGTCCTTCCAGTTGCGGATTGCCTGGTCGAGCTTGGCGCGAAGCCGGTCAGCGGCCGTCGTTCCGGGGAGCAGCTGGGGGTACGCCTCGCTGTCCCTCCTGGCGATCAAAGCGCCGAGGGTGGTGGAGCTCTGCGACGGGAAGACCAACGAGCACTTCTTGCCGCCCATCTCCTGCGCCAGTCCCAAGAATCCGCGGCCGATCCCGAGGCCAGGTGAGGTGCCGTAGTGCTTCGCCTCGATCGCGGCGACGAGCCCCTTGCCCCGTGGGTGAACCATGGCCCGGCGGCTACGCTCAGCCTCCTGGTGGTCCAGCACCGCGACGTCGCACTCATGCGCCACCTTCGACGTGGTGGCCGCCACGTACACGCCCAGGTGGATCTCCAGCTTCTTCTGCGTGTCCGGGAAGCTCACCACAGCACGGGTGAAATCGCCGGACCACAGGTTGCCGGGGGACCGGCGGAAGCGCAGCGCGGTGGCCGGCTTCGTACCGTCCTGCGTGAGGAGCGTGGTTCCGCCTGCAGTCCTCGCGGCATCGAGGCACACGACGAGCAGGGATGCCTCGTACAGGTCCGACTCATCCGCCTTGCCACGGTAGACCGGCTCAAGGACGCCGATCGCCTGCTCGATGGCGTGTACCAGGCTGGGCTTGTTCACTGGATCACTCCCACCGACACGTCGGTTCCTTCGGACAGCAGCGCGCGGACGGTTGCCAGAGCGGCCCGCGCGCGCTCGGTCTCAGCTTTGAGGTCGAGCGATGAGAGAGTCTCCAACTCCGGATCACCGAACTCGACCGTCAGCTCCATGTCCCGCTTCGAGGCGATCTCCAGAGCCGCCTGCCGCGACGCGTACATGGTCTCGGCAAGGGTCAGCACGGCGATGCGCGCGAGCTCGATGCTCTCGTCGTCGGTGTAGGGGAGCACGGCAATGTCCGCCTTGCCAAGAGGTGGCAGATCTGCCGCCGCCAGCCGGCTGGCACGCGCCTGGTACTCCCCTACCTGCTTGAGCCGCTGCTCAGAGGCGACTCGGCCCTGTCGGACCTCCTGCCTCAGCTCGTCGGCGAGATCCGGCAGGCTCGCTGCGAGATGCGCCATGAGCTGTACGAACTGATCACTTCCGTCGACAGACACGCTGCCCCTCCCTTGGTGTTCTGGGCAGGACTGTAGATCGGCCCACTGACAGTGATGCTGAAGCAGCCGTGGTTGTGCTGATCATTGGTTTGACCGAGCGCTCACTTCATTGCCCTGCAATGTCGATGGTCGAGGTGTCGCCCTGGCGGCTGAGGTCATGCTTTCGGATCTTCCGGCCCTGCCTCCGGCTCTGTTCGCCCGCGCCGGGATTGGTAGAGGTAGCCACCGATCAGTCGGATGAGTTCTTCGGCTCGCTCACTCTCGCCGGTTAGCGCGCCAGTCAGCTTCCCGAAGGCCCCCTCGTTGAGCACGGCCGCGTCGGTAAGGGCCTCGCGCAGGTTGGGGGAGAGGAGGAACTGGTCCTGGGCGTTGTTGTCGATCTGCTCGGCGATCCGCGGGTCCTCCTCGGCCATCCCGGCCGCGGCCGTGACGAAGCCGCCGATCTGGGGATCCGCGAATTCGCCGCCGAACAGGCTGTTGATCTTGGCGATCACCTCCGACAGCAGCACCTGCTGTGGATCGCGGGCCATAGCGGTACCGATTCCAGTGACGCCCCGCAGCCCTGGCGTTTCCTGGCCTCCGGACAGGGCTATGGCCGCCTTGCCCTGGTCAATGTGCCGTACCCGCTTGAGGACTATCCCGGACAGGTCTACGTCGGCGCGGGGATCGTCGACTGCGAGCAGGCGAGCCAGCTGGCGCAGGAACTCGGCGAGTTTCTCCAGGTCTGTGGTCGCGTAGTCGACGACCTGAGACATGAAGTCGTAGAGGCGCACGTAGGAGCCGCAGTCCTTGCGGAAGGTCCGCAGCTCGTTCAAGGCTTCGCTGTCGTCCCTCTCGGTTGCGTCGGCCCATCGATTGGTGAACTCGTCGCGGGCCGGCGTGATAGCCGCCGTCAGCGCCGAGTGCCGCTGCTGGCCCCACCAGGCTTCGGCGTAGCGTTCGACGTCGGCGCGGGTGTAGATGCCGGGATGGGCGAGCTTCGTGGCGAGCTGGTGCACGAGGTTGGGGTCAGTAGCAGTCTCGACGTGGGCCTCGGTGTAGTACTGCAGGAACGCATTCTGGATGTCGACGGGGTCGTTGGCGAAGTCGAGGACGAATGTCCGGTCCTTCGCCTCGCCAGACGGGGCGCGGTAGGTGCGGTTGAGGCGGGAGAGTGTCTGTACGGCGTGGACGTCGGGGAGTGGCTTGTCGACGTACATCGCGCACAACAGCGGCTGGTCAAAGCCTGTCTGGAACTTCTCCGCTACCAGCATCAAGCGGTAGTCGGGGCGTCGGAACTCTCGGGCGAGATCGGAGCCGAGGCCCGGGTTCAGGGACGCTTCGGTAGCGTTCTCCAGGCCGTAGTCCTCGTCGGTGATGTCACCGGAGAAGGCGACGATTGTCTTGAGCTTGTAACCCCTAGCGCGGATGTACTTGTCCGTCTCGATCTTGTAGCGGACGGCTGCGTGGCGCGAGGAGGTGACAATCATGGCCTTGGCCTGGCCGTCGAGGAGGTGCGCGACGTTGGCCCGGAAGTGCTCGACGATAATCTCGACCTTCTGCCCGATGTTGGACGGGTGAAGGTTCTTAAACCGCATGATCTTCTTCGTCGCGGCCTTCGGGTCGACCAGTTGGCCCTCATCGTCGCTACTGATCGTGGTAACGACGCCCTCGGCGCTGCGCTCCTCGATCTCGAAGGCAGTTCTGTACGTCTGGTAGCCACGCAGGACGTCGAGGATGAACCCCTCCTCGATGGCCTGCCGCATTGTGTACACGTCGAACGACTCAGGCGTGCCATCGTCGCCGGGGCGCCCGAAAAGGGTCTTCGTCTTGTGTTTCGGCGTGGCGGTAAACGCGAGGAACGACACGTTCGGTGACACGGCTCGGGCAGCCGTCTCCGCGGAGATCCGCCGCTCGCGCTCGTCGTCGGCGGAGAGGAGCTCGTTGACCACGTCCTGGGTGTCAACCGCCTCGTCCTCGTCTATCTGCCCACCCTCGGTGAGGACCTTCTTCAGGGCGTTGGCTGTCTTGCCAGACTGGGAGGTGTGAGCCTCGTCGACGATAACGGCGAATACCTTGTCGCTGAGCGTCGTGTCGATCAGGCCCTTGACGTAGGGGAACGTCTGGATCGTGACCACAACGACCAGCGCAGGCCCGGTGAGCGCGTCGAGTAGGGCCCGGGACTTCGAGCCGCCGGAGCGGCGCACCGCGGCGGAATCGATGACGGCCACCGAGCCGCCGGAGTCGTCGACCTGGCTGACGGCATCCTGGAGCTGCCGGTCGAGGACCTTGCGGTCGGAGATGATCAGGACCTTGTCGAAGATCTTGTGATTGTCCCCATCGTGTAGCTGGGCGAGGTGATGCGCGGCCCAGGCGATTGTGTTGGTTTTGCCCGAACCGGCCGAGTGCTCGATCAGATACCGCCGACCCGGCCCGCCGGCGCGGACCTCGTTGACGATCCGCCGCACCGCACGCCACTGGTGGTAGCGGGGGAACAAGAGCGTCGTCGTCCGCTTGATCTTCCTGGTGGCTGGGTCCTCGTCTTCGTCCTTGCGCAGGAACATCAGCGCGCCGAGGATATGGAGCCAGTTGTGTCGCTCGAGGACCTCCTCCCACAGATACGAGGTGGCCGCGCCGTTCGGGTTTGAGGGGTTGCCTTTCGCGCCGTCTGCATGGCCCCGGTTGAACGGTAGGAAGTGGGTCTTGTCGCCAGCAAGCTTCGTGGTCATCCAGACTTCGTCGTCGTCGACGGCAAAGTGGACCAAGGCGCGAGTGCCGAAGCCGAGGAGCGGCTGGCCTTTTGGTTGGCGGTCCTGCTTGTACTGCCTGACGGCGGTGCGCCACTCCTGCTTGAAGAACGACTTCAGCTCCAGCGTCGCCACCGGCAGCCCATTCACGAAGAACACCAGGTCGATCGACCGGTTGTCGCCGCGGGCCGATGAGAAGTGCACCTGCCGGGCCACCCGCAGTCGTACCGACTCGTATGCCTTAGCTACCGTCGGATTCAAGGTCGTCGCTGGCGCGAACTGGCACATCCGGAAGTGCGCTGTCGCACCACGGGTGTGAGAAAATCGCCGCCGCAGCACGTTCAGCGTGCCACCGCCCGAACCCATCGGAGTGTCCAGGCGCGCCACGAGTGCATCAAGCAGTGCGTCCTTGTCAGCCTGCTCCGTCGGGGTACCGACTTTGACGACCTTTCCGTATTCCTCGGGCTGAGTGGTGCTCAGCCACCAATGGACGTCTTCGGGCCACAGGGCGCGCTTCGCGTCGTAGCCGTCGTCGGACGGACTGCACTCCCAGCCATGGCAAGCTAGGTGCTTGGCGATCTCGGTTTCGAATGCTTCCTCGCGGGTCTGATCCGACGCAGCCATCGTCAGTCTGCCTTCCGGGCGGTGTGTACGTTGATCTGTCCGGTCACGGCGGCCGTGATGAGCGCGGCACGACGCTCCTTGGCGTAGGAAATGTGTTCCTGGGCCTTGGCGATGAGGGCGTTGATCTTTGCCGTCTGCTCGTCAAGCCTATCGGCGATCTGTCGCTGCACAGATGAGGGCGGGATCATCATGGGCATTGCCGCCAGCTTTTCGGCAGTCAGGTGAGGCATTGAGACGATGTTGCAGTATGCCGTGATGAAGCCCTTTTGCCTGGCCATGATGAGAAAATAGGTAAGATAGCGACCATCGTTCTCGCCAACCGGACGGATCCGGTTGATAGAATTTTGAAAGCCCCAGCCCTCGAGTGGCTCGGAGATGAAAGCCGCGCGACCGTAGCCACCGATCCCTCCCTCGACTACGACCACGTCGCCTGATTTCAGGTCGAGCATGCGCAATTCGCGAGGGTTGAACCACATGGATTTCACATCGGCGAGGGCGAGTTCGCCATCGGGTTGAACGTTAGCGGCTCGCATATATGGGGCGAGGGCATCGGAGCCCTTATTATCGCTCTGCAGCATTTTTCCAAGCGTCACCGATCCGAAGTGCTTGACCTGGCCGCGAGTCCATCCCGGAGGACAGGGCCCGATCCAGGATGCGTGATCCGACTCCAGATTGGCGCCACGCTCGAGACCCGCCAGGGCGCTGGCGATGAGCCCAGATCGCCTTTCCCGGAGGAATTCGATGAACTCCTCCTGTTTGGAGACTAGAGCATCGATCTGTTCGGTTTCACGGTCCAGAAAGTCGGCGATGGCGTGCTGTTCATCCAGTGGCGGTACTGGTACAGAAAGCGCTCGGATTGCCGAGACATTGATCCGTCGGAATGTGGCCCCCACCATGGCGCTCTCAATCGCATGAGTTGCGATGTGTGACGTCAGCGAGTAACGCAAGAACCTGGAATCAGATCCTGACCGCCGGCGAATCAGAACGGTTTCTTGGCCCAATGCAAATTCCGGGGTCTCGGGTGTGACGATTGAAATGAGACCGACTGAGACGTTGCGGATGAATACAAGATCACCGGCACGTGGTGTGCGTCCTGAATCCCGGAGAAGTTTAAAGAATTCGGCAGTTGTGTGGTTGCATCCAGTCAAATCGATCGCCGGGGAAGCGCATTCTCGAATGCTGGCAACCGGGTATTGGTTATCTTCGATAAATGGCGCGGTTAGGTGTGCGCAGTCAATAACTTCAGCAATTCGGCGAAGTGAAACGATCGGCCAAGGACCTGTGCTCATGCTTCCACCTCCCGCAGCATCTCCATGATTTCACCGACGATGCGGTTGAGATCGGTGTCGATCTCCTCGAGCGGTCGGGGCGGGATGTACTGGTAGAAGTGCCGGGTGAATGGGATCTCGTAGCCGGTCTTCGTCCTGGTCTTGTCAATCCAGGCATCGGGCACGTGCGGCTTGACCTCGGCTTCGAAGTAGGCATCCGAGGTTTCCTCGGCCGCATCGTGGGTCTTCGGGTGACCGCCCCAGCCGAAGGGGATGTTCTCGGTGTCGCGCAGCGCGGGGTCGGGCTCGATCTCGTCTTTGCGCGGGCCGGAGGTGTAGCGACAGACGTCAGCGTCGTCATCGTGTTCGCCGATCGTCTGCCACAGTGACTTCCGCTGAGCCGCGGTCAGTGTGACTGGACACTCACGCAGGTGCTTCCCGAGGTCGAGAAGGAACTTCTCCCTGTTGAGGTAGGCCTGCTCGCCGAAGGAGCCGAGGGCCTCAACCAGGTCTGGGATCTTGCCAAGGGTCTTGTGGTCGGCCACGTCTCTGATCCGCTCGGCGGTGCACTCGAACCTGAGGCGCAGGGGACGCTCGACGGTGATCGTCCAGTAGGCGAAGTCGCGGTTCTCGAAGATCTTCGAGGTGTCCGATTCCTCGCGGGAGGCGAACGCCTGGACGATCCTGGTGCGGGCCTTGTCGGCCACCTCGACTCGCTTGGAGCCGATCGACTTGCGCAGTTTGGAGCCGAGCCCAGTGGCGTCGATGAGCTGGATGGTGCCCTTGCGCTCGTCGGGCTTGGCGTTCGAGAGGATCCACAGGTAGGTGGCGATTCCGGTGTTGTAGAACATGTCGTTGGGGAGGGCGACGATGGCCTCTACCAGGTCGTTCTCCAACATGTGCCCACGGATGTTGGACGGTCCGGATCCTGCACCGCCGTTGAAGAGTGGCGAACCGTTGAGGACGATGCCTGCCTTTCCGCCGCGGCCGCTCTCGTCCACGTCTCGCATCTTCGAGGCGACGTGGAGCAGGAACAGCATCGCGGCGTCCCCAACGGTGGGAAGGCCCGAGGCGAAACGTCCTTGGCCGCCGCGTTCGTGCTCGGCGGTCACCTGGGAGGCGACGGCCTTCCAGTCGGTGCCGAACGGCGGGTTGGACAGGACGTAGTCGAACTTGTGGTCCTCGAATCGGTCGACGACGAGAGTGTCGCCCTGGCGGACGTTGGTCGGGTCCTGCCCCCTGATAAGCAAGTCTGCTTTGCAGATCGCGTAGGTGCGCGGGTTGATCTCCTGGCCGAACAGGGCCGTTGAGGCGGACAGGTTGAGGCCATGGAGGTGCTCGTCGGCGACGGTCAGCATGCCGCCGGTGCCGACGGTGGGGTCGTAGATGGAGCGAACCTGACCTCGGTCTCGTAGTGCCTCGGTGTCCTCGGCATAGACGAGGTCAACGAGGAGGCGGACGACGTCGCGGGGGGTATAGAACTGGCCAGCACCGTCGTTGGCGGACTCGGCGAACCGGTAGATGAGGTTCTCGAACAGGTCGCCCATGTCCGCGTTCGAGACGGTCTCCGGGCTCAGGTCGATCCCTTGGAAGTGCTTGGCGACCGGCGAGAGGCGGTCGCGGGCATCGAGGGTGCGTAGGACGTTCTCGAAGTCGAATGATTTGAAAACGTCCAGATTCGACGAGAAGCCAGAGGCATAGTCGATGAGGTTGGCCACGAGGTTGTGCGGGTCCTGCAGAGCCTTTTCCAGGGTGTACTTGCTGGTGGTCCAGAAGTTCAGCCCCGCATTGTCCGGGGTGCGCGTCTTGAGCTTCAGGTGGGTGCGTCGCTGCTGATCAGCGGGGTACTGGCTGATGATCTCAGCCATCGTCTCCCGGTGCGGCTCCATCACGCACTCCAGCCGACGCAACACGGTGAACGGCAGGATCACCGAGCCGTACTCGGCTTCCTGGTAGGGGCCGCGCAGGGTGTCGGCGACGCTCCATACGAATTGGCTGAGGACGCTCACGCAGGTCTTCTCCGGTCTAAGGCTCGGGTGCTCACAGCTCTGCTCGACGAGAGCCGTGCTGCGTTACCGAACCCTATCCGCGACCTACACGGGGCGGAGCAAGATCCAACAAATGTGGGTGGTTGCTTGGCGAACAGGCGGCAGCGGTCTCGACGCGTTCGACGAGGAGGCTGTTCTCGAAGGGTGGCCCCAGCGGGGGCTCCTCCGACCCCCGTGAAATCGGGGCCCGTCGATTGGAGGTGTTAGCTGGCTTCAGCCACTGAGACCCACGATTGTCAGGTGGCCCGCGAAGCTGTCCGCCAGGCTGGTGAGTACGGCCTTGCCCTTATCCACGATCGCGTGGGACGGGAAGCCGATGACACGCGGTCCCCTCCTGATCGGGAGCCGCGAGCGGCCCCGGAGGGCTTCGCGCTCTGATCGTAGTTGCCGCGCATTCTCGTGACGGCTTGCAGAGCACCAGCGATGGGCGAAGGGGCGTCCTGTGTGGCCTCGGCAGGGACACCGTTCGGTCACCTGATGCGCCACCACGGTGAATCCGTTGCGAGGCGCTTGTGGCATCCCTATCCTCGTGACCAACGCGTCGACGGAGACGATTAGCCACGGATCACGCGAGCAGAGAGAGCCGCCGGCAGCTGTGAAGGCGGACTCGCACCCGTAGTGAAGACCCTCCCGAGCGCGGGGAGGAAAGGCCCCCGGGCCCAATGCCCCGCCGGTTTGCCCCCGTCATCGGGCTGAATGAGGCCGCCGCTGTCTGGCGGTGGCAAAGGCGTGGTGGCACCGCGAGTACCCTTCTCGCCCACGCTTCCAAGGGATCATGACGACGCCCCTGGAGGGCTGCGATGATCCACACGACTAGCCGCGTACTGGCTTCTGACCTACGCGCACACCTCGACCAGACCGTCACGGTCTCCGGCTGGGTGAACGCACTCCGGCTGCAACGCAAGATGCAGTTCGTCATCCTGCGGGACCACTCCGGCATGATCCAGGTATCCCACAAGCGCGACGGCGGCCCGCTTGAAGCCGCCATCGAATCGCTGACCCCCGAGTCCGCCGTCCGGATCACTGGCCGAATCGTAGAGGCGGCCCAGGTCAACCTGGGTGGCCTGGAGCTCGTCCTCGAGACGGTCGAGGTGCTGAACCGGGCGGAGACGCCCCTGCCGATCGACGAGAAGACCGGCCCCGAGCACCGGCTCGACTGGCGCTTCCTCGACGTACGCAAGCGGGCCACCGCGCAGATGGTGTTCGCCGCGCAGACGACCCTGGAGCAGGGGCTGCGCGAGTACGCCATGCGGAACGGCTGCACGGAGATGCACACGCCGAAGCTGATGGGCACCGCCTCGGAGTCTGGAGCGGAGGTGTTCAAGCTCGGGTACTTCGACCGCTCGGCCTACCTCGCCCAGTCGCCGCAGTTCTACAAGCAGATGGCCGTGGCCGCCGGCATCGACAGGGTCTTCGAGATCGGCCCCGTCTTCCGGGCCGAGCCGTCGTACACCTCCCGGCACGCGACCGAGTTCACCGGCGTGGACGTCGAGCTGTCGTGGATCGAGGACGTCGAGGACGTGATGGCGTTCGAGGAGCAGATGCTCGCCCACGCCATTGCGAAGATCGCCGAGGTCCATGGTGAGGCGATCCGGGAGGTTTTCGGTATCGAGGTCGTGGTGCCGGAAGCTCCGTTCCCCAGGATCACGATGGCTGAGGCGCAGGAGATCCTGCGGGCCGGCGGCTGGGACCCCGAAGGCGTCAAGGAGGACCTGGACCCGGAGGGTGAGCGCACCATCGCCGCCCACATGAAGGAGTTCAGGGGCCACGAGTTCGTGTTCATCACGCACTACCCGGCCAGCATCCGGCCCTTCTACCACATGCGTCCGGCGGACCGGCCGGACCTGACGCTCAGCTTCGACTTGCTCTGGAAGGGCCTGGAGATCACCACCGGGGCTCAGCGTGAGCACCGCTCCGACGTGCTGCTGAAGCAGGCGGAGGAGAAGAGCATGGACACCGAGCCGATGCAGGACTACATGAACATCTTCCGGTTCGGGTGCCCGCCTCACGGCGGCCTCGGCGCCGGCCTGGGCCGGATCCTGATGGTCATGCTCGGCCTGGACTCGATCCGCGAGGCCGCGTTCCTGTTCCGGGGACCGAACCGCCTCACGCCCTGATCCCGGCTGTGCACGCTGTATCGGGGCCAGGACCGGCAGAGGTGCTGGCCCCGGGGGAATGTGCTTGCGGCTGTCGCTCGCTGCGCACCCTCGACGGGCCCGTCCCAGCGCGCCATGCCTAGAGCTCCCGGAGCGCTGTCAGGACCTGTCCCAGCAGAAGCGGGGTCGTCTCCTGACGGGCCGTGCGCTGATCACTGAGAGCGCCTTCTGGCCGGGCTGGGATCTCGGCCCAGACGAACTTCCCGGGGTGCGGGTGCCGGGAGTAGTAGCCCCATCGGCTGGCCATAGCTGCGGTAAGGAGGAGGCCGCGGCCTCCGGTGGCGCTGTTGCTTGGCGTGCGGGGCGTTGGCAGGTGGGGGTCGTTGTGCCGACGAGTAGAACTACCCCTGCGTTGGTCGGCCAGAGCCTGAGAAGGATCGTGCCGGGAGCTGCTGGGTCGGTGGCTGCGATGCCTGGTGGGCGTGCGTGGCGGATGGCATTGGTGGCGAGTTCCGAGATGAGGAGGCGGGCAACCTCGGTTCCTTCGGCTGGGAAGCGCCAGCTTCGGAGTATGTCCACTGTGTGGCGGCGGGCCCAGGCAACGGCGTTGGGTGTGGTCGCGAGCGTGAGATCGCTGACGGGCGGGAGGGGCTGGCTCATGCGGGTGGCTCCCTCAGCGGCGGGGCCGGGTGGGGTGCGGTGTGCCGTGGATAGCAGGCGGGGAGGCAGCCCTTGGGTGGCGGGATCAGCGCCGCCCAAGGGACCTCAGGGTTTCGTGGGCTACTTCGTCGCTATGACGTAGACGCTGCCCCAGCGGCGCTTCGGGTTGGCCATGGTGGGATCGAAGGTCCACGGCTCGACGGTGGTGAAGCCGGCCTCGGTGAAGAGCTGGACGAGCTTCTCGTGGTCGTAGGCCCACAGGTGCTGGGTGTAGGTGGGGTCGTCGTCCTGGTCGCGGAAGACGAGGTTGACGAGGTCGAGCTGGGTGTTGATGTCGCCGAGGCAGTTCCGCTTGGCGTACCAGCGCTCGATCGTCTCGGCGGAGGTGTCGAGGGGGCCGGGGTAGCGGCTGAGGGCGAAGGCGGCGTCGGGGACGCCCGTGATGATCTGGCTGCCGGGCGCGAGGACGCGGTGGGCCTCGCTGGCGTACTGCTTGGCGGAGCGGGGGTAGTCGATGTGCTCCAGGAAGTGCTCGGAGAACAGCGTCTGGGCGGTGTTGTCGTGCAGGGGGATGCCCTCGCGGACGTCCCAGAGAAGGTCGGCCGGCGGGACGGCGTCGATGTTGAAGAAGCCGTCGATCCGGTGGGCTCCACCGCCGATCTGGACCCTGGCGGGCTTGTCGTCGATGCGGCCGTTGGGCCAGGCACGCCGGCTGGTGTGGTGGTAGCGGTGGAGTTCGATCTCGCGGGCGGCGGCGCGGAGGCCGCGGGCCAGTCCGTGGGTGGTGGCCGGGTCGTTGAGGAGGGAGGCGATCTGCTCGCCGAGGAGGTCGGCCGAGGGCATGCCGGAGGTGCTCATGACAGGGCTCCTGATCACGAGGGGCTGGGTGAGGTGGCGCTGTGGGTGAAGTGGTGGGTTACGCGGCGCTGGGCGCCGGAGGGGTCCACTGCTTGTTGCGCATCAGCGTGTACTTGATGTCCACCAGGCGCGGGGTGATGGTGAGGGAGAGCTCCTCGGCCGGGTGGAGGTGGCCGGTGTCGTCCTGCTCGGCGCGCCAGATGCGGTAGGCCAGGTTGGGGTAGGCCGGATTGATGCCGATCTCGCCCTTGGGCATCGTCCCGTTGAACGGGGCGACGATGTCCATGTGGTTCCAGTAGTTCCAGGCTTGCAGGGCCTTGTACTGGTCGAAGTAGAAGTAGAAATCGGGGTAGCGGCCGAAGGTGCGCAGCTCCCGATGGATGAGGTGGCCCAGGAGCGGGCCGAGCTGGGTGGCGAGGGCGTCGAACTCCCAGCGGGTGTGGTGCCAGGCTTCGGGGATCTCACCGGGGGTGAAGAGCCGTGCGGCCACGAGGTGGCTGATGCGCTCGACGAGGTACGTGGCGGCGTGCTCGGGGTCGATGGCGGGGTCGACGCGGTGGAGGAGCGCGGCCAGCTCGTCGGGCCGGGGGCGGAACTTGGCGAGGTCGAACTTGCCGGACAGGGCCGGGAAGGAGGCGAACAGCAGCTCCTTGTAGAGCCAGTTGTTCAGCTCCCCCAGTTCCGCCAGGCGGCGGGTGTGGCGCGACGTGGAGTGGAGCATCAGGTACTCCGCCACGGCTTCGAAGTAGAGGTAGCCGAGGATCGGCAGGCGGGGGATCGTCTCGTCGAGCTGCTGGAGGAAGGCTTCCGGGGCGATGGCTGTGCTCTGGTAGGCCACGGCGGAGGCGGTGGCGAGGAAGGCGGCGGAGTTCTTGACCCGGGCCACGACGGTCTCGCGGAGCTGGTGCCGCTCGTTCTTGCTGAGCAGGTACTCGAGGTGGCTGTAGATCTGTAGATGGATGAGGCCCAGCCTGAGGTAGTCGATGCCAGCCAGCCCCTGGTACGACTCCGGAGGCGTGTCGATCTCGATAATCAGTGGGGTGGGCCTGCGGTCGGTGATGCCGAGCTTGGCCAGGAAGGCCGGTGCCTCCCTGGTCAGGACGTACGAGGCCAGGTTGTGCATGCGGAAGCCCTGCTCGGTGGGCGTGAGCGGCGCGCAGTAGATGCTTCCGACGAGGCAGCCGCCGGAGGGGTAGAGCATGCCCTCCTGGTTGATCTCCTCCAGTGCGTGGGTGACGTGGAGGAGGTGCAGCTTGCCCTCGCCGCTCAGGGTGTCGAACAGGGCGTTGCGGCGCAGCAGGTGGCCGTTCGGGGTGCCCTCCGCGAGGCGCTGGTCCCATGCGGCGGACTGGGCCGCGAGCGGGTCGACGGGGTCGGCAGGGCTGGGGACGAGGCCGCTGCCGTAGAAGGCGTGGGCATCGGCCCATAGGTGGTAGGCGTCGAGGAAGTCCACGGTCACACCAGCCCTGCCTGGGCCAGCGCGAAGCGGACGGCCTCCGGGCTGCTGGCCCCTGCCAGGTGGGCCTTCTCGGAGGTGAGGACCAGATCGAAGGCCAGGCCGCGGTACCGGTCGAAGGCCGGCTCGCGGACGTGCCGGGGGTCCGGCCACCAGGTTGCCTTCGGCAGCCGGTATCGGTCGAGGGCGTCGGCGGCCTTCAGGATGTCCGCCGCCGACTCGGCCTTCGCGTGGTCGTGCCAGTCATCGGCGGTGAAGGCGTCGTACGGGACGTCGTGCAGGCGGACGGCGGTCGCCGCCTGCACGATCCGGCGGGGGCTGGCCGTGAGGCCGAAGTGCCCCCAGACGGTGTCCGCATTGGCGGCGAGCCAGATGGCCGCTCGGGCGCCGTGCCCCTGATCGTCCTTGTCGTGACGGCGCTGGCAGTCGTGGACGGCCGCGGCCACGACCGCCGTGGCCGTATCGGCGTCGTCGAGCCCATGGACCTTGGCGAGTACGGCGGCCAGCGCTGCCGTGCGCATGCTGTGGCGAACGCCGTGGATCGAGGTGTACAGGCGTGGTGTCGCCATCCAAGCGGCCGGCGACGCGGACTGTTCGATCAGGGTCCGCGCGGCCGGCGCCAAGGCCGGCGGCGCCGACGCGGTGAAGTCGGGCCGGTTCTCCTCGATCCACTCGACGGTGGCCCGGTCCATGTACTGGTGGAGCGGCAGCTGCCGACGGGCCGCCTGGTCGATCAGGGTTGCGGTTGCTGGGGTCGTGCTCATCTGTGCCCACCCCCTTGGTGGTCTCCGCGGTGACGTGCTCCTACCTGAGGGGCGCGGCCTGCTGCTCGCGCTCCTTGCGCTCCTGCTCGGCGGCCTCGAAGGCGGCGGTGAAGTCGGCCAGCTCCTGCTCGGACATCAGAGTGACGCCCAGGCTCGCGGCCACATCCGTGATCTTGGCCTGTGCCTCGTCCCGGGCTGCGTCCGAGGCGCCGTCGTCGAGCAGCAGCTCGAACTCGGCGTGGTAGCCCCACGCCTCGCTCCACTTGACCGCGATCTCGACACCGTCGAGGCGGAAGTTGTGACGGAAGTTGAATGCCTGGTGCATGGCCGTCTCGAAGCCGAGGGCGTTGAACACGTGGACCGCAGCGGGCACGTCGGCGGGGGAGATCGCGAACTCGGTCTCCGCGAAGGCGGCGCCCTGCCCGATCTTGCTGCCCTTGAGGGTGATCTTGGCGGTGCCGGCAGCCGTGTTGTCGGTGACCTTCAGCAGTTGGTCGGGCAGTACGTAGAAGTAGATGTGCTTGTCGTCGTTGCCCAGGTCCTCGCCGTCTGCCTTCAGGCGGACGACCAGCTGGTCGTGGGCTTCCTTGGTGAAGCGGGCTCGCATCTCGATCTCGACGGGCACGGGGTGCTGCCTCCTCGTTTCAGGCATGGCGAAGCCGTTCGGAGCGGGCCGCAGGGGGGCCTGTCCATTAGGTCGCGTGTCGTGGAGTTGATGGTCAGGAGCGGGGGGATGCGGCCGGGCCGGCCAGCCGCATCCCCGTCGTGCAACTGAGGTGTCAGCCCAGGTCGCCGAAGCGGTCCCGGACGACACCCGAGTGCAGGTAGGTCGGCAGCTGGACGCCACCCACAGACGTGCGGCTAGTGGCGACCTGCTCCTCCGTCTCGCTGGGGAAGCCCTCCAGGAGGCGCAGGCACTGCTCGACCCATTCACGCGACTTGGGCCAGTCGCCCAGGTCGCGGTATCGCACCGCCAGGGCGTACGAGGTCTCGGTGGCTGCCCACCGGTCGGTCACCAGCTCGCGCTGGAAGATCGACTCCAGTTCGTCGGCGGACGCCAGGCGGGTCTGGTTGGTCATGGTGCCCTCTCAGATCAGACGGTCGTGCCCCAGTGGTGAACAACGCACCGGTACCGACGCAGTGACGCCGTAACACGCCGCTAATAGGTGTAGATCTCGGCGAGCGTCTTGTAGTCCTGCAGTTCGTCCTTGTCGAACCACAGCTCCACTTCCTGCTTGGCCTCCTCCGCGTTGCCGGAGGCGTGCACGAGGTTCGCGACCGCCTTGCCGGTGGCGGTGCTGGCTGCGGAGCTGTAGTGCGAGAAGTCGCCGCGTACGGTGCCGGCCGGGGCCTGGTTCGGGTAGGTGCTGCCGACGATCTTGCGGACGGTGGCGACGGCGTCGTAGCCCTCCAACACCAGGGCGATGACCGGTCCCTGCTGCATGAACGTGGCGAGGACGTTGTAGACCTCCGACCCCAGCCTCTCTTCAAGGTCGAAGTAGTGGCGGCGGGTGAATTCCTCGTCCATCCACTTCATCTTGGTTCCGATGATCTTCAGCGCGGCATCCTCGAACCGCGTGATGATCCTCCCTGCCAGGCCACGCGCCAGCGCATCGGGCTTGAGCAGGACGAGCGTGCGCTCGACGGTGTGTGCCTGATCCTCGGGCATTGGCTCCCTTTCGCCTTGCTAGCAACCGGAGATGACGGACGATCAGCCGTCAGGTGCCGAGGTTACCGGCGGCGGCGGAGTGGCCAGAACGAGTGGGAGTCGCCTCCAGGTGAAAGGCGCGCAAACGGTGTCAGCGGCATGTCCGCCTAGGGGCTGTATCGAGCCAAGTTTCCCGTCCCAGTTACCCGAAGTGGGTGCGCATCTAGAATCTCCCTGTGTTCGCCCGGCGCGTGTGCCCCTCTCAAATGACCTTGACGCTAAGAGGATCACCGCAGAATTCCCTGCCCGGTGATTCCGATTCTGCCGGGACCTGGCCGGCGAGACCATGAAGCGCCAGTGCAGTGGGAGTGCACGTTTGGCGCGCAGCTTCCTGCACCGACAGCAGCGACGACGAAGGGTCGGCTCGTGGACGTGATCGAGCGCTGGAGCGGGCGGTACGCGTGCCTGCTGCAGGCCGCACTGCGCCTCACCAACGAGCAGTTCGCCGCCCAGCTCGGCATCGCCGTCAGGACCGTCGCCACCTGGCACTCCGACGCGGCCGTCGTGCCGCGCAAGGAGATGCAGCAGCTCCTCGACTCCG
Organism: Streptomyces sp. NPDC102258; assembly: GCF_055584685.1. Classification (NCBI taxonomy): domain Bacteria; kingdom Bacillati; phylum Actinomycetota; class Actinomycetes; order Kitasatosporales; family Streptomycetaceae; genus Streptomyces; species Streptomyces sp. NPDC102258. The sequence continues at coordinate 170,085 of NZ_JBVJLO010000007.1, forward strand.
CCCACGAGAAGGCTGCGCCGACGGCACGGCAGCGGTTCGCCCTACTGGTGGCAGGCGAGCGGGCCCCGGCGGCCTCCTCGCTGGCGGGGGCCCAAGCCCTCCGTGTCGCCATCGCCGTGGTGATCCGGGACCACCAGGTCTTGCTGGTGTGCCGCCGGGACGACGATGTCTCTGGGATCACCTGGCAGTTCCCGGCTGGTGTGATCAAGCCCGGAGGCAAGGCGGAGAGCACCACGGTGCGAGAAACCTTGGACGAGACCGGGGTCCACTGCGCCGTCCGCCAGCACCTGGGAAACCGCCTCCACCCAGTGACCGGAGTGCTGTGCGAGTACTTCCTGTGTGAGTACCTGGCTGGCGAGGCCACCAACACCGACGCCGTCGAGAACGTGGACGTCATGTGGGTTCCGAAAAACTCGCTGACTCGGTTCATCCCCGTCGATACGATCTTCCCACCCATCCTGGCCGTCCTGGAGGAGCAGACGTGACGCAGCAGAACGCTGAGGAGCGACCGGGCATCGCCGCAGCCATCGTGGTGCACGAAGGCCGCGTGCTCATGGTCCGGCGCCGGGTCAGCGAGGGCCAGCTCTCCTGGCAGTTTCCGGCCGGCGAGGTCGAGCCGGGCGAAGCCCGCGAGGACGCCGCCGCACGCGAGACCCAGGAGGAGACCGGCCTGACCGTGAAGGCGATGAAGCTGCTCGGCGAGCGGATCCACCCCGCCACTGGCCGGCTGATGTCCTACACCGCCTGCGAGGTGATCGGCGGCCACGCACACGTCGCGGACACCGACGAGCTGGCGGAACTCGCTTGGGTTGCCCATGCCGAGATCCCTCACTACGTTCCGTACGGCCTGTTCGAGCCGGTGCAGGAGCACTTGGACACCGCCCTCCATCGCTGACGCTGGCCATCCGGTGCCGGGATCCGTACCGCAGGCGCGGACGCGCCGACGTAGCAACTTGCTTGGGCTGCACTGAGCAAAGCGGACGGCGGCTGGGAGGCCCTCCCAGCCGCCGTCCGAGTTCCCTGCATGGGCGCCTTGTCCCTGTGATCAGTCGTGCGGGAGGAACCTGTCGGCTCCCGCAGCGACGATGACGCCCAATCGGTCGTACTCGATGAGGTCTTCGTCGGTCATGAGGGCGGCGAGGGTTCGGTGGTGCTTGACGGCGTACTCGAGCAGGAGCTCTGCCAGTGTGGTCGCGGCTGCCTCTGCCTCCGCTTGGGCTTCGGGGTTGTCGACGTGGACGCCTGCGGCCTGGAGTTCTTCGATGGTGGCGTTGCGGACGATGGCCTGCTCCTCCTCGGTGAAGAGGCGTCCGTCGAGGTGGCGGAAGACGAGGGAATCCGCCGGGCGCTTGAAGTCTGTGTCGAACAGCAGGGCCATGACGTGAGGGCGAGGGGTGACTGCGGGCATGGAGGTGCTCCCTAAGGAGGGGGTGGGTAGGTGTATCCATGGTCTGGAGAATCCCCGGTTTGGCTGACCGGGGATTGTCGGCTATATCTGTCTGCCCTGTCGTCGTGCGCGCACGAGCGGCTTCGCATGTGCGCCTCGTCCCGGCTATCGCCCTGGTAGCGGTCCACCACGTTGGCTGGTCGGCTGTCCTGTATGGAGAGCCCCGGCTGGCGGAGGGTGGAGAACGGTGCTCCGAGCAGGGCGCTTGGAGCTCAGCGTCGGGGACGGTTCGGCGGGGTCGCGGGCACGGCGGGCGGCTGCGTGCCGTGTCCCGGCTGGCCGATCCACGATGCCGCTGTGCGTCGGCGGGCGGCTTCGGCGCGGGGGCTGGGGCTGGGGTTGCGACCGGTGTGCTGAAGTCGGGTGATCAGGACGCGGGCGGGTTGGCGGGCTGTGCCGAGTTCTCGCTGGGCTGCGGCTTCCTTCAGGAGTTGGTGGGGTTGGTGGCCTCGGGCCTCCGCGTCGGCCAGGAGGGCGGCGAGGGCGGGCCAGCTGGGGTCGATCAGGATGCGGTCGGCCTGGTCGGGGACAGCGGCGCGTACGTCGCGGGCGAGGGTCCGGCGGGCTTCCTCCCTCGGCTGACGCTGTTCGAGTACGACGAGCGTCGGTTTGAGGGCTTGCTCGGCGGCTGCCTGCAGGTGGTGGAGGGCTTGGCGGGCGGCGTCGGCCTGGTGGGCGTGGCCCTTGGCCTCGTGCCAGCGGCCGGCGATGATCCCAGCCCACAGGAGGGCTGCGATGAGGGCTGCGAGGGCGCTGCCATCGGGGCCGGTGGCGGTGTGGACGATGTCGCGGGCCGCATGGCGGATGGCGTGGGCGGCGCGGTCTTCCGCCCGGATCTGGGAGCGCTGGGCGCGTGCGAATGCCTTCGATGCCGCCTGGAGTTCGGCGCGTAGGTGGGTGGGGACGTTCTGGGCGGTGGCTTCAAGGAGTTCGCCGAGGGCAGTGATGTGGGCCTGGGCGTGGGTGTCGTCGGTGAGGTCGGTGCGGAAGGTATCGAGGGCTTCGGTGGCCTGGTGCCAGGCTGTGGCGGGCTGGTTGCGGCGGGCGGTGGGGTGTTCTTCGGGCTGGCCGCCTTCGAGGCGGTCGCGGAGTTTGGGGAGGGTGAGGTCGGGGGCGATCTTCCCGCCGGGGTGGAAGACCTGTTCGCCGTCCTTGTTGAGGTCACCGGGGCGGCCTGCGGCGTAGCCGAGGAGGTCTCCGGAGGGGCCGCGCCGGGCCTTGACCGCGATGCCGTCGGCTTCGAGGTAGGCGAGGAGTTCCTCGGCGGTGCGGGCGTGGGGGATGGCGGCGCGGATGCGGTCCTGGAGCCATTCGCGGCTGGTCTGCTCCCAGCCGAGGCGTTCAGCCTTGTGCATCTCGGCCGGGGTGGGGGCGCGGGTGCCGGTGCGGTCGCCCTTCTTCAGGCGGCGCAGGCCGTAGTCCTTCTCGATCTGGCGGCATGCGTCGCCGACGCGGATGCCGCTGTCGTGGAGCTTGGGGCGGCGGCCGTCCTCGCGGACGGTGGTGGCGAGGATGTGGATGTGGTCGTCGGCATGCCGTACGGCGATCCAGCGGCAGGCCAGGTCGTCGCCTTCGGGGGCGATGCCTGCTGCGGCGACGATGCGCTGGGCGATCTCGCCCCACTCGGCGTCGGAGAGGTGGCGGTCTTCGGGGGCTGCGCGGACGGGGCAGTGCCAGACGTGGTCGGTGATCTTCTTGCCGAACTCGCTGTTGCGGAGCCGGATGGGTTCGTCGAGGTAGCGGGCGAGCTGGGTGAGGGTGGCGTTCTCGTCGCGGCCGGGGTCGGGCATGGCGAGCATGGCAAAGCCGGCCACGATGTGCGGGTCGGTGTGCTCGTCGTGTCGGCCGGGGCCGTAGAGGTAGGCGAGCAGTCCGCGGGTGTTGGCGCCGGAAGGCTTGATGGCTGCGATCACGGCTGTCGGACCTCCTGCGGGTTGGCGGGCTGGCGCAGGGTCTCGGCGATCAGGGTGAGCAGGTCGTGGAGTTCGTCGAGGCGCTGGCGTATGTCGGACGGGGTGAGATCGCTGTTCAGGGCGCGGGCGATCTGGTTGATGTTGACGCCGATGCGGTTGCACTGGCGTAGGACCTGGGCGCGGAAGACGTGCGTGCGGCGCCGGTCCTCGGACAGTGGCAGGTTGGCGGTGAACCGGCCGTTGATGAAGGCGAGGACGATGTCGGCGGCGAAGCCGGATTCGCCTTTGTAGCCGTGCTCGGCTGCTGCTTCCTGGAGGCGGGGGCGTTCGTCGTCGGTGAAGCGCAGGGGGCCGACGCGGTCGCCGCGCTTGTTGCCGGTGAAGCGGCGGATCGTGGGCTGGGCGCTCTTAACCGTCGGCTCTCCGCCGGCGGTGAGCTCGGCGTTGCGTTCGGCGTGGAGGATGTCGCGCTGGACAGCGTGGAGCGTGCCCTGGTCGGGGCCGCCCTCGGACCCGACCTCACGGTCCGGCGCCCCCTGGCGCTGGGCCGTCTCCGCCACCCCCGGGGCGGAGATCCCCGAAGACCGGCCGTGAGTCGGACTCGGGGTACTACTGGCTCCCCGGTCGGTGGCTGGGGTGGGGGCTGATTGCTGCTGTGCGTGGTGGGTGGCTATGGCGGGCTGATCGTGGATGGAAGAAGCTCCTTGTGTGGAGGTGGATTGGGTGAGGTGGGCGAGCAGTTTGGCGGCGGCCTTGCCTCGCGGCGTTCGGGAGGAGGGAAGGCGGGCCGGGCCACTGCTTGCGCGGTCGGGCGAGTAGAACGACTACGGACCAGCTGGAGCCGCTGATCCGTAGTCCCCGTTCCGGTGTTTCGCGACTGACCGGAGATCCGGTCAGTCGCTGGTAGCGCTGGTACCGCTGCCCTGTTCCATGAGCAGCAGTGCCCTGAGCTCGGTGAGCCGGTGCTCGGCGATGGGGAGCCCGGCAGCGTACACGGCGTCCCGCAAGACAGCTCGAGTGGGCTTTCCGTGCACTGCTATGGCCTGGCGGCCGATGACGAGCAACTCGTCCATTTCGGCGCCGGGAGGGCGACCGTAGCGTTGCGTCGTAGGACCGCCCTTCTCAGTGGACGGCTCCATGCCGTCGGGGGCAGGGATCGTTTCGTGCAGGGGCAGGTGGGGCTGCACAGATGTAGGCGGCGAGCCTTCGGGGTGAGCGTCGGGAGCGGGGTGTTTCCTGGCTTCCTCTTCTTCCGTGCTGTTGTCGATGCCCGATCGGCTGGGTGAACTCCTCGGCTCGCAGGAGGGCGCGACGTTCCGGTCAGGGCTGGACTCGGTCCAGGGCGAAGGCAGCTCGATGGTCGCCAGCGCTACTGCGTGGCGCCGGGCCGCGAGCTGCTGGAGCAGGTCGCGGAGCTGGCGATCGTCGATGCCTACCGCGGCTTGGGCGACGGCCCGTGACAACCGCCGTGCAATGCGCCGGCCGCGCCACCCGCTGCGCTGCTTGGGGGTGCGCTCGGCGAGGCGTGCGGCCAGGGCAACGGCCTTTCGGGTGGCGCGGTCGCGGGTGATCTGTGCCGCGTCGCGATCGCGTTCGGCGATGCCCAGGCGGGAGAGCAGGCGTTCACGTATCTCGCGGCCGGTCCGGGCGAGGATGCTGTGGGAGGAGGCTTCCGGTTTGTGGAGGCGTAGCTCGATGCCCATGGCCTGGTGCCAGAGCAGTGCGGCGAGGACCGGGCCCACGAAGGCTCGCACGGTGCCGCCGACCAGGCCGGACTCGGCGTACGCGGGGATCACCTGCACGGTGGTGATCACCCAGGTTAGGGTGCCCGGCAAGCCGGGTGCCTGCTTGGGGCCGTGGAGGTTCTGCCGTGCCAGCAGCGCCGTGGCGAACAGGGCGAACTCCGCGGCGGCGAACATGGCGGCGCGTTCGGCCGTGCCGCTCATGTCCAGGTAGTCGGCGGCGAACCGCCAGCTGGTGTCGGCGCTGTACGCGGTGCAGCCGACCGCGGCCAGCGCGGCGATGGTGACGGCGGGCGACGCAGGCTTGCGGATGCCGCCGTTTCGACGTGCGCGTTGCTGCGCCAGCCGCTTGATCAGCAGCGCGGAGCAGGTCAGTGCGAGGGCGATGAGAGTGAGGGACGTGGCGTTCCAGTGCCCGAGTGCGGGCAGGGCGAGTGGTGTCATGCAGGGGTCTCCGGAGACTCGCCCGCGCCATGCAGGGGCGCGGGCGGGCGGTGTGGTGATGGCGATGAGGCGGGGAGGCTGCGCCGGAGGCGGGCGAGGCCGTCGCGACGAGACCAGGAGCACGGTGGGTGGCCGACCCAGAGGCCGGACCGGCACGAGTGGGGGGCGGCTCAGCGTCTGCTGGAGCGAGCGGGACCCGAAGAGGGAGTGCCGATGCCGCCCGCCACGCCGGTGGTCGGGCGTGGCGGGGCCGACTGCCGGGTGGGAGGCGTGGCGGTGACGGCTTCGCGGCCCGCACGACCGGACCGGTAGGGCGCGAGCTGGGCGCGTACCGCTGGAGGGATTACGGATCCGACGGAGCGCAGGCGGGCCTCGACGTCGGGGTGCGGGCCGACGGTGAGCTCGTGGAGGGTGGACGGTGCTGTCTCGCCGATCGCGACGGCGCGCCGGTTTCCGCGCAGTTCGGATAGGTATGCGGTCACGTCGTCCGGATCCGCGACCGGGAGGGGATCGGTGTGCCGTGCCAGGCGGTCGCGGCGGTAGGCGTCCCACTGGCGGGCGATGTCCACCGGCAGGATCCGAAATCCGGAGGTGCGGGTGTGTGCCGTTACCGCTTCGCGGACGTCCCAGCCGTGGGCGGTGAAGGGAACGTCGGCCAGGATCTCGTGCCACTGGGCGATCTGGTCACGGGCAGTGCCGCTGTCGGTGTGGGCGGTGCGGGTGTCGAGGCGTCCGACGTAGGCGAGCAGGAGGGCGATCTCTCGGAGGTCCAGGGTAGTTATTCCGTTCCGGTAGGGGTGTCATGGGCTTCGAGCTCGGTGAGGGCATCGAGCAGGGCGCTGGTGTGCTGTTCGGCGCGGGTCCTTCCGGTCGCAGGACCGGAGGAGGCGCCGCCTGGCAGGGAGCGCAGGTGCGGGCGGCCAGGAGCGGGAGTGTGTTCGCGGGTGATCCACTCGCGCCAGTCGGCGGACCAGGCGGCGGCGGTGCGCGGTCCCCAGACCGCCCGGTAGTTGCGCCACTTCTCGTCAGCCGCTCGCAGGGCGTGCTCGCCGAGCCGGTCGACGTGGCCTTGCTGCCGCAGCCACGTCTGGGTGGTGTCGTCGATGTGCCACTGGGCGGCGGGGATGAGCGGAGAGCTGCTGCTCTTACTACCGTTCATCTTTGGTTCTCTACTGTTCTGGGGGTCGGATTCCGGTCCCCGTCCCGGTGGGAATCCGGTCCCCCCAGGGGTTGGATTCCGGTCCCCGGGGCCGGTTTCAGGCCCCCCTTCAAGTGGCTTCGACGGGCCGGATTCCGGCCCGGTGGGGGCCGGATCCCGGTCCCTCGCTGAGGCCTGCTCGGCGAGGAACCGGGCCGCGTCGGGAAGGTGGTAGTACCTCTCGCCGCGAGGGCCCTTGCGATCCTCGATCCACACCAGCTCGCCGCTGGCGATCAGCTTGTCGAGGGCGTCCCGCACAGCGCTGCGGGACGCGTTGGCCCGCTTCATGAGGGCGGAGACCGAGGCGTACGCGATGCAGCGGCCATCGACGCATCGGTCGGCGATCAGCACGAGGATCATGCGGGCGGTGCCCTTGCTGCGGCTGTGGTCCCACACCCATGCGCGGGCGTCGTGACTCATCGGGTGGCGGCTCCTTGGTAAGGGCGGGCAGGGGGTAGCCCGTTTCGGGTGGGGGAGGGGGGCGGGGTGTGACGGTTGCGGCCTGCCGGCGTGCGGTGCTGGCAGCTTCGCTGCCCGGCCTTGGAGTGCTGGGGCTTGCCGTGTCCCCCGGGATCAGCGTTCGGGGTGCATGGACAAGACAGCCACATTGGTTCGCGCAAGTCCAGCATTCCACCGAGAAAGCAAACAGCTCACGGCGAACATGCCCCTGTGGGTGTGTAAAAACGGTAGACCCGAATCCCCGGTTGACCAAATAGCTCGGGAAATTGGCGGGACGAATAGGGCAAGTCGCGACGCTTCGGCAATGTCTCCGTGCACCCCCGCCGTTACCTCCAGGTCCTCCATCTGTGCAGGTTGGAAGGGTGCAGCCTGCGGGCAGCCCTCCAGTCGACGGACCTGGCGGGCCATTATTTGGTCAACCGGGGATCCGCTGCTATGTTTCGCAATCTTTCGGCGGCAGGGTAGGGAACCTGACAACAAAGCGGCGGAATGTAGCAGCAGATCCCCGGTTACCCAAACCGGGGATCCCAAGTTACAAAATATGCATGCCCCTAACACCTCTGGAAATCGGTCCGGCCGGGAATCGAGTCGCCCGTGCCATCGAGCGAGCCCGCACCGCGCGTGGTGTCGCCCAGCGCCAGCTGGCAGCCCGTGCCACCGCGCTGGGCCATCCCATGACCGTCACGACGATTTCCCGCATCGAACGCCGACGCCGCCGCTGCGACGTCGACGACCTCGTCGCCATCGCCGCCGCCCTCGGCGTCTCCCCGCTCGTGCTGCTCCACGGAGCCCCATAGCGAGCCGAGCCTGCGCCCACCCCTCACGCCGCAGACGCTCAGAGACGTTCGTGCCAGAGCTTCGCCGTCGCCGTGACCGAACCTCCAACCCGCTACACACCAGAGAAGGACCACCTTTGCCTGAAGAGGCCAGCTTGCTCGCTCTGCCCCGTCTGTTCCGCCCCGAGGAGATCGCTGCCGCTCTTGGCTGCTCTGCCTGGTGGGTCAAGGATCGGGCCCGCCGACGCCTCATTCCGTTCACGTACGTCGGTGGCGCGTACCGGTTCACTGCGAACCACCTCGCCGACATCGTCCACCTTCACGAGCAGCGCCCCGCCCGTGCCACCCCAAGGCACTCCGCTTATGTGCTTCCCCAGCCGAAGGCCGCCACGGCTCCCCGGAAGCCCGACCCGACCATGCCCGCTCCGCGGTTGAGGGCCCGGCCTCCTCGACGGGCGCTTAAGTCCCAGTACGGCACCGCCGCGTAACCGCTGGGAGAAGGACCCACACCGCACAGCCATCGCAACGAGAGGAGAACCGTGGGTTACGGCGAAAGGCGGGCCGGCTACTGGCGGGGCCGCTACAAGATCGAGGACGGCAAGTACGGCACGGTCGCCGACCCGACCGGCACGGTGGTCAAGTTCGCCACCAAGCGGGAGGCCAAGCAGGCGGCCGACGAGGAAGAGGCCAAGGTCCGGCGGGGCAACTGGCGTGACCCGTCGCTAGGCCAGGAGACGTTCGGCGAGTACGCCAGCCGCTGGTACGACGACCAGGACCTGGCCGCCTCCACCATGCAGAACTACCGGCGCCACATCGAGGAGCACCTGCTCCCCGCCTTCGAGGACAAGGCACTCGCCGCGGTACTGCGCAGGGACGTCGACGCCTGGGAGAAGAGCGAGAAGGCCGTGTACGCGGCCTCCAGCGTCAAGACCTGGCGCTCGACGCTCCACCTGATCTTGGAGGACGCGATCGACGAGGGCCTGATCTCGGCCAATCCGGCGGCCAGGCGCCGTGGTCGAGGCAAGCGCGCCGGCCGTTCGCGGGACCGAGGACCGGAGAAGGTCATCACCGATGCCCTTGGCGTGCTGTTGACCGCCGAGCGGGCTGCCCTCCTCTCCGGCCGTGATGACGAGTTCGTCGCTGTGGTGCACAAGGTGTACACCGGCATGCGCTGGGCCGAGATCGTCGGGCTCGAGACGGAGTTCGTCCGCCGCGATTCCGTGCGGGTCGAGTGGCAGCTGTACGAGCTGGACAACGGCGAGTTCGTGCGTTGCCCGCCCAAGGACGACAGTTACCGCACCATCGACACGATGGACTGGTTGTCCGCCCTGGTCGCCGACCACGTCGCCCGTACGAAGCCGCGGTCCTGCCCTTGTCACGGCAGGACCTACGTCTATCGCGGGCTTGGGACAGCCCGCACCGGTGGCCATCACGGTGCGAAGCTGGTTGACGTGGCTCGTCACGCGGGCGTCTCCACCGGCACGGTCTCCAATGTCCTCAACCACCCGGACCGAGTCCGCGAAGAGACCCGTATCCGCGTCGAGCTCGCCATTGCTGAGCTCGGATTCATCCGCAACGGACCGGCATCCAGTGACCCAGCCGCCCACTGGCGCCGCAACGGCTTCGCGACCTGGCTCTTTCGGCCGGCTGCTGACGGCTGGTACCCACGGAAGGCTCCGCAGGAGGCTCGCCCGGTTCCGATCGTCGGCGAACCCTGGCCCGGCATCCCAGTCCGGGGACGAAACTCCCAGGGCCGCGCCGACGCCTGCTGGCTGCCCATTGCCAAGGGGCTCACCCCACACGGCCTGCGCCACACCCACCGGACCGTGATGGAAGACCTCGGCACGGAGAAGGTGCTCATGGACGAGCGCATGGGCCACCTCGACGGCTCGGTCTCCGCCCGCTATGCCCACGTGACCCCGGGTATGCGCCGACGCCTCATGCTTGGCCTCACCGACCAGTGGGAGGCATCCCTCGAAGCCCGTCGGGCGATGAGCCCGAGGTCACCGGTTGCCGTCCTCGACCAGCTGCTGGTGGCTAAGGCCTGACTGGGGTGCCCGGCCGGGACGAGTTGGGCCCCGTCCTCACCCGGTGACCGGGTCCGATGGGTCCTGCCCTCCGGCCGCCGGTGCTCGCTCGACGATGTTGGACAGTGGGCCGCCGTAGGTAGTGCCCAGCTTGGTCACTGCGCCTGCCGTGGGGCCGGGGCCGTCCTTCATCCGGCTTACGTAGTTCTCAGGCAGCAGGACGCGGTCCCCTACCACGAGGGGCTTGTTCCCGCGCCAGCGATACGTGTACCTGCCGACCTCCACGACTTGATGGCCGCCCACCTGGAGCATGACCCGTTAGTTCCCCGCACTGCGCTGATCCGCCCCGAGCATTCGGATGTGGCGCCACACATGCGCATAGCTGCGGTGCACCGTGCGAATCCAGGAAGGAACAGAGCTCCAGTCGGTGGCCACCTCGCGCTCGCCCCACGCCACCTGCATGATCCGGCGATCACCAGCGAAGGCCTCGACAAGATCACGGCGCAGGAAGAGCAGGTGGCCGCGCCAGGGCTTGTCCGCGCGGAGGACTGCGGAGGCGCGCTGGCCATCCAGGCCCACGAGGTCGACCGTGCCGGGCAGTTGGCGCAGACCGAACTTGGCAGCGAACTCGAACGACGGCACGTCAAAGCTTCCGCCGAGTCCGATCTCCGAAGCGCTGTCGGGGGCGAACTCCACAGCGATCTGGTCGAGCCCGATGCCGTCGTCCTGCCAGTCGCGACGCAGCGCTCGGTACGGGAAGACGCCTGAGGCATCATCGTCGAGGGGCAGCTCGAACCGGGGGCTCCACGGCATCTCAGCGGCCAGCACGTTGCGGACCATCGGCAGGGGAGGGAAGAAGTGGTTTCCCGGATACTCGTGCTCCCTGGCGAGCTGTTGGGCGGGTTCCGCATTCTCCGGCTCCAGCAGGAGAGTCCGGAAGAACCCGAACACGGTCCGCCCGTCGTGACGGTGGTTCAAGTACCCCTCAACTAGGAGCCAGCCGCCCTTCACTCCGTGGATCTCCTCGGGTGACCACAGCTGGTCTGGGACATCCACTGTCCCCGAGGTAAGCCAAGTCCGGTCGTCGGTCGGTTCCACGGGGGCCCACAGGGGAAGAGGCATGGGTGCCACCGGCGGCCTGTCGGGGAAGGTCGGGTCGATGTCGGGCATCAAGCGTTCTGCGTCGTCGAAGGAGGCCGGTGCGCGGCCCACATCCACGAGGCGGCCAATCATTTCGTGGTAGGCGATCCAGCCGTACTTCTTGCCGTACCGCTCCACCCTCCTCTTGGAGCTGTAAGACCGCTCGGCGTTCGCAGCAATGGACTGGTCAACGCTGCCGAATTCCGCCTCGCGCCAGCCCAGTTCCCAGACCCGGGCCATGACCTCGGCGCGGGCCCTGCGGTAGTCCGGGTGGGCGAAGTCGTAGTTGTTCCTGCCGTTGATGGCGGACCCGATGATGTAGTTCTCGAAGTCCATGCCGAAGGTGCGGGCGCACTCTTCGGCGTTGGGGTCGTCGTCCTCCATCACCTCAGCGGGCGCCACGGCAGCGAACCTAGGCGCGAAGGCGTTGATCTCGTCCGGGACGACGGCAGGGTGGAGAGCGCCGGCGAGTTCATAGGTGGCCCGTACGTGGCCGCGCAGTTGCTCATGGGAGGTAGGTGTGGTCCCGCCGTCGAGGAAGCGGCGCAGTTGCACTAGCCAGTCCCGCAGCGCGCCTTCGAGCGGTCCGCCGGGATCTGGCATCTGGTGGGCGCTGACGGCGCCGAACGCTGCGGCGACCACCCGTTCGACGACGTAAGGGTCATCGATATCGAGCATCCGGGTGGCGAGGTCGAACAGCCGCTTGGGTTCTGGCCGGCCGTAGCGCTGCAGGGCTTTCGTCGCCAGGTCCCGCAAGCTCGTGTCCGTGGAAGTCAGTAGCCAGGCGATGGCCAGTGCGTCCAGATCGTCGCTCTCGGCGCGATTGCTGTTTCCGGACCACCTGCCGATTGCTCGTTCCAGGTCTGCTGTTAGCCGGCCTGGAGCCTGGCCTCGAGCCCATTCGGTCCAGCGCAGGTCACGTTCCGGAAGGGGCAGCTGGCGCAGGACGCGGTCGAGGAATACGGCATTCAGGCGGTGTGGGGCAGACCTGCGGATCTCCCACAGACGGCTGAAGGCTGGTCGGCCCTTCCGCTTGCTGGGATGCGCGGTAACGAGCGTGGTTGCGAGCACGTCGACGGTCTCGTCGTCGAGGAATTCCGACTCGGTGGTGAGTTCCTGGGCGAGCACCAACGAACGGTGCTCATCCGGGGCGACGCGCCACAGGTGGTGCCGGGTGAAACGGCGTGGCAGCAGTGAGATGAGACTGATGACGATGTCCTCGCCAAGGGGGTGCGCTTGGTCGCCCAAGAGGGACTGCCAGAGAGCTGTCTCCGCGAGCTGCTCGTTGACGTCCGCGGGGGGAATGCGCACCAGAACCGCGTCGGCGATCAAGTATCCAGCGAGGCGGTCAAAGACGAATCCGCACTCAGTGTCGTCGGAACCGCTGATCTCCTCGCGGAAGATCACTCCCTCCTCTACGAGGCGTCGGAGCAGGCTTTCGTCCCAGTTCGGCTGGTCAGCGTCGAGGATTGTTCGCGCTTCGTCGAACGGAAGCCGACGGACGTTGTGTGTCCACATGTGTCTCGCCAGAGACGTGAGGCGGCGCTGGATCTGATCGGCCGGCACCGGGATGCGAGCCGGATCCTGGGCCAGCCGCTCGACCACGCCCTTGCGGTACAACTCGAAGACACCGATGAGAGACTGAGGCAGCGCCTCCACGCCCACAGGCACTCGCCGGTCGTGGTTTGCGGCCTCGCAATACATGCGGACGAAGAGCGGGTTGTGGAACTCTTCCATCGGTAGCCAGGCGTCAGCCGGGCTGATCAGGTAGTGACGGAAGTAGACGCGGAGGATGTCTTCGACTTCCGCGCGCTGCCACTCCAGTTCCAGGTGCACCGTGTCCTTCGGGAGGGCCTGGTCGGCGAGCGCCTCGCGGAGGGTGACGATCACCGCCACGTGGGGGTAGGCCCCCAGGGCAGGTGTCAGCCCGGCGAGGAGTGGCTTCCACTCCGAGGGCCGTTCGGCCTCGTTGAGGCCGTCGATGATCAACGGAATCCGGCAGCCGGCTCGGTGACCGGCTGAGTTGAGAGCTTCCAGCAGGTCCTCGAAGTAGTCGACCTTGAGTCCGGGGATCCTTCGCGCGAGGTCGTCGAGGGTACCGCCGGCGCGCAGGTTCCCTCCCTGGATGAAGACTCCTGCCGTGGGCTGGTCGCTTGGTGAGGTCACCTGCGCGGCAAGGTGCGTCTTGCCCTGTCCCGCGGCGGCGATGACGGCGAGCAGGGGGGCTTCGGTGTCCGCCCGCGTATCGTGCAGCCACTGGACGATGTCGCGGATCTCCGCGCCGAGACCGGTAACCAGCAGCGCTTCGGGCAGGCGACGCTGCCTCAGTTTGAGCACCAGGCGTCGCAGCGTTCGGGGAGAGGTTGCGGGCGGCCGCTGTGCGGCGAGGCGCTCGCGGACCTCCCAGGGCCGGAGGCTCCGTCCGGCGTCAAAGACATCCCGCAGGTCGTCGACGAATCGGTCCAGGTCGTCGGCAATCTCTACGGCGTCTTGGCGGAAGGTGTTGTCGAGGCCGTCGATGGCTCCGCGCAGCGCCTGGATCCGGGCTGCGATGTCGTCGGTGCGCTCCTGCAGCCACCCGAACGACGCCGGGCGCAGCAAGGCCCGGTCGATGCGTTGCTCCACGTGGTGGGAGGTGTGCAGCTGTGGAGTCCACCGGGCTTCGATGGGTGCAACAGATCGCTTGTGGGCTTGCGCCAGTACGTCTGCGGTGAGGGCGAGTTCACCGAAGAAGGTGGAGCGGAGCTCGTCGTGTCCCGCGAGTTGTTCGTCGTGGTTCTCGGTGGACCAGAGTTTGACGCGGACCGCCTGCTGACCGAGTGCGTTGATCCACGTCTCGTCCTTCTTGGCGGGCCGCTCTGGAAGGCAGAGCACAAAGTCGGTCAGCCCTACGACGTGCTCGATAGCCTTAGAGAGCGAGTCCTCGATCTGCTTGCGCTGGTCTGCGCTGAGCTCATTCCTGTTGTTGAGGATGAACCACTTGCACGACCAACCCCAGACGCGGCCGGGGTCGCCGAGAGCACCGGCGTGGTCGACGTGCAGGTAGAACTCGACGCCGGGCTGGTTGCGGCGTTCCCGCATCGTGCCCAGCGCGCCATAGCGGCGGGAGACGATGGCCCGTGTGAGCGCTTCGAAGTTCCGGTCGGCGGCGCCGGGCAGACATTCCAGCTCAGTCAGATCCACTGTCGCTCCGAGTGCTTGCATCCGACCGAGTGATCGCGTCCTCATCCCATTCGTGACGGGAGAAGATCTCGACTTTCGCACCGTAGTGGAGAAGCGCCTTCAGGAATCCCTGGACCTCGGACTCGTCGGTCCAGATCCGGACCGTCTCTCCGGTGCGGGTGACAGTGTGGTCAAAGGCGAAGACGTCGACGTCGTACCTCCCCATGTCGTACGCCTTCATTTCGGCGAGTGCTTCGCCGAGTTCGCGAGGCATGCGCTCGCCTGGGCTCTGCCAGTCGTCATCGGACCACGCGTTCTCGGCAAGAGCCTTCAGAGCCTCCATGCGCTCCTCTGCTGCCTTGGCACCGGTGACCGTCTGAAATCGGCCGATCAAGACCAGGTCCATCGAGTGCTCCGAGCCGTAGCCGTTCCAGATCCTCATCGTGCCTCCCTCAAGGCCTGCACGGCCTCCATGATGGAACTTCCGACTGGCAATCCCGTGGGCGCGTAGGCGTGAGGGCGCAGGACGCCGGCCGCGTCGACGTGCATGTGCGCGTCGAGGGGGTGCTCGCCTGGGACGGCCGTCGTCGTGGGCAGCGCAGCTTCGAGGCCGGTTCGGGAGATCGCGAGCCGAACCCCGTTCTTGGCGCTCGCGACCCATTCGACGAGGCGCTGAGCGTGGGCGTCGCTGATGCCGGGAGTTGCCGCGGTCGGCTGCTCCGGCAGAAGGAGGAGTTCCGACGCGCCTACCTTGTCGGCGAACTCGGCGAGGTCATCCAGTTCGTCGACCGTGTCGGCATTGATGACGGCGTTGATGCCGAACGGGGCGAGGGAGCCGAGCAACGCGGCCGCCTGGACCACGGCCGCGAACGGTCGGCCGCGGAGCCGTTCGTAGGTGGCTCCGACCCCGTCGACTGACAGGCGGACGAAGTGCACGGCCCCGCGCAGGGATTCGATGAGTTCGGGTGTGAGCCGGTGCCCATGAGTCGTGAAGGTCACCGCCATAGACGTGGACTGGGCTATGTCCGCACACAGCTGGGCGAACCTTCTGTACGCGGTCGGTTCTCCTCCTCCGAAGCCGACACCGAGGCACCCGGCAGCATCCAGTTCGATCGCCCAGGCCAGCACACGCTCCCTGTCGAGAGCGGCGGCGTGCTTGGGTGCATAGCAGTAGGCGCAGCGGAGTTCGCAGGCGTTAGTCAGCGCGACGGACAGGTACCGGGGAGCCCGGGAGAATTGAGCAGCGGGAACGAGGATCTCGTCGAGCAGAACGTTCACTCCCGAGACGCGGTCGAACAGGTGTACACCAGCTGCGGACAGGCGAATCTTGCACGTCACCGACGGCATGATGCCACCGCATCCCGTCATACCGGGAGGGGTCGCGCATGGTGCCGTGCCCGCACTGGGGCATCGGGCGCGTTGTGACTGAGCGCAGCACTATGAGGGTGCCACGACGACAACCAGCGTCAAGGTGGAGCGGCTGTAGGAATGACGGTTGAGGTCCTTGATGCGGTCGGCCATGGGGACCGTGCCCTGCGCATGCGCCCCTATAGATCCAACTGGCCGGCCCGGCCGACTCCGGGGGCCGCATTCGCGAACGCGCAGGTCCGAGTGGGCTCAGCCGCCGCACTTCAGACGGCCTCACCGGTTACCCCTTGGGAGAAGCCGACCAAGATCTTCTCCCAGATTTCTCCCAAACGATCACCTGAGACGCAGGAAGGGCCTGATCCGCGATGCGGATCAAGCCCTTGACCTGGTCTTACGAAGTCGGGGTGGCGGGATTTGAACCCACGACCTCTTCGTCCCGAACGAAGCGCGCTGCCAAGCTGCGCTACACCCCGATGTCCACCGTGCAGGCTCGCTGCCTGGCGACATCGATTACTTTAGCGGACCCTTGGCCGGAGACGAAATCCGGTTTTCGCGGGTGGGCGTCAGGCCTTCGGGGTGAGGGTCAGGAGGGTCGCCTCCGGGGGGCAGGCGAAGCGGACCGGGGTGAAGCGGTTGGTACCGCAGCCGGCCGAGACGTGCAGGTACGCGCGCTCTCCCTCGGCTTCGTACGTGGACAGCCCCTTCACGCGCTTGGTGTCGAGGTCGCAGTTGGTGACGAGCGCCCCGTAGAAGGGGACGCACAGCTGCCCGCCATGGGTGTGCCCGGCGAGGATCAGCGGGTACCGGTCGGCGGTGAAGGCCTCCAGGACCCGCAGGTAGGGGGCGTGTACGACGGCCATCGAGAAGTCCGCGTCCGCCTCGGGGCCGCCCGCCACCCGCTCGTAGCGGTCCCGCTTGATGTGGGGGTCGTCCAGGCCGGTGAAGGCCAGCTCCAGCCCGTCCAGCTTCAGCCGGGCCCGGGTGTTGGTGAGGTTCAGCCAGCCCGCGGCGTCGAAGGCGTCCCGCAGGTCCTCCCACGGGTTGTGGACGGCGCCGACGACCGGCTTGTTGCCGTTCAGCCCGTGCCGGCCCTGGGCCTTCTCGATCAGGTAGCGGCCTGGGTTGCGCAGCCGCGGCCCGTAGTAGTCGTTCGACCCGAAGACGTACACCCCGGGAAACTCCATCAGCGGACCCAGCGCGTCCAGCACCTCCGGCACGCCCTCCGTGTCGGAGAGGTTGTCCCCCGTGTTGACCACGAAGTCGGGGCGCAGCCCGGCCAGGGACTGCAGCCAGGCGCGCTTCTTGCGCTGGCCGCCGACCATGTGGATGTCCGACACCTGGAGCACGCGCAGCGGTCGCATCCCGGCGGGGAGGACCGGCACCGTGACCCGGCGGAGCCGGAAGGAACGGGCCTCGAAACCGGCGGCATAGGCCACTCCCGCGGCCCCCACCGCCGCGAGTCCGGCCGTGACCTTCAGGGGGACTTCGTAACGCGCGCGCATGCCCCCATCGTCGCAGACCCGGAAAACCGGCGGGCGCCACGGCCCCCGCACCTGGCAGACTCAAGGGCATGACCACGCTCAAGGCCAAGCTCCAGGAAGACCTCACCACCGCCATCAGGGCGCGCGACGAACTCGCCTCGTCCACGCTGCGCCTGACCCTTTCCGCCATCACCAAGGAGGAGGTCGCGGGCAAGGAAGCGCGCGTGCTCTCCGACGAGGAAGTCCTCAAGGTGATCGCCAAGGAGGCGAAGAAGCGCCGCGAGGCCGCGGAGGCCTTCGCCCAGGGCGGCCGGGCCGAGCAGTCCGCGCGGGAGACGGCGGAGGGCGAGTTCCTCGACGGCTACCTGCCCAAGCAACTCGGGGACGACGAGCTCGCCGCGATCGTCGCGTCGGCCGTCGAGGAGGCCAGGGCGGCGGGCGCCGAGGGGCCGCGGGCCATGGGCGCCGTCATGAAGATCGTGAACCCGAAGGTGGCGGGTCTGGCGGAGGGCGGCCGCGTCGCCGCCGCCGTCAAGAAGCAGCTTTCTTAATACGTACAGAAGTACAGAAGTACAGAAGTAGATACGGAGAGGGCCTCGGCGGACGTGTCCGCCGAGGCCCTCCTCTCTTCCCTTGTACTTTCCGCTACTGGGGCTCCCCGCCGCCGATCAGGCCGCCGTCGCCCGAGGTGGTGCCGCCGGTGAGGGGGTCGGTCGCGCCGCCGCCCGTGGCGCCGCCGAAGAGGCCGCCGGTGGGGCCGGCCGCCGTGGCGCCGCCGGGACGGTTGTCGCCCGGCTTGTTGTCACCGCCGGGCTTGCCCGGCTTGCCGCCCGGCTTGCGGGTGGCCGGCGGGTTGGTGCGTCCGCCGCCGTTGGTCCCGCCGTTGCCGTTGCCGTTCCCGCCGCCACCGCCCGGGACCGAGGGCTCCGGGATGCTGACCGTCACGAAGTTCGGGGCCTCGCGGCCGGACAGCGAGCCGGAGACCGCGTCCTTCCAGATCGGACCCGGCAGGCCACCACCGAAGACCTTCGGGTAGTACTGCCCGCCGATGGTGATGTCCTCCATCGTGATCTTCTTCGCGCCGCCCGAACCGACCCACACCGCGCCCGACAGGTTCGGCGTGTAGCCGACGAACCAGGCGTTGTAGCGGTTGTCCGTGGTACCGGTCTTGCCCGCGTTGTCCCGGTCGCTCAGACCGGCCCGTTCACCCGTACCGGAGTCGACCACGCCGCGCAGCAGCGTGTTGATGGTGTCGGCCGTGTCCTGGGCCATGGCCCGGTCGCACTTGGACTTCGGCACCGCGAGCGCCTTGCCGTGCGCGTTGGTGATCGACTCCAGGGCGATCGGGGTGCAGTAGACGCCCCGGTTGGCGAAGGTCGCGTACGCGTTGGCCATCGTCAGCGGGGACATCTCCGCCGAGCCGAGCGCGATGGACGGCTCCTCCGGCAGCTTCACACCGCTCGCCGGGACGACGCCGAGCTTCTGCGTCATCTCCGTGACCGGGCACAGGCCGATGTCGGAGATCATCTGCACGAAGTACGTGTTGATGGACTTCTCCATCGCCGTCTTCAGCGCGTACGGACCGTACTCGTCCGAGGTCTCGTTCTCGGCGGTCTGCAGCTTGCCGTTGGCGAGCGGCAGGTTCTGCCAGTTCGAGCCGTCGCAGCGCGGCACCGGGCTCGGGTACTCCATCTTGTTCGGCGCCGAGTACACCTTCGTCGGCTCCATGCCCCGCTCTATGGCGGCGGCCGCGATGAAAGGCTTGAACGTCGAACCGACCTGGAAGCCGAAGTTGGACCCGCCCATCCGCTTGTCCACGGAGTAGTTGATCTGGGTCTCGTTCTTCCCGAAGCCGTACGGCTTCGACTGCCCCATCGCCAGGACGCGACCCGTGCCCGGCTGGACCATGGTCACGGCCGTCGCGATCGAGTCGTCCTCGTTCACGTGGTCCTTGATCGAGGCGTTGGCCGCGTCCTGCGACTGCGGGTCCAGCGTCGTACGGACCGTCAGGCCGCCCTGGTTCCAGACCTTGGCGCGCTCCTCGCGGGTCTTGCCGAAGACCGGGTCCGTCAGGAAGGTGTTGCGCACGTAGTCGCAGAAGAAGCCCGCGCCCTTGACCGCGGTGATGCAGCCGTTCTTCGGCCGCGTCACCTTCAGCACGACCGGCTTCTTCTTCGCCTCGTCCGCCTCGGCCTGGGAGATGTCCTTCATGTCGGCCATCCGCTGGAGGACGACGTTGCGGCGCTTCATCGCCTCCTGCGCGTCGTTCACCGGGTCGAACCGGCTCGGCGACTGCACGACGCCCGCCAGGAGCGCCGACTCCTCCAGGGTCAGGTCCTTGGCCGGCTTGCTGAAGTAGCGCTGCGCCGCGGACTCGATCCCGTACGCCTGCTGACCGAAGTAGGTGATGTTCAGGTAGTTCTCAAGGATCTTCTTCTTACCGAGCTCCTCCTCGACCTGGATCGAGTACTTCAGCTCGCGGATCTTGCGCCCGAGGCTCTTCTCCTGAGCCTCGCGGACCTTCGACTCGTCGTCGCCCGCCTCCTCGACGAAGACGTTCTTGACGTACTGCTGCGTCAGTGTGGAGGCGCCCTGCGCGGCGCCGCCCTCCTGCGCGTTGCGGTTGACCGCGCGCAGGATGCCCTTGAGGTCGACCGCGCCGTGCTCGTAGAAACGCGAGTCCTCGATCGCGACGATCGCCTTCTGCATGTACGGCGACATGTCCGTGAGCGGGACCACCTGCCGGTCCCGTGAATAGACAGTGGCGATCAAGCCACCTTCCGCGTCCAGAATCGTGGTGCGCTGGCTCAGCGGAGGGGTCTTGAGATTGGCCGGGATCTCGTCGAAACCCTCGACGGTCCCTTTGGCCGCGAGCCCCAGCGCGCCTGCGCCCGGGATCGCGATGCCGGCGAGTACGACTCCGGAGAGAACGGACACCCCGAGGAACTTGGCGGCCTGCTGTGGCCCCGTGAGCCCGCCGCCCGAGCGCTTCTTTCCCATGGAGGGCAGCCTACGTTCTGATTCGCCGGACACACGCGAATGCCTTGGCCTAAGCTGACCCCAACTGTCACAGGAGCGCGGTGCGACATCAACCCCTCGGCTTGATTTTCACCCTTCCCGAATGGGGTGGACGCATGTCCGAATCCCGCCCTTCCCTCTGACGGCCGCGCACCGGAACTTTCCCGATTTCACCCGAATCGCCGGAATGGCCGGGCATGTCGCCGGATCACTCCGTCGGGTGATCTGCCGCTTACCCATAGTCCGTTCGGACCATTCAAGATTGGGCCCGTCGGGGGTGTTGCACTCTGCTCGCCTTCCGTAACGTCCTCAACTGGCAGCGGTGAATATGCCGCTACCGCCGTGGGGGAGCCTCGATTCGGGAGAGGACGGCGCCGGGATGGGCTGGGTTACCGACTGGAGTGCGCAGGCAGCCTGCCGCACTACCGATCCGGATGAATTGTTCGTTCAAGGAGCGGCACAGAACAGGGCCAAGGCGGTGTGCACCGGGTGTCCGGTGCGGACCGAGTGCCTGGCCGACGCGCTCGACAACCGTGTCGAGTTCGGAGTATGGGGCGGAATGACCGAGCGGGAACGCCGTGCGCTGCTGCGCAGGCGCCCCACCGTCACCTCGTGGCGACGGCTGCTCGAAACCGCCCGCACGGAGTACGAGCGCAGCACGGGCATCCTCACCATGGATGTCGACGCGGAGATCGACGTGACGTACGAGACGTACGCGGCGGCCGGGTAGCCAGGGGGTCAGCGCACCCACCTCCCGGCACACCACGGCGCCATGTCTGTCGTACGTACGCCTATGCTCCGGCCGGAACACCGGCCGCGAGTCGCTCTCCAATGGCCCGCAGCCCGGCGAGGTCGTGCACATCGCCGGGCAGGGCGGCCACCTCCGCCACCGCCACCTCGGGATGCAGCGAGGTGAAGCGGTCACGCGTGCGTTGCTCGCGCGCGATCACCTGCATCCGCTCGGCGTGCAGGCGCAGCAGCCCCGCCGTGATCTCGTCCACGTCGCTCACGTCGTGTACGTCGTCGCCGTCGTGCCCATTCTGGTTCCCGCTCTCCGCGTCCGCGCCGGGGGAGCC
This sequence comes from Streptomyces sp. NPDC102258, assembly GCF_055584685.1. Classification (NCBI taxonomy): domain Bacteria; kingdom Bacillati; phylum Actinomycetota; class Actinomycetes; order Kitasatosporales; family Streptomycetaceae; genus Streptomyces; species Streptomyces sp. NPDC102258. The sequence goes on from NZ_JBVJLO010000007.1 coordinate 191,336, forward strand.
GTCCTCGGCAGCGTCACGAAGTCCAGTTTTCCCGGACTCCTGATCGACAATGCCGCCTTCCTCAAGATTCTCTGCGGCGGCCAACGCCCGCTCCGCGGACAGCTGTCCGGCCTCGCTCCCGTGCACCCGGTTCAGCACCAGCCCGGCCAGCGGCATCCGTTCCGCGGCCAGCCGCTCCACGAAGTACGCCGCCTCGCGCAGCGCGTCCGGCTCCGGAGCCGCGACCACGAGGAAGGCCGTCCCCGGGGCCTGGAGCAGCCGGAACGTCGCGTCCGCGCGCGTGCGGAAGCCGCCGAACATCGTGTCCATCGCCGCCACGAAGGTCTGGACGTCCTTCAGCAGCGAGGCACCCATCAGCTTGCTCAGCGTCCCGGTCATCAGCGACATGCCGACGTTCAGGAACTTCATGCCGGCCCGCCCGCCGACCTTCGCCGGCGCCATCAGCACCCGGATGAACTTCCCGTCGAGGAAGGACCCGAGGCGCTTCGGCGCGTCGAGGAAGTCCAGCGCCGACCGGCTCGGCGGGGTGTCCACCACGATCAGGTCCCAGTCGTCCCGGGCCCGCAGCTGCCCCAGCTTCTCCATCGCCATGTACTCCTGCGTGCCCGCGAAGCCGGCCGACAGGGACTGGTAGAAGGGGTTCGCCAGGATCGCCTTCGCGCGCTCGCCGTCCGCGTGCGACTCGACGATCTCGTCGAACGTCCGCTTCATGTCCAGCATCATGGCGTGCAGTTCGCCAGCACCTCCCACGCCCGCGACCCGGCGCGGGGTGTTGTCGAGGGAGTCGATCCCCATCGACTGGGCCAGCCGGCGGGCCGGGTCGATGGTCAGCACGACCGCCTTGCGGCCCCGTTCGGCCGCCCGGACGCCGAGGGCGGCGGCCGTCGTGGTCTTGCCGACCCCGCCCGCCCCGCAGCACACGATGATCCGGGTCTTCGGGTCGTCCAGCAGCGCGTCGACCGCCAGCCGCGCGGGCGTGTCCAGGCCCATGGTCTTCCCACCCTCACTCATCGTCGGCGTCCGCCTGCTTGCGCAGTTCCGAGGCCAGCTCGTACAGCCCGGCCAGCTCCATCCCCGAGCCGAGCAGGGGGAGTTCGTACGTCGGCACGTCGAGCCCCGCCAGCACCGCGCGCTGCTCCCGTTCCAGCTCCACCCGGCTCGCGTGTTCGGCGGCCTGCGTCAGCAGCGGCTCCACCAGCCGTTCGGCCAGCCCGCCGCGCCGCGCGCCGCCGAGTCCCGCCCGGGACAGGGCCTGGGCGATCTCGGCGCGGCGGCCGTCGGCGGCCTCGCGCAGGGTGCTCTCGTCCAGGTGGTGCGGGCGCACCATGTTCACGAAGACCCGGCCCACCGGCAGCCCCGCCGCGCGGAGTTCCGTAATGCCGTCCGCGGTCTCCTGGACGGGCATCTCCTCCAGCAGGGTCACCAGGTGCACGGCGGTGTCCGGGGACTTGAGCACCTTCATCACCGCCTGCGCCTGGTTGTGGATCGGCCCGAACCGGGCCAGCCCCGCCACCTCGTCGTTCACGTTCAGGAAGCGGGTGATCCGCCCGGTCGGCGGCGCGTCCATGATCACGTGGTCGTAGACGAACCGGCCCGTCTTGTCCTTGCGCCGCACCGCCTCGCACGCCTTGCCGGTCAGCAGGACGTCCCGCAGACCCGGCGCGATCGTCGTCGCGAAGTCGATGGCGCCCAGTTTCTTCAGGGCGCGCCCGGCCGAGCCGAGTTTGTAGAACATCTGGAGGTAGTCCAGCAGCGCCCGCTCCGCGTCGATGGCGAGCGCGTACACCTCGCCCCCGCCGCCGCCGGGCGCGACGGCGATCTTCCGCTCCTCGTAAGGGAGCGCCTCCGTGCCGAAAAGCTGTGCGATGCCCTGCCTGCCCTCGACCTCCACGAGAAGAGTCCGCCTGCCCTCGCGTGCGAGGGAAAGCGCGAGTGCCGCGGCGACCGTGGTCTTGCCGGTGCCGCCCTTGCCGCTGACCACCTGGAGCCTGCTCACAGCGTCCGAGCCTAACCACTCGCGCCCAGGCATTACGCTCGGGCCCATGACCAAGAAGTTCGAATACGCGACGGTCCCCCTGCTGGTTCACGCCACCAAGCAGATCCTGGACACCTGGGGCGAGGACGGCTGGGAGCTCGTCCAGGTCGTGCCCGGCCCGAACAACCCCGAGCAGCTCGTGGCCTACCTCAAGCGGGAGAAGGCATGAGCGGCGTCGTCGAGGCACGCCTCGCGGAGCTGGGCCTGACCCTGCCCGACGTGGTTCCGCCGCTGGCCACCTACCAGCCGGCCGTCCGGTCGGGCGCGTACGTGTACACCGCGGGGCAGCTGCCGATGGTGCAGGGCAAGCTGCCGGTGACCGGCAAGGTCGGCGCGGAGGTGTCGGCGGAGCAGGCGAAGGAGCTGGCCGCGACCTGCGCGCTGAACGCGCTGGCCGCCGTCAAGTCGGTGGTCGGTGACCTCGACAAGATCGCCCGCGTGGTCAAGGTCGTCGGCTTCGTCGCCTCGGCCCCCGACTTCACGGCCCAGCCGGGCGTGCTGAACGGCGCGAGCGAGCTGCTGGGCGAGGTCCTCGGCGACAAGGGCGTCCACGCCCGCAGCGCGGTCGGCGTGGCGGTCCTCCCGCTGGACGCCCCGGTCGAGGTCGAGATCCAGGTGGAACTCATCCCGTCCGCCTGACCCTCACCCCGTCGAGCTCCACCCCCCGGCTCCGCGTCCGCGCGGAGCCGGCGGCATTTCCGGACCCCGCCGGACCCCGCCCGCCGGACCCGGCCAGGCCCCCCGCCAGGGGGAGGCCCTCGAACATCGGGCCGGATGGTCGTAGCATCCGGCCATGCCGAATGGTCAGCACCGTCCGTCGCCCACCCCGCCCGCCGGAGGCCAGTGGTACCCCCCGGAGTGGCCCGACCGCATCCGCGCCCTCGCGGCCGGCGCCCTCACCCCGGTCGCCCCCAGACGTGCCGCCACGGTGATGCTGCTCCGTGACACCCCCGCCGGCCCGGCCGTGCACATGCTCCGCCGCCGCGCCTCGATGGCCTTCGCCGGAGGCGCCTACGCCTACCCCGGCGGCGGGGTCGACCCCCGCGACGAGGACCTCCGCATCGGCTGGGCCGGACCCGCCCGGGACGCCTGGGCCGAGCGCCTCGGCACCGACGCCGCCTCCGCCCAGGCCATCGTCTGCGGGGCCGTCCGCGAGACCTTCGAGGAGGCCGGCGTACTCCTCGCCGGGGAAACCCCCGACACCGTCGTCGGCGACACCACCGGCGACGACTGGGAGGCCGACCGCGCGGCCCTCGTCGCCCGCGAGCTCTCCTTCGCCGAGTTCCTCGCCCGCCGCAGCCTGCTGCTGCGCTCCGACCTGCTCGGGGCATGGGCCCGCTGGATCACCCCCGAGTTCGAGCCCCGCCGCTACGACACGTGGTTCTTCGTCGCCGCCCTCCCGGAGGGCCAGCGCACCCGCAACGCCTCCACCGAGGCCGACCGGACCGTCTGGATCCGCCCCACCGACGCCGCCGCCCGCTACGACGCCGGCGAGCTGCTGATGATGCCGCCCACCATCTCCACCCTGCGCTCCCTGGAGCCCCACCCGACCGCCTCCGCCGCCCTCACCGCGGCCGCGGGCCAGGACCTGACGCCGGTGCTGGCGCAGGCCGCCCTGGTCGACGGGGAGCTGGTGCTCAGCTGGCCGGGGCACGATGAGTTCACGAAGCGAGTCCGCCCTGGAGGCCCCGTATGACCGACGCAGGCGCCCTCCCCGGCCAGCCCCGAGCCGTCGTGGTCTCCGGGCCCGCGACCGCCCGCGCCGTCAACGTCCTGGCCCCCAACGCCTCGGCCATGACCCTGGACGGCACCAACACCTGGCTCGTCTCGGAGCCCGGTTCCGAGCTGGCCGTCGTCATCGACCCCGGACCGCTGGACGAGGGCCACCTGCGGGCCGTCATCTCCACCGCCGAGCAGGCCGGCAAGCGCGTCGCGCTCACCCTCCTCACCCACGGCCACCCCGACCACGCCGAGGGCGCCGGCCGCTTCGCGGAGCTCACCGGTACGAAGGTCCGCGCGCTCGACCCCGCGCTGCGCCTCGGCGACGAGGGCCTGGCCGCGGGCAGTGTGATCCGGACCGGCGGCCTGGAACTGCACGTCGTCGCCACCCCCGGCCACACCGCCGACTCGCTCTGCTTCCACCTGCCCGCCGACCGGGCCGTCCTGACCGGCGACACGATCCTGGGCCGCGGCACGACCGTCGTCGCGCACCCCGACGGCCGTCTCGGCGACTACCTGGACTCCCTGCGCCGGCTGCGCTCGCTCACCGTCGACGACGGGGTCACCACCGTCCTCCCGGGCCACGGGCCCGTCCTGGAGGACGCCCAGGGCGCCGTCGAGTACTACCTGGCCCACCGCGCCCACCGGCTCGCGCAGGTCGAGACGGCGGTGGAGAACGGATTCGTCACCCCGGAGGCGGTCGTCGCCCAGGTCTACGCCGACGTGGACCGCTCGCTGTGGCCGGCGGCGACCTGGTCGGTCCAGGCCCAGCTGGAGTACCTTCAAGATCACGGACTGATCCCGGGGGGCCCCGAATGAACACGCTGTTCCTGCTGCTCGCGCTGCTCGCCGTGGCCGGCTGGATCACCTCGACGGTGAGCATGCGGATGAGGACCCTGGCGGAGCGCGCCGACCGGCTGGAGCGCCGGCTGGGACTGGTGCTGGACCACTTCGGCATCGAGGAGCCGGAGCCGGCCGGGCTGGACGACGTACGGGCCCTGGTGCGCGGGGGCCGCGAGGTGGCGGCCATCAAGCGCTACCGGGAGATCACGGGCGCGGGGCTGCTGGAGGCGAAGCAGGCGGTCCAGGCGCTGGACGTCTCCGAGCGCGCCTGACCCCGTCCGGGACCGCCCCTCGGTTCCCGTCACCGCCCCTCAGCGCGGCGCCTTCGTCCCGTGCCGGGCCGTGTACTCGTCCGCGAGCCACGGGCCCAGGTCCTCCACGTACGCCCGCACCACCTCCGGATCCGCGACCGGCGCCAGCGCCACGGCCGCCGCGTCCCGCATCTGGGCGGCCCGCCCCGGGTAGTACCGGCCGAAGACCTCCGCCGACTGGGCGAGATCGCTGGTCCAGCCGCCCCACCGGGGCATCACCAGCGTGAACCCGGTCCGTACGAGGTGCCGCGCGAAGCCCCGGCTCATCCGGCGGTACTCGGCGGGCTCCGACGCGGCCTCGAAGCGCTCGCGCCATCGCGGCAGCAAGCGGGCCAGGTCCCCGTTGGTCTCCCGGGCCAGCAGGCTGTCCGGACGGTACCGGGGCAGGTGCTCGGCCAGGTCGGCGCCGAGCAGTGGCGTACACAGGCAGGCCAGGAACCAGCCCATGTCGAAACGTTCCTGCTCGCTCAGCAGCCGGTCCTTGCCGTACAGCAGGATGCCGACGCCGTCGATCGCGGCGAAGTCCTCGTCGAGCCCCCGGCCCAGCACCTCGGCGGTGTCCCGGCCCTCGTCGCAGGGCTCCCGGTGCAGGGCGATCAGCAGGTCGAGGTCGGAGCGGCCCGGGCGGGCGCTCCCGCGCGGCACGGACCCGTACAGGTAGGCGCTGTGCAGCCGGGGTCCGTACGCCTCGGCGATCCGGCCGCGCGCGGTGGCGACCAGGTCCGAGAAGGCGGGCTGGATCCGGCCGAGGGACCCCTCCCGCTCGAAGTACCCGTACGCGTCCAGGCCTCTGTGCTCCACGAGCCGTACTCTGCCCGCCCCGGGGGCCCCGATTCAGCCCCCGGGTACGCCGAAGGGGGCCCCGCCCCTGCGGGCAGGACCCCCTCACGGCGAGGCGCGGGTCAGCGCGAGCGCTTCGCCAGGCGCTCCACGTCCAGCAGGATCACGGCGCGCGCCTCCAGGCGCAGCCAGCCGCGGCCCGCGAAGTCGGCCAGGGCCTTGTTCACGGTCTCGCGGGAGGCGCCGACGAGCTGGGCCAGCTCCTCCTGCGTCAGGTCGTGCACGACGTGGATGCCCTCCTCCGACTGCACGCCGAAGCGGCGCGACAGATCGAGGAGCGCGCGGGCCACGCGGCCCGGAACGTCGGAGAAGACCAGGTCGGACATCTGGTCGTTGGTCTTGCGCAGGCGCCGGGCGACGGCGCGTAGCAGCGCGGTCGCGACCTCGGGCCGGGCGTTGAGCCACGGCTGGAGGTCACCGTGGCCGAGGCCGAGGAGCTTGACCTCGGTCAGCGCGGTGGCGGTGGCGGTACGCGGGCCCGGGTCGAAGAGCGACAGCTCGCCGATCAGCTCGCCGGGGCCGAGGACGGCCAGCATGTTCTCGCGACCGTCGGGGGAGGTGCGGTGGAGCTTCACCTTGCCCTCGGTCACGACATACAGCCGGTCGCCGGGGTCGCCCTCGTGGAACAGGGCGTCACCGCGTGCGAGGGTCACCTCGCCCATGGAGGCGCGGAGCTCCGCGGCCTGCTCGTCATCGAGCGCCGCGAAGAGCGGGGCGCGCCGCAGAACGTCGTCCACGAGTCTCTCTCCTATGTCGACCAGCTCAGGGGACCGGTCTCCCATTTTGCCGGACGGCTCAAACGGTGCGATCAATCACTACCAAGGATGCCGGACGGACGCCCGTGCTGTGTGGTGGGTGACCGATCAGGGTGGTGTTACCTGAGGTCCGGGCGGGTGTCGGCGGTCGGCCTTAGGCTGGCCGGGTGTCCAATAAGCCGGTGAGAGCACAGGCCAAGGGGTCCGCAGGAGTGACGGAGCCCCACAATTCAGCCGTGGGCGAACAAGCCCCTGCGGGGGCGTCGGGGACGGCCAGACCGGCCCCTCAGGGCAAAGCTTCGGCCAAGAAACCGAAGCCCGCGACCGCTGAGGCGGCCGTGCCCGCCCCCGCCTCCGGGGCCCGGGCCGCCAAGCCCGAATCACGCCTGGCCATGACCCGCAGAGCCCGCCGCATCAACCGGGAACTGGCGGAGGTCTACCCGTACGCCCATCCGGAGCTCGACTTCCGCAATCCCTTCGAGCTCCTGGTCGCCACCGTCCTGTCCGCGCAGACCACCGACCTGCGCGTGAACCAGACGACCCCCGCGCTCTTCGCCGCCTACCCGACCCCCGAGGACATGGCGGCGGCCGTGCCGGAGGAGCTGGAGGAGCTGATCCGGCCGACCGGGTTCTTCCGGATGAAGGCGAAGTCCCTCCTGGGCCTCTCGCAGGCGCTGCGCGACCGGTTCGGCGGGGAGGTCCCCGGCCGCCTCGAAGACCTGGTCACCCTGCCCGGCGTCGGCCGCAAGACGGCCAACGTGGTCCTCGGCAACGCCTTCGGCGTCCCCGGGATCACCGTCGACACCCACTTCGGACGGCTGGTGCGCCGCTTCAAGTGGACCGAGCAGGAGGACCCGGAGAAGGTCGAGGCGGAGATCTGCGCGATCTTCCCCAAGAGCGAGTGGACGATGCTCTCGCACCGCGTCGTCTTCCACGGCCGCCGGATCTGCCACGCCCGCAAGCCCGCCTGCGGCGCCTGCCCCATCGCCCCGCTCTGCCCGGCGTACGGGGAGGGCGAGACCGACCCGGAGAAGGCGAAGAAGCTGCTCAAGTACGAGAAGGGCGGCTACCCGGGCCAGCGGCTCTCCCCGCCCCCCGACTACCCGGGCCGCCCGGCGCCCCCGCTGGGAGCCCGTACGGAGGCCTGAGCGCGGCCCGGAGGGGTACGGGAGACCCGGGCGCGGCCGGGGGCGTGCGGCGGCCCCGCCGCACGCCCCCGGCGGAACGAATCGGCGCCCGGACCGCGTTCAGCGGTGTGGGAGAGGGTGTGCGCAGGAATGTTCAAGGGACATGGACAGGGGTGCCTATGACGCGCGGTACGCAGGACGACACCACGGCCGCCGCCCCCGGGGGCGGCGGCCTCACCCTCAGCACCGAGGGGCTGCCGGCCTGGCTCGACCCGGTGGTGGAGGCCGCCCGCACCGTGCGCCCGCGCCAGCTGAGCCGCTTCCTGCCGCCCGAGGACGGCCGGGGCCGCCAGTCCGCCGTCCTGGTCCTCTTCGGCGAGGGCCCGCGCGGCCCCGAGCTGCTGCTCCAGGAGCGCGCCGGCACCCTGCGTTCGCACGCGGGCCAGCCCTCCTTCCCCGGCGGCGCCCTCGACCCGGAGGACGGCGACCCGCACACCACCGGCCCGCTGCGCGCCGCGCTGCGCGAGGCCGAGGAGGAGACCGGCCTCGATCCGGCCGGCGTCCAGCTGTTCGGGGTGCTGCCCCGGCTCTACATCCCGGTGAGCGAGTTCGTCGTCACCCCGGTGCTCGGCTGGTGGCGCGAGCCCTCGCCGGTCGGCGCCGTGGACCCGGCCGAGACCGCCCGGGTCTTCACGGTCCCCGTGGCGGATCTCACGGAGCCCGAGCACCGGGTCACCGTGGTCCACCCGCGCGGCCACCAAGGTCCCGCGTTCACGGTCGAATCGGCCCTCGTCTGGGGTTTCACCGCCGGGGTGATCGACCGGATCCTGCACTTCGCCGGCTGGGAGCGTCCGTGGGACCGATCACGTCACGTCCCGCTCGACTGGCACGCATGAGACGGTGACCCTCGTGAACGTGCTGGACATCCTGTTGCTGGTCGCCGCCGTGTGGTTCGCGATCGTGGGCTACCGCCAGGGGTTCGTCGTCGGCATCCTGTCGGTGATCGGCTTCCTCGGCGGTGGTCTCATCGCCGTGTCCCTGCTGCCCCTGATCTGGGACCGGGTGACCGACAACGGCACCCAGGTGACCACCACCGTCGTCGTGATCGCCGTCGTCGTGATCATCATCTGCGCCTCGATCGGCCAGGCGCTGACCACCCATGTGGGCAACCGGCTGCGGCGCCACATCACCTGGTCGCCCGCCCGCGCGCTCGACGCGACCGGCGGCGGGCTGGTCAACGTCGTCGCGATGCTGCTGGTGGCCTGGCTGATCGGCTCCGCGCTCGCCGGGACCTCGCTGCCGACGCTCGGCAAGGAGGTGCGCAACTCCAAGGTGCTCCTCGGCGTGTCCCAGGTGCTCCCGACACAGGCGAACACCTGGTTCTCGGACTTCAGTTCCACCCTCGCCCGCAACGGCTTCCCGCAGGTCTTCAGCCCGTTCTCCAACGAGCCCATCACCGAGGTGAAGCCCCCCGACCCGGCCCTCGCCGGCGGCGCGGTCGCCCAGCAGGCGAAGCTCTCGATCGTGAAGGTCGTCGGTACGGCGCCCAGTTGCAGCAAGGTCCTGGAGGGCACCGGCTTCGTCTTCGCCCCGGGCAAGGTGATGACCAACGCCCATGTCGTCGGCGGGGTCGTCGAGCCGACCGTGCAGGTCGGCGGCGAGGGCAAGCTCTACGACGGCAAGGTCGTGCTCTACGACTGGGAGCGCGACGTCGCCGTGCTGGACGTGCCCCGGCTGCGCGCCCCGGCCCTGGAGTTCACCGACAAGGACGCCACGAGCAGCAGCGACGCGATCGTGGCCGGCTTCCCCGAGAACGGCGCCTACGACGTGCGCGCGGCCCGTGTTCGGGGCCGGATCAACGCCAAGGGCCCGGACATCTACCACCGGGGCATCGTCCGCCGCGACGTCTACTCCCTGTACGCGACCGTCCGCCAGGGCAACTCCGGCGGGCCGCTGCTGACGCCCGAAGGCCGGGTGTACGGGGTCGTCTTCGCGAAGTCGCTGGACGACCCGAACACCGGTTACGCCCTGACGGGGAACGAGATCCGCGACGACATCCGCCTCGGCAAGACCGCGCAGCACCGGGTCGACACCCAGGGCTGCGCCCTCTGACCCCCGCGGGCGCCGCCGCCCGCTCCCTACATCCGTGGATGGCGCAGCCGCGCCGAGACCCAGCGGGCGCGGCGGCGCAGGATGCGCGGGATCCCCAGCCGGGGGTCGTCATGACCGTCCCGGACGGTCCTGTCGTGCGTGCCCGGCGCTGTGGCCGTGCGGCGTTCTCGTGCGGTGTCACCGTGGTCGTGCGTCCAGCCCATACAACGAGCTGTGCCCGGGCCCCAAGGTCCGTAACCCCCCTCGGGGCGGCCAATTGGCCTATGCGCCGGGCAATTGAACGCTCGTAAGACAGTCGTACGAGTGACCTGTCGGCCTGTCAGCGGTCGGGCTCGGGGTCCTTCAGCCAGTTCACCAGCTCGGTGGAGAACGCCGCCGGGTCCTCCTCGTGCGGGAAGTGCCCCAGACCGTCGAAGAGCCGCCAGCGGTACGGGGCTTCGACGTACACCCCGGAACCGGCCGCGCTCCGGGTCCGCATCACCGGGTCGAGCGAGCCGTGCAGATGGAGCGTGGGGACCCGTACGGGCCGCTTCATCCGCCGGTAGAACTGCAGTCCGTCCGGCCGGGCCATCGAGCGCATCATCCAGCGGTAGGGCTCGACCGAGCAGTGCGCGGTCGAGGGGATGCACATCGCCCTGCGGTACACGGCGAGGGCCTCCTCGTCGGCGCCCTCCGAGCCGTCGGCCAGCAGCCGGGGTCCGGACCACTGCCGGATCAGGTCCCCCACCAGGGCCCCGTCGTCGGCGACGAGCTGCCGCTCGGGGACGAACGGCCGCTGGAAGCCCCAGATGTGGGAACTGGCCCGGGTCTGGCCGAAGTCGGCCAGCATCGCCGAACGCCAGCGGCGCGGATGCGGCATGGAGGAGACGACCAGCCGGCGCACCAGCTTGGGCCGCATCACCGCCGCCGTCCAGGCGAGGTATCCGCCCAGGTCGTGCCCCACGAGGGCGGCGTCCGGCTCGCCGAGGGACCGGATGACCCCGGTGATGTCCAGCGCCAGGTTCGCGGGGTCGTAGCCGCGCGGGGTGCGGTCGCTGCCGCCCACCCCGCGCAGGTCCATGGCCACCGCGCGGTACCCGGCGTCCGCGAGCGCGGTCAGCTGGTGCCGCCAGGTCCACCAGAACTGCGGGAACCCGTGCAGCAGGAGGACCAGCGGGCCGTCGCCGAGCTCCGCGACGTGGAAGCGGGCTCCGTTCGCGGCGACGTCCCGGTGGGTCACCGTTCTCCCGCCGGGGAGGTCGATCCGTACCGCCGTGGCAGCGGTAGGGGCGGGGCTGGAGTCCGGCGAGGGGGCTGTCATGAGGACGAGCGTGCCACACCCACGGCCTGGTCACTCACCGGCCGCGGATGCGGCTTGACGGTGCCGATGACCGCCGCGGTCTGCTTGACGGAGTCGATGGTCTTCACCGGCGGCTTGACCTTCTTGAACTTCGCCATCGCCAGGAGCCCGATCAGGCCCGCGAGCAGCCAGAACGCGCCGCCGACGATGAGGAAGGACCAGGCGAGACCGAGGCCGAGATTGTGGATGCCGTAGGCCGCGGCGAAACTCAGTACGGGGAGGGAGAACAGCAGCAGCACGCCCGCCACGATCGCGGCCCCGCTGCCGATTCCCGCACGCTTGACGTCCTGCTTGATCTCGACCTTGGCGAGGGCGATCTCGTCGTGCACCAGGGCCGACATCTCGGCGGTGGCCGAGGCGACCAGCTGACCGAGCGTGCGCTCGGCTCCCGGAGCCCCTTGGTCCACTGCGCTCATCTCTGATCTCCCTCTGTCGTCCGCCGTCGGCGGCTGTCCTCCGTCGTCAGTCAGATCATGCCGGACGGCCGGCTCCGGCGCTGGACCCGCCCGCCGGTCCGTCGCCCGAGCCGTCGCCCGATCCGTCCATCGATCCTTCCCCCACCCGGTCCAGCGGGCCCCGGGCCGCCACGGCCGCGGAGCCGGCCCTGCGGCGGTGTTCGGCGGCCTTGTCCTCGTAGATCTTCGCCATCCGCAGGTGGTACGCCGGGTTGTCCTGCTCGTAGATGTCCGGGATCCCGTCGAGGTCCTCGTCGCGCTCCTCCTCGTCGGTCAGCGTCTTGTACCGGCGGTCGCGCATCTTGAGCAGCACGCTCGCCACGATCGCCGCCGTCAGGGAGCCGAACAGGACGGCGGCCTTGATCTCGTCGGTCAGCACGGGGTCGTCGGCGAAGGCGAGTTCGCCGATCAGCAGGGACACGGTGAAGCCGATGCCGGCGAGGGAGGCCACGGCCAGGACGTCGGGCCAGGCGAGGTCCTCGTTCAGTTCGGCCCGGGTGAAGCGGGCCGCGAGCCAGGTGCCGCCGAAGATGCCGACCGTCTTGCCGACGACCAGGCCGAGGACCACGCCGAGGGTCTCGGGACGGGTGAAGACCTGCGCGATGGCCTCGTCGGTGAGCGGGACACCGGCCGAGAAGAGGGCGAAGAGCGGCACGGCCAGCCCGGCCGAGAGGGGCCGTACGAGATGCTCGATGTGCTCGCCGGGGGAGTGCTCCTCGCCCTCCCGTCGGGTGCAGCGCAGCATCAGGCCCATCGCCACGCCGGCGATGGTGGAGTGGACGCCGCTGTTGTACATCAGGCCCCAGATGACCAGGGCGAGCGGCACGTACACGTACCAGCCCCGGACGCCGGCGCGCAGCAGGAACCAGAAGAGGACCAGCCCCAGGACGGCCCCGCCGAGCGCCAGGAAGTCGAGGTCGCTGGTGAAGAAGACCGCGATGATCAGGATGGCGAAGAGGTCGTCCACGACCGCCAGCGTCAGCAGGACGGCGCGCAGCGCGGAGGGCAGCGAGGTCCCGATGACGGCGAGGACGGCGAGCGCGAAGGCGATGTCGGTGGCGGTCGGAACCGCCCATCCGCCGAGCGAACCGCCGCCGCCCACGTTGACCAGTACGTAGACCAGCGCGGGCACGGCCATGCCGCACAGGGCGGCGATGACGGGGAGGGCGGCCGCCTTGGGGTCGCGCAGGTCGCCCGCGACCAGCTCGCGCTTGAGCTCGATCCCGGCGACGAAGAAGAAGATCGCGAGCAGGCCGTCGGCCGCCCAGTGCTGGATCGAGAGATCCAGGCCGAGGGCGGCGGGGCCGATGTGGAAGGACCGTACGCTCTCGAAGCTGTCGGCCAGCGCGGGAACGTTCGCCCAGATGAGGGCGGCGATGGCGGCCACCAGCAGCAGGACGCCGCCCACGGTCTCGGTGCGCAGGGCGTTCGCGACGAAGCGGCGCTCGGGCAGGGAGAGCAGGCCGAGGAACTTGCGGCGGGCGCTGGACGGGGGCGTGTCCACGGTGGGGAACCTCCGGGTGGTCGACGGCATGGCACATGCAGTTGCCGACCAGACTTCCCGGCGCACCCTGAGTTCTTGACGTTTCCTTTACCCTACAGGGTCCGCGCGGTCGTATCGGGTGATCTTCACCTTAAACGGCGGGAGGACGTCCGTCGCGCTGTGCGCCGGACGCCCTCCGGGCCGGGCGGCCCGCCTGCCGCCGCGCTGCCGGTCAGTCCTCGCTGGAGGCGCTGGGCAGCTTGGTCTGGATCAGGTCCATCACCGAGGAGTCGGCCAGAGTGGTGACGTCACCGACCGCGCGGTCCTCCGCCACGTCACGCAGCAGGCGCCGCATGATCTTGCCGGAACGCGTCTTCGGCAGCTCCTGCACCGGGACGATCCGCTTCGGCTTGGCGATCGGGCCGAGCGTGGCGCCGACGTGGTCGCGCAGCTCGCCGACCAGGGTGTCCGTCTCGGTGGCGCTGCCGCGCAGGATGACGAAGGCCACGATGGCCTGGCCGGTGGTCTCGTCCTTGGCGCCCACGACGGCCGCCTCGGCGACGGCGGGGTGGGAGACGAGCGCCGACTCCACCTCCGTGGTCGAGATGTTGTGGCCGGACACCAGCATCACGTCGTCGACCCGGCCGAGCAGCCAGATGTCGCCGTCGTCGTCCTTCTTGGCGCCGTCGCCCGCGAAGTACTTGCCCTCGAAGCGCGACCAGTAGGTGTCGACGAACCGCTGGTCGTCGCCCCAGATGGTGCGCAGCATCGACGGCCACGGCTCGGTGAGGACCAGGTAGCCGCCCCCGCCGTCCGGGACCTCGCGGCCCTCGTCGTCCACGACGGTGGCGCCGATGCCGGGCAGCGCGCGCTGCGCCGAGCCGGGCTTGGTGTGGGTGACGCCCGGCAGCGGGGAGATCATCATGGCGCCGGTCTCGGTCTGCCACCAGGTGTCCACGATCGGGCAGCGGTCGCCGCCGATGTGCTTGCGGTACCAGATCCACGCCTCGGGGTTGATCGGCTCGCCGACCGATCCCAGCACCCGCAGGCTGGACAGGTCGAACTTCGCGGGGATGTCGTCGCCCCACTTCATGAACGTACGGATCGCGGTCGGCGCGGTGTAGAGGATGGTGACGCCGTACTTCTGCACGACCTCCCAGAACCGGCCCTGGTGCGGGGTGTCCGGCGTGCCCTCGTACATCACCTGGGTGGCGCCGTTGGCGAGCGGCCCGTAGACGATGTAGGAGTGCCCGGTCACCCAGCCGATGTCGGCGGTGCACCAGTAGACGTCGCTCTCCGGCTTGAGGTCGAAGACGGCGTGGTGGGTGTACGAGGCCTGCGTGAGGTAGCCGCCCGAGGTGTGCAGGATGCCCTTCGGCTTCCCCGTGGTGCCCGAGGTGTACAGGATGAACAGCGGGTGCTCGGCGTCGAAGGCCTGCGGGACGTGCTCGGTGGACTGGCGGCCGACCACGTCGTGCCACCAGACGTCGCGGCCCTCGGTGACGGCGGTGTCCTGGCCGGTCCGCCGGACCACGAGGACGTGCTCGACCTGCGGGCACTTGGCGACGGCCTCGTCGATGGCGGGCTTGAGCGCGCTCGGCTTGCCACGGCGGTAGCCGCCGTCGGCGGTGATCACCAGCTTGGCGTCGGCGTCCTGGATGCGGGAGGCCACCGCGTCGGCGGAGAAGCCGCCGAAGACCACCGAGTGCGCGGCGCCGAGCCGGGCGCACGCGAGCATCGCGACGACCGCCTCGGGGATCATCGGCAGGTAGACGGCGACCCGGTCGCCCGCCCGGACACCGAGCTCGGTGAGGGCGTTGGCGGCCTGCGCGACCTCGTCCTTGAGCTGGGCGTAGGTGATCGAGCGGCTGTCGCCGGGCTCGCCCTCGAAGTGGATGGCCACGCGGTCGCCGTTGCCGGCCTCGACGTGCCGGTCCACGCAGTTGTACGCCACGTTCAGCTTGCCGTCCGCGAACCACTTCGCGAAGGGCGGGTTGCTCCAGTCGAGCGTCTGCGTCGGCTCCGTGTCCCAGGTCAGCCGCCGGGCCTGCTCGGCCCAGAAGCCCAGCCGGTCCGCGTCGGCCTGCGCGTACGCCGCCTCGGTCACGTTGGCGGTGGCGGCCAGATCGGCGGGCGGTGCGAACCGCCGCTCCTCTTTGAGCAGATTGGCCAGGCTGTCATTGCTCACGACATCTCCCTTTCCCAGGGTGTCCGTTGTGTCCCCGGGCATAGCTCATCAGGTCAGACGCCCAGGTGACAAGGGGTAGCCTGGAATTGGTTTAGACCTATACCACGGCTGGGCCCGCCCGCCGCAGGCGCGTCCGGTCCGCGTCGGCGGACCGCGCAGAGCGGCCCCTCCCCGCTGCAGGGTGCGGGAAGGGGCCAACAGCTTGCACGGATAGGGGAGGCTATCGGTTCGGGCGGGAAGTCGGTCAGGCGTTCTGGCCCACGCTGTCGAAAACCCGGCAGTCGAAGAAGTCCTCACCCTCCGACAGCAGGTATGCCTGCGCCTCGCCCACGTGGAAGTACATCCCGTGCAGCTCCAGCGTGCCCTCGGCGAGCCGGCGGGCCACGGACTCGTGGGCCCGCAGGTGCTCCAGCTGCTGCACCACGTTGGTCAGGCACAGCTGCTCCACGGCGTCCGCCGGGAGCCGGCCGGCGATCCGGGCCCAGGGGTGGTGCCGGCTGGCCATCCGCTCCAGGCTCGGCAGGCCGTGCCGCAGCCAGCGGCGCAGCGGGGTCATCGGGGCTCCGGGGTGGGAGTTCAGCAGGGCCTGCATGGCCCCGCAGCCCGAGTGTCCGCACACCGTGATGCTGTCCACCTTGAGCACGTCCACCGCGTACTCGATGGCCGCCGCGACCGAGTCGTCGGTGGCCTCGGCGCCGGGCAGCGGGACCAGGTTCCCCACGTTGCGGACGGTGAACAGGTCCCCCGGGCCGCTGGCCGTGATCATGCTGGTCACCAGGCGGGAGTCCGCGCACGTCAGGAAGAGCTGCGAGGGCCGCTGCCCCTCCCGGGCCAGCCGGGCCAGCTCGTCGCGGACGTGCGGGGCGGTGTCCCGCTGGAAGGCGCTGATGCCGCTGGCGAGTTGCCCCGCGCCGCGGCGCCGGGGCGCGGCCGCCGCGGGGTCCCGGGGCTCGGCGGCGCTGGGGATCGCCCCGGCCGCCTCGCCCGCCGGGACGGGCCCGGGGGCCTCCGGGTGGGCGGCGTGCGGGGCGTGCGCGGCACGGTGGTCGCAGTGGTTCTGCCAGGGAGTCCAGGGGCGGCAGCAGTGGTGCGCCGCCCGCCCCTCGGCCCGGTGGCCGCCGGCCCCGCTGAGCGCGGTGGCCCCGCTGAGCGCGGTGGCTCCGCCGAGCGCGGTGGCTCCGCCGAGCGCGGTGGCTCCGCCGGCCGTCGTGCCCGGGCCGGTCTGTTGCCGTCCGGAGCCGGCGGGGGTGCCGTCCTCGCAGGGCCCGGTACCGCCGGCTGCGGTCGTGGGCGTCGTACCGGCGGGCCACACGGGGACACCGCCGCGGGAGATGGCGGCTCCGGCCCGGCCGGTGAGCTCCGTGGACCCCCCGTGCGCGCGGTGGGAGTCCTGCCAGTCCTGGAGGATCTCGTACGCCGCGTGGTCGATGAACGAGCCGTCCAACTCGACGACGACATGGCCCCCGTGGGGAACCGAGTTCAGCACCCGGCTCAGGCGCGGCACGGCGAGGAAGGTCAACTGCCCGCGCGCCCGCACCCGGTGGCCGCCGTCCGCCTCCTCCACGGTGATCCTCGTACGCGCCAGCCGGTGCATGGCCAGGGCCACGGCCACCGCGATGCCGACGGCGACGCCCTCCAGCACCCCGCCCAGCACCACGGCTACGATGGTGGCCGCGTAGACCAGGGCCTCCCGGTACCGGGTGACCGTCCTCAGATGCGTGATGCTGACCACTTGGATGCCGACGGCCAGCACCAGCGCCGCCAGCGCCGCGAGCGGGATCAGGTCGAGCACCGGGACGAGCAGTCCGGCCGCGAGCACCACCCACAAGCCGTGCAGCATGGCCGATCTTCGGCTGACGGCACCGGACTTGACGTTCGCCGCGCTGCGGACGGCCACCGCCGCGACGGGCAGCCCGCCGAGCATTCCGGAGACGATGTTGGCGGCGCCCTGCCCGCGCAGCTCACGGTCGAGGTCGGCGCGGGGCGGCCGGTCGGCCGTGGCGCGCGCGGAGGTGATCAGCTTGTCGGTGGCGACGCAGGACATGAGGGACTCGACGCTGCCGACCAGGGTGATGGTCAGCACGGCGGCGATGATCGCGAGCACCGGTCCTTGCGGCAGCTCCGGCAGTGCGTGGCTGCTCCAGGACGGCAGGTCCACCCGGGGCAGGTCGAGCCCGGCCAGGGCCGCGAAGGCGGTGGCCGCGGCGACGGCCGCCAGGGCGGCGGGCACCTTGCGCAGGGCCCGGCCGGTCCGCCCGGGGATCCGGGACCAGCCCAGCAGGACGCCCAGCGTCAGCACGCTCACCCCGAGCGCGGCCGGATGCGGATCGGCCAACTGGGCGGGAAGACCCAATACGTTGGCGACGGCCGAACTCTGCGGGGCGCCGCCGAGCACGATGTGCAGCTGGGCCAGCGCGATGGTCACGCCGATGCCGGCCAGCATTCCGTGCATGATCGCCGGGCTCACCATCAGGGCCGAGCGCGCGGTGCGCAGGAAGGCCAGCCCGAGCTGGCAGCAGCCCGCCAGGACCGTGATGGCGCAGGTGGTGCGCCAGCCGTAGTGCTGGATCAACCCGGCGGTCACCACGGTGAGTCCGGCGGTCGGCCCGCTCACCTGGAGCGGGGCGCCGCCGAGCCGTCCGGCCACGATCCCGCCCACCGCGGCGGCCACCAGCCCCGCCTGCAAGGGGGCTCCGGTGGCCAGGGCGATGCCCAGCGAGAGGGGTAGCGCGATCAGGAAGACGGCGACGGACGCGGACAGATCCGCGGAGAGCCCCTTGAAGCGCGATCCGGCTCCGTCGGGGCCTGTGGTCGGGGCGGGGGAAGTGGCTGTCGTCATGGGTTCCCGTCTCCTCGGGGGAGGGATGAAGCGGCGGGAGTCTCAACACTCGGTAAATGGAGGGTAATGGAGAGTAAAGAGCGCTGGTGGGAAATGCGAGCAAATGGTCTAGGAATTAACACGCAAGAGTGATTAGGCATTTTGTCTGGCTTGTCACACCTTCCTTTAAGCGGACCGCATGGGACGTTGCGTCGCGGAAGTCCCGCCATGGAACTGCGAGGGAGAGGTGTGCGGATGATCGCCGCCACGAAGAAGATCGCCGGCGGCCTGGTCGCCACGGCCCTGGTGCTGGGCGTCGCCGGGTGCGGCACCTCCGAGCCCGCGAAGCCCGGCGCCCCCGGCGGGCAGAACGCCCGGAAGGGCCCCGCCCCGGAGGCCGCCCCCGGCAGCGTCAACCGTCCCATCGGTGACGGCTCGACCGCCTACACCGGCGCGCAGCCGAACGTACGCAAGCCGCAGAAGCTGGCGCCCGGTGAGAAGCCCCCGCAGTTCGTGGTGTTCTCGTGGGACGGGGCCGGCGAGGACAGCCAGAAGCTCTTCTCGCACTTCCGGGAGGTCGGCAAGCAGTACAACGCCCGGATGACGTACTTCCTCAGCGGCCTGTACATGCTGCCGGAGGAGAAGCGTTCCCTCTACACCGCGCCGCAGCACGGCCCGGGTCTGTCCGACATCGGCTTCGGCGACGTGCAGGGCATCAAGGACACCGCCACCCAGGTCCGCGAGGCCTGGCTGGAGGGCAACGAGATCGGCACCCACTTCAACGGCCACTTCTGCGGTCCCGACGGGGGCGTCGGCACCTGGTCCGTGGACGAGTGGAAGAGCGAGATCAGCCAGGCCAGGTCGTTCGTCAAGAACTGGAAGACGAACACCCCGGCCCTCAAGGACATGGCGCCGCTGCCCTTCGACTACGACAAGGAGCTCATCGGCGCCCGCACCCCCTGCCTCGAAGGCCAGAAGAACTTCATGCGGGCGGCGAAGGACCTGGGCTTCCGCTACGACTCCAGCGGCATCAGCAAGCAGATCTGGCCGAAGAAGACGGACGGCCTCTGGGACATCCCGCTCCAGCTGGTCCCCATGCCGGGCCGCGCCTTCGACACCCTGAGCATGGATTACAACTACATGGTCAACCAGTCCGGGACGACCACCCAGGGCGACCCCGCGCAGCACGAGTACTGGGGCGACCAGATGCGCGACGGCCTGCGCCAGGCCTTCGACCGCGTCTACCAGGGCAACCGGGCGCCGCTGATCATCGGCAACCACTTCGAGTCGTGGAACGGCGGCACCTACATGCGTGCCGTCGAGGAGTCCATCAAGACCATGTGCACCAAGCCGGAGGTCCGCTGCGTGCCCTTCCGCGAGCTGGTCGACTGGCTGGACGCGCAGGACCCGAAGACCCTGGAGTGGATGCGCCGCCTCGACGTCGGCCAGACCCCGAAGGAGGGGTGGACGAAGTTCCTCACCGCGGGGCCGCCCGCCACGCCGGCGGCCCCGGCCGCGGTCAAGCCGGCTGGGGAGTCGGACGAGGGCTGATCAGGGCCTCGCCCAGGACGAAGCCGGGGTCGATCTGGTCCGCCAGATCGGCCCCGGTCTTGGCGTTGCCCCAGCTCTCCGCGTTGCGGAGGTGGAAGTGCACCATCTGCTCGGTGTACCGGCCCCAGTCGCGGTCGGCGTAGCTGTCCTCGGCCGCGTCCTGGAGGGCCTGTAGCGCGAACCGGTTGGCCGCCTCCAGCAGCTCGAACGGCGCCGGGCGGCCCTTCTCCATCGCCCGCACCCAGTCGGAGTGCCCGAAGGTGACCAGCAGGTCCTCACCCACCTCGTCCTGGAGGAACTCGATGTCCTCCGGCCCCTGCACCTTGTTGCCGACCACCTTGAGCGCGACCCCGAAGTCCCGCGCGTAGTCCTTGTACTGACGGTAGACGGAGACGCCCTTGCGGGTCGGCTCGGCGACGAGGAAGGTCACGTCGAAGCGGGTGAACAGGCCCGAGGCGAAGGAGTCCGAGCCGGCCGTCATGTCGACGACGACGTACTCGTCCGGGCCGTCGACCAGGTGGTTGAGGCAGAGTTCGACCGCGCCGACCTTCGAGTGGTAGCAGGCCACCCCGAGGTCCGCCTCGGTGAACGGTCCCGTCGCCATCAGCCGTACGGGATCGCCGTCGAGCAGCAGCGTCCGCGCGCAGGCCTCGTACACCGGGTTGTCCTCGGTGACGCGCAGCAGACGCGAACCGGCGCCGGGCGGCGTGGTCTTGATCATCGTCTCGGCGGACGCGATGCGCGGGTTGGACCCGCGCAGGTACTCCTTGATGAGGGGGAGGTGCGCGCCCAGGGCGGGCAGCGCGGCCGCCTCCTCCTCGTCGAGACCGAGGGCCGCCGCGAGGTGCTGGTTGATGTCGGCGTCCACCGCGACGACGGGGGCTTCATTGGCTGCGAGGTGGCGGATGAAGAGGGAGGACAGCGTCGTCTTCCCGCTGCCGCCCTTTCCCACGAAAGCGATCTTCATGTTCACCAAGCGTAGTGGACCGTTCGCTGCGAGTGGTCGGTGTGAGTGAAGAAGACCACTCCAAGGAGGGGTCGGTGCTAAGGCCGCGCAGTGCGTAGGCTCCCTACTTATGAGTAGCGCTTCTGCCCCGGCTCCCGGCCCGGCTTCCGACCCGCTGGCCGCCCTGGGATCCCTTCCGGGCGTCGCGGAGTCCGTGGATTCCGTACGCAAGGCCGTCGACCGGGTCTACGGGCACCGCGTCATGCGCCGGCGCGGTGCGGAGATCACCTCGGAGGCCGCGCTGCGCGGCGCCCGGGCGAGCGCGGCGCTGTCCGGGGCCGACTGGGCGCTGGAGGAGGTGCGCCGCCGGAGCGACTTCGGTGCGGAGCGGCAGGCGCTGACGGTGGGCGCCGCGCTGCGCCTGACCGCCGAGGCGGGTCAGCTGCTGAGCATCTGGCGCCAGTCGCCGCTACGGGTCCTCGCGCGGCTGCACCTCGTGGCGTCCGGCTCGGCCGGGCCCGGGGACGCGGTGGGCCGGCCGCGGCTGGCCGGTGAGCCGGTGGACGAACCCCTGGTGGACCTGCCGCTGCCCGGCGCCGACGAGGTGGCGGCCCGGCTGGACGGCCTGTCCCGGCTGATCATCGCCGGCGGCTCGGCCCCGGCCCTGATCACCGGCGCCGTGGTGCACGGCGAACTGCTGGCCCTGCGGCCCTTCGGTACGTACAACGGCCTGGTCGCGCGCGCCGCCGAACGGATCGTGCTGATCAACAGCGGTCTCGACCCGAAGGCGATCTGCCCGGCGGAGGTCGGCCACGCCGAGCAGGGGCCGAAGGCCTACCTGGAGGCCTTCGAGGGCTACGTGTCCGGGACTCCGGAGGGAATGGCGGCCTGGATCGCGCACTGCGGGCGGGCGGTCGAACTCGGGGTGCGCGAGTCGACGGCGGTCTGCGAAGCGCTCCAGCGCGGCGCGGCGTAGGGGTCCTGCGACTCCTGCGGCTCGGGCGCGTGTCTCGCGCCTGCGCCCGACATGGGTTGCGGCGACACCGTACTGCTCTGGTGTCGCCGCTGGCATTCACGCCCAGTTACCAAGCGTCCTCGAAGTGTGCCCATCAGGTCGGGAACTTTGCCCGGTTACCTGGTGCGGCTGGCCCGTAATCGACGGGTCGACGTCGCGTGGGTGCTCGGCGTTCATGCTTCGGTCCGTGGGCCTTGCTGCGTTGTAAAGATGATCCTCTCGGATGTTCTTTGGTCTCGCGGGCCGTTGACTCCTTTGTACTCCGCTTGCGAGCAGAGCGAAACCCCTGGCCGGGGTTCTTTACTTTTATGGATGAATCGGGGCGATATGGACACCGGAAATCGCCCCGATTCGGGTGTGGCGTATGTCCCGGCTCGGCTTCGGCGGATACGGACGAAACCGGCGGGTCAGGCCGAGGTGGCGGCAGCGGCCCGGCGGCGGCTGGCGTACCAGACGAGACCGGCGGTGGCCGCGGCCGCGCCGACCGCGGCCGCGGCGACGAGGGCCGGACGCGCGGGCATCGACAGTCCGGGCAGCCGCTGCTTCAGCCGCACCGGCTTGCTGAACATCAGGACCGGCCACTCCCGCGCCACGGCCTCCTTGCGCAGTGCCCGGTCCGGATTGACCGCGTGCGGGTGCCCCACGGCTTCGAGCATCGGCACGTCGGTGATCGAGTCGCTGTACGCGTAGCAGCGGGCGAGGTCGTACCCCTCGGACTCCGCGAGCTCCCGCACGGCTTCCGCCTTCGTGGGCCCGTAGGCGTAGTACTCGATCTCCCCGGTGAAGCAGCCGTCCTCGCCGACCACCATGCGGGTGGCCACGACCCGGTCCGCGCCGAGCATCTCGCCGATCGGCTCGACGACTTCGGCGCCGGAGGACGACACGACCACCACGTCACGGCCCGCGGTGTGGTGGGCCTCGATGAGGGACGCGGCCTCGTCGTAGATGATCGGGTCGATCAGCTCGTGGAGCGCCTCGGCGACGATCTCCCGGACCTGCCGCACGTTCCACCCCTTGCAGAGGGCGGACAGGTACTCGCGCATCCGCTCCATCTGGTCGTGGTCGGCGCCGCCGGCCAGGAAGATGAACTGCGTGTACGCGGTGCGCAGCACGGCCCGCCGGTTGATCAGGCCGCCCTGGTAGAAGGACTTGCTGAACGTCAGTGCGCTGGACTTCGCAATGACCGTCTTGTCCAGGTCGAAGAAGGCTGCGGTCCGGGGCGAGGAGTGCGGCAAGGGCTGATTTTCCACGCACCGAGCATATGCGCCCACCATTCGGCGTAAGGTGTGGCGCGTGGGTTTGCCTGAGAAGGCTCTCGGGTACACCATGGAAGTCACGGATCGTTCGCGACCGTGCTAACCCGGTCTGGCTCCTCCCCCCCCGAGTCGGACCGTGGGGACGACCCCCGCTCTCCCCCCCGGCGGGGGTCGTCGCATGTCCGGACGCGGTTCGCGTCCCATGCCTCCGGCCTTCAGTGGTCATCCTCCCGGCCCCTCCCTGTTCGGTGAGCCAGCCGATCGCGGGCCCGCACTCCTTGAACTCGTCACGCTGCGTAGTGGTTCCGGCGCGCTCCGGAACTCACCTGATGGGGTGGCGGAGTTATTCACAAGCGCCTTCTTGTCCACAGTTTTGGAACAAGATCCACTTCCTTTTCCGGATCCCTGCACCGTGATTCCAGCCGCGAAGTCCGCGGCTTGTGGATTTACGGCGAGAAGGAGGCGGAGATCGTGGCTGGATCGAAGTCGTGTGAAGCACCGGAACCCCTGGCGGCCGGCGGGGGCGGGATGCCCGTCCGTGCCCTCGGGGCCGTGCCCGGCGGCGGGCGGCCGCTGATCATCACCGAGGACCCGCTGCTGCTCGACGACCTGCTGCGGCTGTGCGCCGCCGCCGGCGCCGAGCCGTATGTGCACCATGCGGTGCCGGAGCAAAGCGGAAGCGGCGGTGACCGGGGTGGCGGGGGTGGAGGGAGCGTTCGTGGCGCGCTCGGGCCGGTCGGCGCCATGGGATGGGAATCGGCCCCGCTCGTCCTGGTCGGGGACGACGCCGCCCGCCGGGTGAGCGGAGCGCCGCGCCGGGACGGGGTGTTCCTGGTCGGCCGGGATCTCGACGATCCCCGGGTGTGGCAGCGGGCGGTGGAGATCGGCGCCGAAGAGGTGCTGCGCCTGCCCGACGCCGAGAGCCTGCTCGTGGACCGCATCGCCGATGTGGTGGAGGGAGCCGGACGGCCCGCTCTGGCGGTCGGCGTGATCGGCGGCAGCGGCGGGGCCGGCGCCTCGACCCTGGCCTGCGCCCTCGCGCTGCGGGCCGTCCGGGCCGGGCAGCGCACCATCCTCATCGACGGGGACCCGCTCGGCGGGGGCATGGACGTCATGCTCGGGGGCGAGAGTGTCACGGGGCTGCGCTGGCCGGACTTCGCCGCCTCGCGCGGCCGGGTCGGAGCCGGGGCGCTGGAGGAGTCCCTGCCCGAACTGCACGCCCTGCGGGTGCTGAGCTGGGACCGCGGAGACCGGGTGGTCGTACCGCCCGCCGCGATGCGGTCGGTCGTGGCCGCCGCGCGCAGGCGGGGCGGGGTGGTGGTGGTCGACCTGCCCCGCCGGGTGGACGAAGCCGTGGCGGAGGTGCTGGCCCAGCTCGACCTGGTGCTGCTCGTGGTGCCGGGTGAGCTGCGGTCGGTGGCCGCGGCGGGGCGGGTGGCCGCCGGGGTGCGGATGGTGGCCCGGGACGTGCGGGTCGTCGTACGCGGGCGCTGCCGGGAGGGGCTCGACGCCGAGGCGGTGGCGCGGCTGCTGGGTGCGCCGCTGGCCGGGGAGGTGCCCGTGGAGGTGGGGCTTCCGGGGCGGGTGGCCGACGGGGAGCCACCGGGGGCGCGGGGCGCGCTGGCCCGCTTCTGCGACGGCTTCTGGCAACGGGTGCTCGGCCCCGCGCAGGGGGTGCCGGCATGAGCGCGGTACTGCTGGACGCGGTGCGCCGGCACCTGGCCGAGAGCGGGGCCGAGCCCACCCCGGCCCGGGTCGCGGCGGCCCTGCGGGCCCGGGGCCGGCTGCTCGGGGACACCGAAGTGCTCGGCGCCGCCGAGGAGATGCGCTCCGAACTGGTCGGCGCCGGCCCGCTGGAGCGGCTGCTCACCGACCCCGAGGTCACCGACGTGCTGGTGGCCGCCCCGGACCGGGTGTGGGTGGACCGGGGCGGCGGGCTGGAGCTGACGGCGGTGACCTTCGCCGACGCCGAGGCCGTGCGCAGGCTGGCCCAGCGGCTGGCCGCCGTCGCCGGGCGGCGCCTGGACGACGCCCGGCCCTGGGTGGACGCCCGGCTGCCCGACGGCACCCGGCTGCACGCCGTGCTGCCCCCGGTGTCCGTCGGATCGGCCTGCCTGTCGCTGCGCGTGGTGCGGCCCAAGGCGTTCACGCTGGACGAGCTGGTGGCCGCCGGGACCCTGCCGCCCGGCGGGCAGCGGCTGCTGCGGGACATGGTGGAGGCGCGGCTGTCGTTCCTCGTCTCCGGAGGGACCGGGACCGGTAAGACCACCCTGCTCAGTGCCCTGCTGGGGCTGGTCGGGCCGGGCGAGCGGATCGTGCTCGCGGAGGACTCCGCCGAACTGCGCCCCGACCATCCGCACGTGGTGCGGCTGGAGACCCGGCCCGCCAATCAGGAAGGGGCCGGGCTGGTGACCCTGGCGGACCTGGTCCGTCAGGCCCTGCGGATGCGGCCCGACCGGCTGGTGGTCGGCGAGGTGCGGGGCGCGGAGGTGGCCGACCTGCTCGCCGCCCTCAACACCGGGCACGAAGGCGGCTGCGGGACGGTGCACGCCAATGCCGCGGCGCACGTTCCGGCCCGGCTGGAGGCGCTGGGGACGGCCGCGGGGCTCGACCGGGCCGCCCTGCACAGCCAGTTGGCGGCCGCGCTGACCTTGGTGGTCCACCTGGTCCGGGACCGGGCCGGTCGGCGCCGCGTGGCCGAGGTGCACGTCCTGGAACGGGATCCGGCCGGGCTCGTGGTGACCGTTCCGGCGCTGCGCTGGGGGAGCCGCGGCTTCGTGCGGGAGCGGGGCTGGGCGCGGCTGGGCCCGCTGCTGGGGGGTGCGCGGTGAGCGCCGGGCCGCCGGTGGCGGTGCCCGTCTTCGCGGGGGTGCTGTGCGCCGGGGCGGCCGCCTGGGTGCTGGCCGGCGCGGACCGGCTGCCGCGGCGGGCCCGGCTGGTGCTGGCCGCGGGCGGGCCGGTGGTGCCCGGCGGGCCGGCGCCCGGGCGGCTGGTGGCCCTGCTGCGGGTGCGGGCCGCCCGGGGCCGGGAGTGGGCCGCGCTGATGGCGGGGCTGGTGGTCGCCGCCCTGGGCGGGTCGGTGATTCCGCTGGTGCTCGGGGCGCTGGCGGTGCCGTTGGTGCGGCGCCGGCTGCGGGCGCGGGAGCGTGAACGGGCGCGCGGGGCCCGGGCCGCGGAAGTGGTGGCGCTGTGCGGGGCCGTGGTGGGGGAGCTGCGGGCCGGGTCCCAGCCCGGACAGGCACTGACGGCGGCGATACGCCGTACGGTGGCCGGCCCCGGCGGCCCGGGCGCGGCCGAGGCGGCGGTGCTGGCCGCGGCGGCCTTCGGCGGGGACGTGGCCGGAGCGCTCCGCGAGGCGGCCCGCGAGCCGGGCGCCGAGGGGCTGGCGGCGATGGCGGCCTGCTGGCGGGTCTCCGTGGACGGGGGCGCCGGACTGGCGGCCGGACTGGACCGGCTGGAAGGGGCGTTGCGGGCCGAGCGGGACCGGCAGGAGTCACTGCGGGCGCAGTTGGCGGGGGCCAGGTCGACGACGGTCGTCCTCGCGTTGCTGCCGCTCGTGGGACTGCTGATCGGTACCGGGCTGGGGGCGGATCCGCTGCGGGTGCTGCTGCATTCCCCGGTCGGGTGGGGCTGCCTGCTGGCGGGCGGGGTGCTGGAAGCGCTGGGACTGCTGTGGTGCCGGCGGATCGTGCGGACGGGGGAGCGGTGATGGGCGGGCCGGTGGTCCACAGGCTGGGGATGGCGCTGTGCCTGGCGGTGGCGGTGTGGTGTCTGGTGTCGGGGTGTTCCGCCTGGCTGCGGCGGCGGGCGGCGCGGCGCAGATGCACGGGGCTGTTCCCGGTGCAGGAGGAGCGGCGGGGGCCGGCCCGGTGGCCCCGGCTGCGGACGGTGGCCGGGGCCTGGGCGGGGCCGGCCGGGGCGCTGCTGGCGGCCTGGGTGCTCGTCGGCGGGGCCATGGGAGCGCTGGCCGGGTGCGGGGCGGCGTTCGGGGTGTGGCGGCTGCTCGCCCGGTCCCGGGCCCGGCCGGCCGCCGGGGTCGATCCCCGGGAGGCCGAGCGGCAGTTGCCCTTCGCCGCGGATCTCCTCGCGGCCTGCCTGGCGGCGGGGGCGGGGCCCGTGGAGGCGGCCGAGGTGGTCGGGGAGTCACTGGGCGGGCCGGTGGGTGAGCGGCTGGCGCTCGCGGGCGCGGAGCTGCGGCTCGGGGGCGAACCGGGGGCCGCGTGGGGGAGGTTGGCGCGGATACCGGGCGCCGGGCAACTGGCGGAGTGCCTGGAGCGGGCCGCACGGACCGGGGCTCCGGCCGCGGAGCCGGTCTCCCGGCTGGCGACGGCGCTGAGGGCGGACCGGTCCCGGCGGTCGGGCGCCAGGGCGCAGCGGGCGGCGGTGCTCGTCACCGCGCCGGTGGGGCTGTGCTTCCTCCCCGCGTTCCTCGCGGTCGGGGTGGCGCCGGTGGTGATCGGAATGGCGTCCGGACTGCTGTCGGGCGGCTGAAAGAACGACTCGAAAAGATCTCTCATCAGATCAAGAAAGCAATCCCACAGGAGGTTGTCATGAGGATCATCTGGTTTCGTGTGCGGACCGCGCTGAAGGGCCGGTCGGGGGACGCGGGAATGTCGACTTCGGAATACGCCATGGGCACATCCCTTATCTAGGGTTGTCAACCCTTCCCGGCAGTTCAGACGGGCTGTGGGATCTTCTGACACATGAGGCAAGTGCAACGGACGGGTTGGAGGGGCCGTCTTCGTCTGAGCTCGCCGACCCCGTGGTCGCGGTGTTGAAAATCGACCGCGGTGGCTGCTGCGATGCCGCGATGATGGGGGCGAGCAGATCAGATCGAAGGGGGCGGGCAACGTGCCGTTGGACTGGAGCAAGGTTGACTCTGGTGAGACCGAACCACTGCTGCGACCACGGGACATCTATGCAGCCGGTCCCCGACCGTGGCCATATCTCCGTCATGAGCAGGGCGAGGTGCTGGACCGCTGGTTCGCTCGTCGCACTGACAGGGACGTGGTGATCAAGCAGAACACGGGCGGTGGCAAGACTGCCGCGGGCCTGTTGATCGCCCAGAGCACATTGAACGAAGGCATCGGCAAGGCTGTCTATCTCGCAGGAGACACTCACTACGCAACAGGTCAGGTTCGGGCGGAAGCCGCGAAGCTCGGGCTCGTGACGGTCGTGGACCCGAGAGACCCCGCCTTCCAGGCGGAGCAAGCCATCCTCGTGACCAACTTCAAGAAGTTGTTCAATGGCATGTCCGCATTCGGAGTAGCTGGTAGCAATCGCCCTACCCTGCCGCTCGGCGTCGTCGTCATCGATGACGCTCACGCAGCCCTGACGACCGTCACCGGCCAGTTCCAACTGTTCATCCCCCGTGAACACAAGGTCCACGACGCACTGGTGGCCATGTTCGCAAGCGAACTGAAAACCCAGGCGCCCAAGCATTGGCGTGACGTCCAGGCCGGCGACTCCTCTGCACTCGTGCGCATCCCCTTCTGGGCCTGGTCCGATCGGCACCAAGAGGTCATGGATCTACTCCACCCTCACGGAGACGATGAGACCTTCAAGTACACCTGGCCGCTTGTTGCGGACGTGCTGCCTCTGTGCGCCGCGTCCGTGACCAGCCGTGGCGTGGAGATCCGGCCTCCGTGCCCTCCCATCAGCGCGATCCCGGCCTTCACCAATGCTCAGCGACGCGTTTACCTGACAGCAACGCTGGCGGACGACAGCGCCCTGGCCACCGTCCTGGATGCTGCTCCACCGCTTCTGTCGCGTCCGGTTACTCCGGGCAGTGCCGCAGACCTGGGGGACCGTCTGATCCTGGCACCGCTTGCCCTCAATCCGGCACTGGATGAAGAGGCAGTACGCCGCATGGCTCAGCAGTTCGCGCACGGCGACCGAAACGGTGACGGTGTTCCCGACAGCAAGCCGGTCAACGTAGTCGTCATCGTGCCCAGCGCGAATCGGGCCTCTGCCTGGAAGCCGTACGCCGACCGGATCCACGCGGCGAGCACTCTGGAGGCCGGGGTCAAGGAGCTGCGCGAGACTGAGCACGTCGGACTCGTCGTACTGGTCAACAAGTACGACGGAATCGACCTGCCCAACGACGCCTGCCGACTGCTCATCCTCGATGGGGTCCCCCTGCCCTTGGACGCTGCCGAGCGCCGAGAGGCATCGCTTCTCCCCGACAGTCGCTTCCGCGTGGGCCAGAGCATCCAGCGGATCGAACAGGGCATGGGCCGCGGGGTACGGGACCGAGAAGACTACTGTGCAGTTCTTCTCATGGGTGCCGAACTCGGTCTCGCCATTCGTGATCCCCGACGTCTCGATCTCTTCTCCCCCGCGACCCGCGCGCAACTGCGGGTGAGCCAGCGCGTCGCCGACATGATCGCCGGCGAGGGACTGCCGCAGGTGAGAGAGGCCATCGATGCCTGTCTGGAACGCCAACAACACTGGTTGACCCCCAGTCGGCGGGCCCTGGCTGATGTCCAGTACGACCAAGTGAGCACCGTTCGTGCTGAGGCCTCAGCTGGCCGAGAGGCGTTCAACCTGGCCTGTGTTGGGCAGTACCGGGCCTCGGCCGATCGCCTTCAGGTCGCAATCAACAGCCTGGAGGACAAGGCACTCCGCGGCTGGCTGATGGAACAGAAGGCGACTTACCTCCATCACGTAGACCCCCTTGCAGCACAGAACGTACTGACAACCGCAGTAATGGAGAACCCAAGGGTTCAGCGTCCGGTTGACGATGTGACTCCACGCCGGATCAGAGCTACGGCCGTCCAGGCCCGTGCCGCTGCCGATTTCCTAGGGAAGACCTACTCAGACGGGGTCCAATTGGTGCTCGGCGTCCGTCAGATCTTCGACCGCATCGTGTGGGGCGATGAGGAGAGATCGGATGACGCTGAGGCTGCATGGGAACTGTTGGGAAGCCATCTTGGGTTCCGTAGCGACCGGCCTGACAAGACGTTCAAGATCGGCCCCGATAATCGGTGGGCGATGACGAGCGATCACCACGGAATCATCGAGCTCAAGACTGGCTGCACCACTAACTCGATCTCCAAGGACGATGTTGACCAGCTCGGCGGCAGCGTCCGTTGGCATGAATCGATCGATCCCAACGTCCGTGCTGTTCCGGTCATGCTTCACCCAAGCAGCACGCTCCATGAGCAGACTCCGCCCCTGCCCGGCCTACGGGTGGTGACGCCGTCGAAGCTAGACGATCTGAGGGAGGCAGTGGCAAGCGTCGCCACGGCCTTGGGTACCGGCCAAGGCAGGTGGGCCGATGAACAGGCCGTCGCTGCCGAGTTCACCCGCGCCAAGCTCACCGCGGGAGTGCTCTTCGCTACGTATGCAGAGGCGGCGCGACCGGCGCTAGCGTGAATATCCGGGCCCGTCAGGCGGTTCGGAGCCCTCCCATGAAGCTACGCGTGGCAGCGGTCGACCCGCTGCCACGCACCGAACAGAGAGATCACATGCAGAAGGCGCGACGTCGGCGAACGTTCGTTTCCGAGGTGTGTGGGGCGGTGACGGTGCAGTCCTTCGGCACGGTCCGGATGGCGATGGTGACGCCGCTGGTGATCTGGCATCGGCGGCCGATGGTGACGCCGGGCCCGATGCTGATGTTGTTGCCGGTCTGGGTGTCGTCGCCGATGACGGCCCCGAACTGGGTCGTGCCGCACCGGTAGAGGCCGGTCATGGTGCGGATGATCACTTCTCGGTCAGGATTGCGCATGTCGGCGGTCATGTTGATCGCGGCGACGGTGACGCTGGCGGACAGGTGGGCCCGGGCCCCGAGGATCGTCCGGTTGACGCCGATCCGGTGCCCGAGGACGGCACCTTCCCCGACGAATGTGGCGGTGACTTCGCAGTTGAAGCCGACCTGGGCGCCGGCACACAGGACGCTGCCCTTTCTCACGGTGGTGAATTCGTGGACCTTGACGTCCGGCCCGATGATCACGTCGTCCCCGATGATCGCCGTGGGGTGGATGAACGCGGAGGGGTGGATACGCTGGTCCTCCCCCAGCGCGACCAGGGCTTCGCGCTGGAGGCCCTTCCACTGGGCCAGGAACTCGGCCAGCTCGAACTTCTCCAGACCGCCGTAGACGGTCGTGGCGATGGCTCCCTCGGTGGGGGCAGTGACGTAGTCGCCGAGGTTGATCCGATCCATTGCGATGGCCTCTCGTACGGTCCGGGGCTCGGGTTCGGCGGGGGTACGCTCGCCGTTCACCTGGCCCCGGAAGGAAGTGGTGGTGGTCGTGATCCGGCCGCGTGTGGGTGTCGCCGTGCTGACCATGGGCGACCGGATGCCCGAACTGCTGGCCCTGCTGGCCTCGGTGGCCAAGCAGGACGAACCCGCGGTCCGGGTCGTGGTCGTAGGGAACGGCACGGCCCTGCCGGGTCTGCCCGAAGGCGTGACCGTGGTGGAGCTGGAGGAGAACCTGGGGGTGTCCGGCGGCCGGAACGTCGCCTGGCGCCGCCTGCGGGACTTCGGGGACGTCGATGTCCTGGTGGACCTGGACGACGACGGCCTGTTGACCGAGGCCGATGTGATCCGCCGGATCGCCGACCTGTACGAGGCGGATGCCCGGCTGGGCATCGTGTCCTTCCGGATCGCGGACGAGAGCGGCCACACGCAGCGGCGGCATGTGCCCCGCCTGCGGGCGGGTGACCCGATGCGGCGGGGCCTGGTGACGACGTTCCTGGGTGGCGGACACGCCCTGTCCATGACGATGTTGGAGCAGACCGGAGGCTGGCCGGACGCGTTCTTCTTCACCCACGAGGAGACCGACCTGGCATGGCGGGCCGTCGACCGGGGATGGAAGATCCTGTACGAACCGCAGCTGGTGCTCCAGCACCCGAAGACGTCCCCGGCCCGGCACGCGGTCTACTACCGGATGACCGCCCGCAACCGGGTCTGGCTGGCCCGCCGCCACCTGCCCGCCCCGCTGGTCCCGGTCTACCTGGGGGTGTGGACGCTCCTGACCGTGGCCCGCACGCGGTCCCTGGCCGGCCTGCGGGCCTGGTTCGCCGGGTTCACCGAGGGCGTCCGTACGAGCGGCGGCCCCCGGCGCCCGATGCGGTGGCGGACGGTGTGGCGGCTGACCCGGCTGGGCCGGCCCCCGATCATCTAGGCCGGGCTGGACTCCCGCTGGAGCCAGTCCGGGGCAGCGGCCGGGGTTTCCCTCAGCCAGTTCACGTATCGGGCCACCCCCTCGGTGATGGTGATCTTCGGCTTCCAGCCCAGGATGTTCTCCATCCGGCGGGTGGCCGCGTACCCGCCGAGGGGGTCACCGGCCGGGAGTGGCGTCTCGAGGAACGGCGCGTTCGGGTAGTGGGCCTGGACCAGCTGGGCGACCTTCCTGACGCTGGTGGGGACGCCGGTGCCGATGTTCACGGTCTCGGTGTGCGCGCGGGGGCTGGCCAGGGCCCGCAAGGTGCCCTCGGCGATGTCGTCCACGTGGACCATGTCCCGCACCTGCCGGCCGCCGCCGTTCAGGTGGAGCGGGAGACCGAGGTGGGCCCGTGCGGCGAACCAGGCCACGACCCAGGAGTGGGAGTCCGGCTTGATCGTCTGCGGTTCGCCGTACACGGAGAAGTACCGCACGATCGCGTAGGACGTGCCGACCTGGCCGAGAACGAGCGCGGTCTGTTCCTCGCCCCACGCCTTCGTGTTGCCGTACACGGACTTAGGGCGCATGCGGGTGAACTCGTGGAACTGGGGCGGGATGCGCCCGTGGACGGACTCCAGGAGCTGGCGCATGGTCAGCAGCTCGGGGCTGTCGCTCTCCTCGGGGTTGCCGTCGCCATAGACGCTGGCGGAGGAGACGAACACCATCCGGCGGACGCGGTCCGTCGCGGCGACGGCGTCCAGCACGTTCTGGGTCCCGGCCACGTTGGTGTCGATGGCAGCCAGCGGGTCGCGGGTGCAGGCGGCGACGTCCGCCAGGGCAGCGGCGTGGATCACGAAGTCCGAATCCGCGACCAGCTTCCGCACCAGCGCCGTGTCCCGAATGTCCCCCAGAACCACATCCGGGTCCCCGGCGCTGACGCCGAACAGGTCGGAGTACACGCGCTCGGGATAGGCGTTCATGGTGCACAGGGCCACGGGGCGAGCGCCGAGGTCCCGCAGCTGGGTGGTGATGCGGGAGCCGATGAGTCCGGCGCCGCCGGTCACCAGGACGGTGGCGCCGACCAGGGCGCCGAGGTCTGAGCGGTGGTGCACGATGCCTCCAGAAACAGGGTTCGGGTGGAACGTGACAGGCGGCCGGCCTTGCAATCAGTGAAGCGGCGGTCACTGTCCGCGGGTACCGTGGGCGACGCAGCAGCCTGTTCAATCTGTTCAAGATCGGTTCAGGGAGTGCGAGTTGACGGAGAGCCGGAGTCCGAACACCGCGCTGGCGGACGTCATCGCCGAGGCCGGGTGCACCTACGAGGCCCTGGCCAGGGAAATCCGTACCGTCGCCGCCGAGGCCGGGGAGGAACTGCACACCTCCCGCTCGGCCGTGCACTCCTGGGTCAACGGTGGTACCCCAAGCGGCCAGAGCCGCTCGTACATCGCCGAGGCTCTCACCAGAAGGATGAAGCGGAAGGTCACGCTCACCGAGATCGGTCTAGGCTGCGAAGGCATCGGGGAGGCCCTGGGAGCCGATCCACTGGCTAGCGCCACTGACCTCGGGAGATTCGTGATGCTCCGTCGCAGGGACTTCCTCAACGCCGCCTTCGCGACGGCCGCCGTCGGTCTGCCGCTCGCCTACGACCACGAAGCCGTCGCCGCCACCCTCAGGGCGGCCGAGCGCGGCGGCAGCGTCGGCGCCGCGGAGGTCGACACGGTCCGCCAGCTCACCGAGACGTTCCGGAGCGTGGACGACCGGCTGGGCGGTGGACACGGCCTGACGACGGTGACCGCATACCTCACGGACACGGTTGTCCCCATGCTGGAGAGTCGCTTCCCATCGGATTCGGTGCGGCGAAGCGCCTTCGGCGCGGCGGCCACGCTGGCGTGCCTGGTCGGCTGGAAGCACCACGACCTCGGCCGCGAGGGCGCCGCCCAGCGCTACTACCTGCTCGGCTTCCAACTGGCCTGCGAGTCCGACCCGGCTGGGCACGGCGCATGGATGATGCGGGCCCTGACCCACCAGGCACTCGACCTCGGCCACCCCGGCTCGTGCATCGGCCTGGCCGAGGAAGCACTGCGGCGTGCGTCGGGCAAGGTCGACCGGCAGACCGAGGCACTCCTGCTCGTCACGTGCGCCAGGGCGTACGGGGCCGGCGGAGAGGGCGAGCGGGCAGCGGCCTCCCTGCTGTCGGCCGAAGACGCGATGCTGGCCAGAGATGACCTGGTGCCGTCGTACGCCGCCACCTCCGGGCCGGTCTCGGCCACCGTCGCCTCGCACACCGGCAAGACCCTGACCGAGATGCGCGACCACAGGGCGGCCGAGAAGCACTACCGCACGGCGCTCAAGGGCCGGCTGCCTGGCACCTACCAGCGTGTGCACGGCCTGACCATGGTCAACCTCGGTAAGTCGGTCGCCGCCCAGCACCGGCACGAAGAGGCCGTGGCCCTGTGGAGTCGCTCACTCGACTTCATGGACGGCGTGGTCTCCGACCGGAACGGGAAGGAGATCAGGGCGATCCAGTCCGCGGCGGCCAGCTACCAAAGGCGCCGGGTTCCAGGAGCGGAAGCCCTAAACCAGCGTGCCGCCGACCTGCTGCGATCTCAGTCATGAGCGGCCCCGGTACGGGCATGCCGACGGTCGGCGTCGTGATCCTCACCATGGGAGACCGGGAGAAGGAACTGCGGACCCTCCTCGATTCGGTGGCGTCCCAGGAAGGAGACCCCGCGACGGTCGTCGTGCTCGCCCAGGGGGTGAAGCTCCCGGGCCTGCCCGACGGGGTCGCGGCCGTCGAGCTGCCGGAGAACCTGGGTATCCCCGGAGGCAGGAACGCCGGGGTGCAGTGGTTGCGCGAGCACGGAGGCGTCGACGTCGTCCTGGTCCTCGATGACGACGGCCGACTACCCCAGACCGACACGCTGCAACTCGTCAGGGAAGCATTCACCGCGAACCCCCGCCTCGGGATCGTGGGCTTCCGCATCGCGGACGAGGAAGGCATCTCCCAGCGCAGGCACGTACCCCGCCTCGGCGGCGCCGACCCGCTCATCTCCGGCCCGGTCACCACCTTCCTGGGCGGCGCCCACGCCATCCGGATGCACGTAATCGACCAAGTCGGCAATTTCCCCTCGCAGTTCTTCTACGCCCACGAGGAAACCGACTTCGCCTGGCGTGCGCTCGACGCCGGCTGGGAGATCGACTACCGGGCTGACCTGGTCCTGACCCACCCCCGAACAGCGGCCTCCCGCCACGCGGCCTACTACCGCAACACCGGTCGCAACCGCGTCTGGCTGGCGAAGCGGCACCTGCCCGCCGTCCTGGTCCCGGTGTACCTCGCCTCATGGGCGGCATACACCCTGGTCCAACGCCCGCCGCTGGCAGGGCTGAAGTCATGGTGGGCCGGATTCTTCGAAGGCATGCGGGTGCCATGCCCGCCGCGGCGTCCCATGCGGTGGCGGACTGTGTGGCGCATGACCCGGCTAGGCAGGCCCCCGGTGATCTAAACCTCAGCCCGGCCCCAGGACGCAGGCCGGAGAGCTGACGTCCGGTCGCCACAGGGGCCGCGAAGGTCTCGGCTGGACGCATTGTTCCGCCGTCACCAGCACGGGTGCACCTCGACCCACGAGCCCAAGAGGTTCGGGCTGGTCAGTACCGGCGTCCGTCAACACCGGTCAGAAAAGCCGCACTTGAAGATCACACGCTCGGCATCCAGCCGATTACGCTGTGTGTTCGTCCAATCGGCTCAATGAGGAATCCGTATGAGCTACACAGACCAGGACGTACACGACGGCCGTCGACTCATGAACGATGGCCGCGACAACCGGCTCGTGATCGGCGACAAGCTCCTATCAGTCGCAGCCCTAGGCCAGGACGATGCTCTCGACCACTTCTGCGACGAGATCAGCCTCAATCCCCGGACCGCACGCCAATACCAGCACACCGCCCGCATGTGCACCCCGCCCGTACGGCAGACCGTGGCGGACAGCGGCGTCCACGTCAGCTACAGCGCTCTGCGGGAAGGCGCCCGCCTGGCGCCCTCCGGGAAGCCGTACGACGAGGGTTTCACCACCCTCCGCTCGCTCCTGGCGGAAGCCCGCGAGACCGGCGCCGGCCGCGTTTCGGTGGCCCAGTACAAGCGAGCCCTCGGCATCGGACCGGCCTTGAAGGATCTGCTGGACCCCTCCGCCGAGACGTCGGTCTCCGACTACCTTCGAGCGCTGTCCGAAGGCGATCCCGTCCAGCGGGACAAGGTGCTGCGCGAGCTGGTGGAGGAAGACGACGCCTTCCGCAACGCGATGAAGGCGGCGATGGACGACAAGCGCCGCCGGGACCGTGAGGGCCGCATCGGGGAACCCGGGCAGAGGCCCACCAAGGCCCAGGCCCTGACACGAGACCTGGTGCGGGTGCAAGACCAGGCCACTGCCCTCATGAACAGGTATCCGCCTTCAACCCCACTGGATTTCACCGACGAACAGCACGCTGCTTGCCAGGAGGCGCTGGGCACCCTGGAAGTCCTCACGACATGGATCAGGGTCAGGGCCGACAGTCAGGCCTCCCCGGCCGCCCCCACCCGCAGTGAGTCCCGGACCCTGGTAGCCGTGTGATGGAGGCGGCCGCAGACGACGGCGAAGACCTCCTGGCCGCCGATATCGAAGAGTTCTCCACCCACGACCGCAAGGGCGGCTGGGCCCGAGCACTTCTGATCGCCCGCCGCGTCGAGCCCGACGACAACAACGGCGTTGGAATCGGACAGGAGTCCACGAAGTGGTTCGGCCGAACCACTTTCCGCCGGATCAGCGCTCGGGAGTTCGCCCGTCGCTCGCACACCAGCCACAAGCGGGTCATGGCCTTCCACGAGGCGTGGAAGCGTGCGGCTGCCGACGACATCGTCCCCTCGGTCCACGAGCTCGAACCGGGCGTCTACGTGGATCTGCCGGACGAGGAGGAAGTCCCGTTCTTTGGGGAGCACGGGTATTACCGCAGCTACGAGGCCCGCATGAGGGACGGGGAACGGCGGCAGGCGATCGAGCAGGAAGCCGTGCGGGCGGGTGTGAAGCCGACGGCGCCGGTCTACGTGGCCCAGCAGCCGAAGGCCCTGAAGACTGCGATCCTGGCCGACCCCACCGCCCGTGCCGCCGCGAGGGAGGCTATTGAGGAGTTCGAGCGGCGCCAGACCGTGGCCGACGCCGAAGACCGTGCTGCGGCACGGCAATCGGCGGATGTCCGGGACAGGCAGCTTGACCAGGAGGAACCGGGGCCGGCCCACCCGGTGGCGGACACAGAGGCCGCGGAGATCGCGCGGGCTGTCCGAGCCGCTTCTCAGGGCAACGGCAACCCCGACGTGGCCTTGCAGGTCTTCACTGAGATGACCCAGGTCCGTCTCGGTACCCTGCGAGCGCTTTCGCTGCTCCAGCGGCACCAGATCAGCTTCACCGACGAGCGGAGCCAGGCGATCTCGGAGTTGTGCTCGGCCACCGAGGCAGCCGTCACTTTCATCCGCGACCTGGCCGCCAGCAGTTCCACAACGCTCAATGATGCCGCCCT
The DNA here is from genome assembly GCF_055584685.1 of Streptomyces sp. NPDC102258. Lineage (NCBI taxonomy): Bacteria > Bacillati > Actinomycetota > Actinomycetes > Kitasatosporales > Streptomycetaceae > Streptomyces > Streptomyces sp. NPDC102258. The sequence continues at coordinate 228,780 of NZ_JBVJLO010000007.1, forward strand.
GCGGGCCTTCCTGGACGAAAGCGAGAAGCTGCGATGACCACCCGGGACGAGGGCCGGCCGCCCACGCAGCTGGAGCAGGACGCCGTCGAGGTCCTGCTCTGGTTCAAGCACAACGCCGGCCGGGAGGTCGCCTACAAAGATATCGCCTCCGGGGTCGGCATCCCCGAAGGCCGCCGCCTCCAGGCAGCCGTCCGCCATGCCCGCAGGGCAGCCGAGCACATGGGACACCGGCTGGAGAACTTCCTTCCCTCACGTGATCCGCGACGCAGGGGCGCCCGTGTCACCCGCTTCAACCTCAAGGGACACGGCGACGAGTTCAGTGCCCGTGACGCGCTGTACGCCTCCAAGGTGGCGGTCTCCGCGATGTACGACATGCGGCGTTCGTGCACGTACGAGGCCGACAACGTCAACGGAGTCGCACCCAAGGCATTCCAGGAGATGGCCTCCGCTGTCGACGGCTGCATCCAGACCGTCAGCGGGGTCGGGGAACTTGGACAGGAAGTATGCCGACTCCAAGGCGAGAACCGCGACTTGTCCCGGCGCATTGCCGAGCTGGAGGCCCAGCTCGGCGAAGCAAATTTTGATGGAACGCCGTACATGACCGCTTGAATCGGGTCGACAGTGCCCAGCAGGCCATGCTGGGCACTCCGGCAACGAGATTCGGATGGTCACTCGTGCTGGATGCGGAACCGATCGTACGTATCCATGATGAAGTCTGAAGGATCCTGCCCCTGATCCTTCAGATCCATCATCTCTTTGAGATCGGCAGTCGTAATGAACAGGATGATCTTTTTCTGGTCGCTGAAGATGGAGTTCCTGCGAGTGTGAGCCGATTTGTTGGGCTCTACGTTGGTGCAAAGTATAGCCAGCCGCCCCCAATCCCCGCGGAGGTAGTTGGCTGTCTGATCTACCTCTTCCCTGCCTATGCCAGTCTTGTCGTAGTTCTTGAACTCGACAGGAATTAGCTGCGCATCCAGATCGTGTCGCAACATGCCCCAATTACTCTGTAGGTCTTCGTAGCGATTGGGGAAGACGGCATCGCGACGTTCCACGCCAGAGTAAGTATGAGCCTGCGGTGTCGGCTTTCGCAGGGGTGGCACAAAGAGGTGGACTAGGGTATCAAGGGCGACTCTCTCGAACGCTTGCCATCCGGCAAACCCAGGGGGGCACGCTTCCAAGCGGTCGCGTAGTTGCTTGCTGGTCGATACGTTCGGAGAGTTCAACGCTCCCCACCGGCCTTGGAGGGGTTGCCATACTTGAGCACGAGCTCCGGGTACTTGAGCAGTCGGTACTTTACATCCGCGCCGTCCAGCACTTGAATCCTCGGCAGGCTTGATGACGCCACGAGGTCGCCCAATGCCCTTTTCGCTACTGAAGTCAGCTGACCGTTAGTGACGATCAGGCCGTCGCGTCCTCCGCTAACCTCCGCGAACCTCGCGGCGATCTCATAGAGATTTGCGACAGAGAGCCGATGGTGGCGGTACGCCTTTACCTCGACGATGTACTCGGTTGCTTCTGCCCCATCAATTCCCGGGGTGTGGAGAAGCAGATCATATCCGCGATCTCCTGGCCCGCGAGAGGGTGTTACGGCGTAACCCTCATGCTGAAGCAGGTCTGCCACGAGCACTTCGAACGCATGTGGAGTGAGGTCGAGCAAGTCGAGCGATCTAGCCCCTGTGATCCTCCGAGCCAGTGAGTCGATTTCCGTACCGGGTTGGGTCATATCGATTGCGACGCGATTCAGCAGTGGCTCGGGAATTTTGCGAGGGCTAATTAGCGTCGGGATCACGTCCACGCCACGTTGATCCATGGCGCGATCCAGGTCAAACAACTCCTCATCCTTCGGGAGGTCTCCGGAAGAGATGAGGAAGACGAACGAGTCGCCTGACTCGGCAAGTTCCAGGATTCTCGAATTCCAGGACCGTGCTTCATCGGAGCCCAATTGCACAACTTGGGCGTCCAACTTGCTCATCCTGAGCTCTGTCGCAATCTCCTCTGCTGCCAGCCGATCCGCCGGCCAATGGCCGACAAGCACTCTTCTGTAATACCTCTCCTGCGCCAACGCCTTTTCCCCCTCGGTGACTTGTGTGCGATAGCTGCATGCCCAATGCGCTGTCTCCGCTGCACTCGGTGGCTCGCAAGCTAGTCGTCTCAAGCAGAAGCCGCGCCCTGTTGCCGGTTTGTCTGTCTCATCAACTGGCGTCCGGCCTCCCGCGCGGCAACAAGATCGTCCTGGGTCTCTGCGAGCCTCGCCCTGAGTTCGTCGCGTTCAGTACGTAGCTCGTCCCGTTCCCAGGTGAGGCCTTCCACGGCCTTCAGGAGCTCGTTGACGCGGGCCGCCAGCTCCTTGGTACCAGCCTGTTCCACCTGGGCCCCCAAAGACCGCTGGACGGCCTTCTTGAGGCGGTCGCGCTCCTCGCGCAGAGCCTTGTTCTCATCGCGGACCAGAGCGAGGTCCGTGGCCAAGCTCGCCGCCGAGGCGTTCACGCCCGCCTGCCGAGTACGGCGCTCGGCCTTGCCCTGGCCCTTCATGGCGGCCTCGATGTGCTCGCGGACGCCTTCGGCGTAGACGAGCCAGTTCGAGACCCCGGCCGCACGTGCGACCCCGAGGAAGGTGACCGTCTCGCCGCTGGCCTTCATGCCGTCCAGGGCCGCGAGGACCTTGGCGCGTTTGGCCTGGCTGTCCTTCCTGCGGGACTCCCGCAGGATGTCGCCAGGGGTGCGCTTGTCCTGCGTCATGCCGTGCTCCCACTCCGCGGCGCCGGGAAGGTGGGCATGGGCAGCGAGACGGCGGCTCCGCCGCCGGCGGCCCGCACCTTGCGCAAGACGGCCGACGCCTGCTCGACCTCCTCGCGCTCGTCCGCGCCCATGGCCTCCATCAGCTTCCGCATCGTCTCCACGACTCCCTTGAAGGCGCCGATCTGGTCTTCCAGGTTCCGGACGACGAACTCGTCTACTTCCATGATGACCGCCATCTCCCGGTTGGCCTTAAGCGACCGGATGTGATCCTCGATGTGCGGAAGGTATGAGGGGTCGGGCCGGTAGGAGGGGCAGGCCGCACACTGGAACCGGATCGGACAGGCATTGCCGCCCGCCTTGACGTTGGACGGCTCCGTGCAGTTGCCGAACGGCACGGCCACCGCACGTGCCTGGTAGGCGGTGGCCGATGCCATCGGCGCGGGCCTGCCCGCCCGGTCCACGGTATGCAGGCGCATCACGTTGACCGCCTGGCGCTTCCGCTTCTGGCTGACCTTGTAGTAGCCCTGAGTCGTCGCGGTCGACCGGTGGTCCATCAGGTCGCACAGCACGTCGATAGGCACCCCGGCGTCCGCGTGCCGCTGGCAGTACGAGTGCCGGAACGCGTACGGGAAGATGAGCGACCGGTCGAACGGGACACGCTCGCCGTCCAGCCCGAACTCCTCGGCGAGGATCACCGGAACGCTGTCAGCCCACTTCCGGATGATCGCCCAGATTTGCTCCGAGACCAGGTGCCGCACGATCCCGTTCTCACCAGCCGGAGGGAACAAGTACGGCTCGCTGCCGGTGGGCAGGTCGATCGTCTCCCGCACGGCGAGCCAGGTCTGGACGACCTTCACGGTGTCGGAAGTGATCTCCAGACGCCGGCCGTTGCGGCGGCCCTTGCGGTTGTCCCAGATCAGCAACCACTCGCCGTCCACACGTTCGAGGCAGGTGGTCCGCAGTTCGGCGATCTCGTACGGCCGCCGTCCGGTATCCCGCAGCAGCTCATACACGGCACGGGCCATGGCCCCCACCTGCTCGGGAGTCATCCGGCCGTGCGAAACGCCGCGCCCCAGCAGGTGCATGTGCTGATCGAGCTGGGCGATCACCGACTCCGGCAGGGCCTTGCCCGCCTCGTCCTCGGTGACCTCCTCGGCCTTGATGACGTGGCTGGAGTGGCGGGCGAAGCTGGCCGACATGTTGTCCAGGTGCCCGGCCGCACGGGTGTAGTCGAGGATCTTGAAGAAGAACGAGAGCAGGGCGCCCCGCTGCTTGCTCCCCATCGGGGTGCCGTCCAGCTTGAGCAGGTGGCGGAATGTGTCGACTACTGCGTTCATGTCGGCGAAGGCCAGGACGGCTGCGTCCTGGCCGCCTCCTGGCCGCATGTCCAGAGCCCGTGAAGCCGCCAGGCAAGCTCGCAGCCCCCGCCGGACTTCGGCCGTCTTCGGCTTTGTCTCGGCGATCCAGGTGACCAGGATGTTCCGCAGCCACGGCTGGCGGATCTCGGTCACGTCCAGATCTCCGGGGCGGTGCGTCGGTGTACCACGTAGGCCCCGCACGCCGAGTTCGGACAGGTCCAGGACATCCCTGCTGGTCGGCTCGATGCCCTGGGACCGGTCGAGTGCGCCGGTCAGGATGCGCTGGGTCTCGCGCAGGAAGGCGTCCACGTTCGTCTGCTTGGGGCGGGGCAGCCGTTCCGCCGGCAACAGGGCGATGCTCACCATGCCGTCCGGGAACTGGGCGATGGCCTGGCGGACCGCTACCGGGTCAATCTTCTGGCCGCGCACGTCGCGCTGCTGGAGCGCGTAGAGCACTTCCAGCCGGGCCACCAGGTGCAAGGGAGCCAGGGAGAACTGGTGGACGTTGAGGAAGGGTGCCTGGCGGTCCAGCCACTCGGGGTCAACCCTCGCCAAGTCCCGCCGCCCGCGCAAGCTGGCTGTGTACTTCTTCCAGCGGGCCGTGTGTACGGAGCACAGGCCGAAGGTGGCCCGTGCGTCATGGCCGCAGCCGGACACCGAGCACGCGGGGGAAGCCGGGTACGGCTCCTGCCGGGCGATCCAGGAGTCCAGTTTGGAGCCGGGATTGCGCTGCAAGTCCTTCTGCCTCAGAGAGCCGTGGGCGTTGCACAGCCCCCACACCGCCGACTCCCGCGGACAGTCGTCCACGCGGCACAGGGCCCGCTGGCCCCCTATCACCCGGTTGCGGTCCGGAACAAAGGTCGCCTTGAACGCCTTCAGGTCCAAGACGCTTGCGCGGAAAGCCTTCTCGCAGGTCGGGCACAGGTTCCGGGTCCGGGCCATCGCGTCACAGGCCGCCGTGCCGCACCGGTAGACCACCGTGCCCGCGTTGTCGACGTCCCCGGTGAACAGCCTCCTTCCGGCGTCCCACTCGCCAAGCCGCCATGCGGGGTCGACCTGTTCGCGAAGCCATGCAGCCCAGGCTGTGAGGACTTCGGACGCCTCATCGTCGACGGGGGTATCGTCCGGCGCGGGCCGGGGCTGGTGGAGCGGTACGACATTCCCCGTCGCCGTCACGTGCGGGCTTCCTTCCTCTTGGCGGCCACCAGCTCGACGGCGTCGCGCTTGTCCTGGTCTGTGGTGTGGGTGTACGGGTCCATCGACTGCGGCGACACGTGCCCGGCCATGTCCTGGGCCACGTCGCGGGGCACGCCGGAGCGGACCCAGCGGGTAATCGCGGAGTGCCTGAACATGTGCGGGCGGGCGCGGACCCCGGCCCGCTTGGCCAGCCGCTTGAACAGCTCGTATGTGCTGGGGTACTTCATCGGCTCGCCCAGCGGAGCGTGGAAGAGGTTGACGAACACCATGTCGCAGTCAGCGGCTTCGGCCACCGCATCGCGCTCGTAGCGGTAGTCGGCATACAAGGCGACAGCCTCGATCTCGACCGGTATCCAGCGAGGCTGGCGGGACTTGGCATACGCGCCATTGCTGTTCCGGCGTCGGCGCACATGGACATGGGGCCCTTCAACCTTGCAACCCAGCGAAGTCGAATCAGGCAGGAAATGCATATCTTCTCGGCGCAGCCCCAGAGCCTCCCCGATTCGCATGCCGGTCACCGCGAGCAGGGAGACGAGAAAACGATCACGGGCATGAGTGGTGAAGTTGATCAAGTGGTTGATCTGATCGTCGGAAAGCCACTCGTAGCCAGGCACCGCGATGCGGAATTTGATCCGCCGCGCCTGCACCGTGCGGTACTGGCCGTCTTCGCCGGGGTCGAATCCGGGCGGGGTGTACCGAAGGTATTTCGGCTGAACGAGCTGGCTGACGACGGTCGGTGGCACCCAGCCTTGAAGCGAGCACCACGTCAGGAACTCGCCGATCGTGCCCATGATGGCGTTCGCCGTGCCTTCGTCGCGATACCGCGGCTCGGCGCCGGGCTTGCGGCTCCTGCTCGGCAGTGGCTCATCGACCAGCCACCGCATCATGGCTATCAGTTGGGCCAGCTTGGGGCGCGTCCAGTCCACGCCGTTCTGGACGCAGTACGAGAGGTACAGGGCGATGCGTCCCGCGTACGTCCGCTCCGTGTTGTACGAACGGCTGGCACCCCGAAGACCCTCCAGGTAGGCGCACGCCTCGGTGTGCAGCTCGAAGGAGTCGTTGACGACCACCCAGTACGTGGAGTTGTCGGCGAGGAGGGCACGTTCGGCCCGGTAGTGCCGGGTCAGGACAGCAGAGATGACCAACGTGCCTAACACCCCTTGGATATCGTTAAGGCAAGTACATGATTACCCTACTTGCCTCACATGTCTGAATGTAATCAGGTACCCAAGATAACGATCGCGGCCTGTGCGTTCGCTGCCGTTCTGTACAAGGTGGTGACGAGTGACGTGGTCTCCGCGGCCCTTCAGTCGACCATCGGGAAGGCGCTCGATGCGCCCTTCTGAGCCGCCTTCCGAGCACCCTTCTGCACATCCTTACGGGCGCCCCTCCGGGCCTCCTTACGGGCGAAAGCGGGCAGGAATCCAGGACCGGGGATATGTGACGGCGGAGGCCGCGTTGATCATTCCGGCGCTGGTGCTGTTCGCGGCGCTGCTGGTGTGGGCGCTGATGGCGGCGGCCGCGCAGATCCGGTGTGTGGACGCCGCTCGGGCCGGTGCCCGGGCGGCGGGCCGCTCGGAACCGGTGGCGGCGGCCGTGGCGGCGGCCCGGGCGGCGGCCCCGCCGGGGGCCCGGGTGGAGGTGGAGCGCTCGGGCGACCTGTGGCGGGTCCGGGTCGAGGCCCCGCCGCCGGGGCCGACCGGGCTGCCGGTACGGATCGGGGCGCTGGCGGTGGCCCTGGCGGAGGACAGCGTGGGGGCGCCGCCGTGAACCGGGAGCGGGGCTCGGCGACGGTGTGGGCCACGGTGGTCGCGACGGCCCTGGTGGCGGTGTTCGGGGGCGTGCTGCTGCTCGGGCAGGCGGTGGTGGCCCGCCACCGGGCGGGGGCGGCCGCGGACCTGGCGGCCCTGGCCGCGGCGGCGACCTGGGCGCGGGGGCCGCAGGAGGCCTGTGCGGTGGCCGGTCGGGTGGCGCGGGCCCAGGGGGCGGAGGTGGCGGAGTGCCGGCTCGGGGGCGAAGTGGCGGATGTCACAGCCCGGACCCGGTCCGGCCTCTTCACCCCGACGGCTCCGGCCCGCGCGGGCCCCCCGCTCCCGCCGGAGGGCTGAGCGGGCGGGTGCGGGTCTCTCCCCGGGAGGGGCGAGCGTGCGGGCCCCCGGCCCGTGTCAGGGGCTGGGCGGGGTGTCTGCGGGGTCGCTCGGGGCGGGTGTGGCCACAGGGTCCGACGGGGTCGGGGTCGGGGCCACCGGGTCCGTCGGGGCCGACGTGAGGAGGTGGGTGAGGAGGCGGAGCGCGCCGCGTTTGTGGAGGGGGTCGTTGCCGTTGCCGCACTTGGGGGACTGGATGCAGGAGGGGCAGCCCGCGTCGCACTCGCACGCGGCGATGGCGTCCCGGGTGGCCGTGAGCCAGGCCCGGGCGGTGTGGAAGCCCCGCTCGGCGAAGCCGGCGCCGCCGGGGTGGCCGTCGTAGACGAAAACGGTCGGGAGGAGGGTGTCGGGATGCAGCGGGACCGAGACCCCGCCGATGTCCCAGCGGTCGCAGGTGGCGAACAGCGGGAGCAGGCCGATGGAGGCGTGCTCGGCGGCGTGCAGGGCGCCGCCGAGGATCTCCGGGTTGATCCGGGCCTCGTCGAGCTGGTCCTCGGTGACCGTCCACCACACGGCCCGGGTCCGCAGGGTGCGCGGCGGCAGGTCCAGCTTGGCCTCGCCGAGCACCTCGCCGGTGATCAGCTTGCGCCGCAGGTAGGAGACGACCTGGTTGGTGACCTCCACGGAGCCGAAGCAGAGCCGGGCCGCGCCCCAGGGGATCTCCGTCTCGGTCTCCAGGATGGCGATGGAGGTGGTGTCCCGGGCGGTGGTGGAGAACGGCGGGGACGCCTCCTCGACCAGGGCCACGGAGTCCTCCAGGTCCAGGTGCCGCACCAGGTAGGTGCGGCCCTGGTGGAGGTGGACGGCGCCGTCGTGGACGGCGGTGTGGGACGCGGACTCGTCCACGGTGCCCAGCAGCCGGCCGGTCGCGGCTTCGACGATCTGCACCGGGCGGCCGCCGCCCCCGCGGATGTCCGCCAGGTCGCAGGCCCGCTCCCGGCGGGTCCAGTGCCAGGCCGTGGCCCGCCGCCGCAGCAGCTTGGCGGCCTCCAGCTGGGGCAGCAGCTCGCGCGCGGCGGGGCCGAAGAGGTCCAGGTCGGGCTCGGTCAGCGGGATCTCGGAGGCGGCCGCGCACAGGTGCGGGGCCAGGACGTACGGGTTGTCGGGGTCCAGGACGGTGGCCTCCACGGGCCGCCGGAAGAGCGCCTCGGGGTGGTGGACCAGGTAGGTGTCCAGTGGGTCGTCCCGGGCGATCAGCACGGCCAGGGCGCCCTGGCCGGCGCGTCCCGCCCGGCCCGCCTGCTGCCACAGGGAGGCCCGCGTGCCCGGGTAGCCGGTGATCAGCACGGCGTCCAGGCCGGACACGTCGATGCCCAGCTCCAGGGCGGTCGTGGCGGCCAGTCCCAGCAGGTCACCGGAGTGCAGGGCGCGCTCCAGGGCCCGCCGCTCCTCGGGCAGGTAGCCGCCCCGGTAGGCCGCGACACGCCCGGGCAGCGAGCGGTCCACCTCCGCGAGGCGTTCCTTGGCGATCACGGAGATCAGCTCGGCGCCGCGCCGGGAGCGGACGAAGGCCACCGTACGGACGCCCTGCGCGACCAGGTCGGTCAGCAGGTCGGCGGTCTCAGCGGTCGCCGTACGGCGCACCGGGGCGCCCTTCTCGCCCCTCAGGTCGGTCAGCGGCGGCTCCCAGAGGGCGAAGACGACCTCGCCGCGCGGGGAGGCGTCGTCGGCCACCTCGGTGACCGCCACGCCCGTCAGCCGGGACGCGGCGGCCGCCGGGTCGCTCGCGGTGGCGGAGGCCAGCAGGAACACCGGCTCGGAGCCGTAGCGGGCGCAGAGCCGGCGCAGCCGCCGCAGGACCTGGGCGACGTGGGAGCCGAACACGCCCCGGTAGGTGTGGCACTCGTCGATGACCACGTAGCGCAGCGCCTTCAGGAAGGCCGACCAGCGCGGATGGGAGGGCAGGATCCCCCGGTGCAGCATGTCGGGGTTGGTCAGCACGTAGTTCGCGTACTGGCGCACCCACTCGCGTTCCTCGAAGGGGGTGTCGCCGTCGTACACGGCGGGCCGTACGGCGTTCCCGAGCGGCGCGGCCAGCTGCCGCACCCCCCGGCGCTGGTCGGCCGCCAGAGCCTTGGTCGGGGCCAGGTAGAGGGCGGTCGCGCCCCTGCCGTTCGGGGCCTCGGCGCCGTCCGCGAGGGCGGAGAGCACCGGCGCGAGGTACGCCAGCGACTTGCCGGAGGCGGTGCCGGTGGCGACGACCACCGACTCGCCGTCCAGGGCGTGCTCGGCGGCCGCGGCCTGGTGTTCCCACGGATGTTCGATCCCGGCGGCCTGGATGGCGGCCACGACATCCGTTCGGATGCGGTCCGGCCAGACCGCATGACGACCCGCCCTAGGGGGCAAGTGCTCCGTATGAGTGATGCGCGCAGCTCGGGAAGGCCCCCGTGACAGGCGGTCCAGGACCGCGCCGGGAGTGGGTCGTGGGTCCGCCGCGGGCGTGGCCGGACCCGGGCGCTGAATGTTGGCCATTGGAACCGAGTGTGTCACCGGCGTGCGGGACAATGGACCCAAGGCGTCGTGCGCGCCTGCCGGTAAGTGATTGAATGCCATCGCGGCAGCCGATCCCTCCCCTACCTTCGGACGGGGAGGCCCCTGGGGGGCGCCGCTCGATAGCAAGGTGCTGGAGGATCCGTGGACCTGTCCCTGTCGACTCGCACTGTCGGCGACCGCACGGTCGTAGAGGTCGGTGGCGAGATTGATGTGTATACCGCGCCCAAGCTGCGCGAGCAGTTGGTGGAGTTGGTGAACGACGGCAGCTACCACTTGGTTGTCGACATGGAGCGAGTGGACTTCCTCGACTCCACCGGCCTCGGTGTGCTCGTGGGAGGCCTCAAGCGCGTGCGCGCGCACGAGGGCTCGCTGCGTCTGGTCTGCAACCAGGAGCGCATCCTGAAGATCTTCCGAATCACCGGTCTGACCAAGGTGTTCCCGATCCACACCACCGTGGAAGACGCCGTCAGCGCCACCGACTGACGGCTCCGGCGACTGCCGCCGCGGCGGCACAGGAGCCGACGAGGAGCAGGGGGTACCGGACCGTGGACGGTCCGGGCCCCTGTCAAGGCACGCCCGTAGTCCGAGGGGGACGTACATGGCCACCGTTGAACTGCGCTTCAGCGCCCAGCCCGAACACGTCCGGACGGCCCGCCTGGTCGCGGCCGCCGTGGCGCGCCGGGCGGGGGTGGAGGAAGCCGTCCTCGACGAGGTCCGCCTCGCCGTGGGCGAGGCCTGTTCACGTGCCGTCGGACTGCACCGCAGCAACGGGCTGACCGCGCCCGTCCGGGTGGTGCTGACCGAGGAGGAGAAGGCTTTCTCCATCGAGGTCGGCGACGAGGTGCCCGGACCGGCCGGCGGTTCCGCCGAGGCCGTGTCCGGGATCACCGCTGTCCTGGATCCGGACACCGACGGCGAGGACGAGATGGGCCTCGCCGTGATCAGCGGTCTCGTCGACGACGTCTCGGTGACCGCCGGCGAGCATGGCGGAACGATCCGGATGAGCTGGCCCGTCGCCGGCGGCGGTGGCTCCGACCACCGGTAGGCGCTGGTCCCGTCGTATCTTCCGATCTTTTTAAAGGCCCTGCTGAGCAGGGCCTTTTTTATTTCCGAACGACCGTCAATGCCTTTGCCCCATTACTTCTTTCGGGGGTAATGGAGTGGCGTGATCTATTGGTGAGGGGCGAGTGCGGGCCAATTCCGTTTCACGCCCACTGTTTTGATCGGGGCGCGCTCCCTACAATCCGTCCACATCTTGAGCTCATCACGTCAAGGAGGACGAATGACGGGGCTCTTCACCCCTATCGCGCCCGATCGCGTCAATGATCTGGCAGCCGCAGTACTGACCGATGACAATCGGCTCATCGTGTACGTCATCGCGGGAGTCGCGCTGGCGGCCCTCGTCGTCGCGCAGATCCTGGTCCGCCAGGTCCTCGCCGCCGACGAGGGCACCGACAGCATGAAGACGATCGCCGCGGCGGTCCAGGAAGGTGCCAACGCCTATCTGGGACGCCAGTTGCGGACCCTCGGCGTCTTCGCCGTCGTGGTCTTCTTCCTGCTCTTCCTGCTTCCCGCGGACGACTGGTCGCAGCGGGCGGGACGTTCCGCCTTCTTCCTCGTCGGCGCGCTCTTCTCCGCCACCACCGGCTACGTCGGCATGCGCCTCGCGGTCCGCGCCAACGTGCGCGTCGCGGCCGCCGCCCGGGAAGCCACCCCGGCCGAGGGCGAACCCGCCAAGGACCTGACCGAGGTCTCCCACAAGGCGATGAAGATCGCCTTCCGCACGGGCGGCGTCGTCGGCATGTTCACCGTCGGCCTCGGCCTGCTCGGCGCGTCCTGCGTCGTCCTGGTCTACGCCGCCGATGCCCCCAAGGTGCTGGAGGGCTTCGGCCTCGGCGCCGCGCTGATCGCGATGTTCATGCGCGTGGGCGGCGGCATCTTCACGAAGGCCGCCGACGTCGGCGCCGACCTGGTCGGCAAGGTCGAGCAGGGCATTCCGGAGGACGATCCGCGCAATGCCGCGACCATCGCCGACAACGTGGGCGACAACGTCGGCGACTGCGCGGGGATGGCGGCCGACCTCTTCGAGTCCTACGCGGTCACCCTCGTTGCCGCGCTGATCCTCGGCAAGGTCGCCTTCGGCGACCTCGGCCTGGCCTTCCCGCTGATCGTGCCCGCCATCGGCGTCATCACCGCCATGATCGGCATCTTCGCCGTCGCGCCGCGCCGCTCCGACCGCAGCGGGATGACCGCCATCAACCGCGGGTTCTTCATCTCCGCGGTGATCTCCCTCGTGCTCGTCGGGATCGCCGTCTACGCGTACCTCCCGGCCACCTACAAGGAGCTCGTCGGCGTCGAGGACGCCGCCATCTCGAGCCACTCCGGGGACCCGCGCGTGCTGGCGGTGGTCGCCGTCGCCATCGGCATCGTGCTCGCGGCCCTGATCCAGCAGCTCACGGGGTACTTCACCGAGACCACCCGGCGTCCCGTCCGGGACATCGGCAAGTCCTCGCTGACCGGCGCCGCCACCGTGGTCCTCGCCGGCATCTCCGTCGGCCTGGAGTCCGCCGTGTACACGGCGCTCCTCATCGGCCTCGGCGTCTACGGGGCGTTCCTGCTCGGCGGCACGTCGATCATGCTGGCACTGTTCGCGGTGGCCCTGGCCGGTACCGGCCTGCTGACCACCGTAGGCGTCATCGTCGCCATGGACACCTTCGGGCCGGTCTCGGACAACGCCCAGGGCATCGCGGAGATGTCCGGCGACGTCGAGGGCGCGGGCGCCCAGGTGCTCACCGACCTCGACGCGGTCGGCAACACCACCAAGGCCATCACCAAGGGCATCGCCATCGCCACCGCCGTGCTCGCCGCGGCCGCGCTCTTCGGCTCGTACAACGACGCGATCGCCACCGCGGTCAAGTCGGTCGGCGCCAAGGCGGGCGAGATGAACCTCAGCCTGGACATCGCCCAGCCCAACAACCTGGTCGGGCTGATCCTCGGCGCGGCCGTGGTGTTCCTGTTCTCCGGTCTGGCCATCAACGCCGTCTCCCGCTCCGCGGGCGCCGTCGTCTACGAGGTGCGCCGCCAGTTCCGCGAGCACCCCGGGATCATGGACTACAGCGAGAAGCCCGAGTACGGGCGCGTCGTGGACATCTGCACCAAGGACGCGCTGCGCGAACTCGCCACGCCCGGCCTGCTCGCCGTCCTCACCCCGATCGCGGTGGGCTTCTGCCTCGGCGTCGGCGCGCTCGGCTCCTTCCTCGCGGGCGCCATCGGCACCGGCACCCTGATGGCCGTCTTCCTCGCCAACTCCGGTGGCGCGTGGGACAACGCGAAGAAGCTCGTCGAGGACGGCCACCACGGCGGCAAGGGCAGTGAGGCCCACGCCGCGGTCGTCATCGGCGACACCGTCGGCGACCCGTTCAAGGACACCGCGGGCCCGGCCATCAACCCGCTGCTCAAGGTCATGAACCTGGTGGCCCTGCTGATCGCGCCGGCCGTCGTCCAGTTCAGCTACGGGGACGACGCCAGCGCGGTCGTACGGGCCGTGGTCGCGGCCCTGGCCATCGGGGTGATCGTGATCGCGGTCTACGTCTCCAAGCGCCGCGGCATCGCCGTCGGCGACGAGGGCGACGACGGCGCCGCCGAGAGGGTGGCCCAGCCGGCCGGCCAGGCGGTGGTTTCCTGACCCTGCGGACGCCTCGACCGCGTCGGCACCGGCCCCTGCGGCCGTCCGGCTCGAAGATGCGCCCGAACGGCGGACGGGCGGCGCGGACTGACGCGCCGTCCGTCCGCCTTTGCGCGTACCCGGATGGAGGCCGTGTATCTTCCGGGCCGAGAGCCTTCGAAGGGACCAATCCGGTGAACAAGAAGCTTGCGGCCGCGGTGTCCGGCGGTGCGGTACTGATGCTCGTCCTGTCCGGCTGTGGCGGTGGGGACGACGGTGACAAGAAGGCCGACGCCTGGGCCAAGAAGGTCTGCGACAAATGGGAGCCCGAGCTCACCAAGATCAAGAGCACCAATGACGAGCTGAAGCGGGTGGCCAGCACGAGCAGCAAGCCGGAGGAGGTCCAGAAGACCGACTCGGCCGCGTTCCAGACGCTGTCCGACGCCTACAAGACGATGGGCGGGGCCCTTTCGGGCGCCGGCGACGCACCGGTCCAGGACGGCAAGACCGCCCAGGACGCCGTCGTCAAGAGCTACGGGGAGATCTCCAAGGGCTACACCGAGCTCAAGACGAAGATCGACGCGCTCGACGCGAAGGACCAGACGAAGTTCGCGGAGGGCCTCCAGCAGGTCGCCGGGGGGCTGACCCAGATCGCGGCGAACGAGACCGCGAGCAAGGAGAAGCTCAACTCGACCGGCCTGAAGGTGATCTACAGCCAGAAGGGCTGCCAGGTCTCCAGCAAGGGCTGAGCCGCGTGCACTCCAGCAAAGGCTGAGCCGCGCGTACTCCAGCAAGGGCTGAGCACGCGCGTACGCCGTCCAGGGCGGCCGGGACCCCGCACGGGCCCGGCCGCCCCGGCGCGCGCGGGGCACCGCGCACCGGGGTTCGTACGCATCGGGGGTCCCAGCGGCCACAATGGGCGGGTGAGTACCACCAGTCTCCCCACGCCCGCCCGCGCCGCCGAACTCCGCGCCGCCCTCCTCGCCGCCGGGTTCACCGCCGACGGCCTGCTCGAGATGCTCGGGGCCCCCGCCTACGCCGCGCTCGCCCGCAGCGAGACGGTGCCCGCCCTGCGCGCCGCCCGCGCCCACGGGGACGGCCCGCTCGCCTGCCTGGTCCGCCTGTTCCTGCTCCAGGGCTCCGTGCCGTACGCGCACGCCGCCGCCGCGCTGCCCGTCGAGGCCGCGCTCGCCGACGGCTGGCTGCGGCGGGAGGAGAGCGCCGGCGGCGCGGACACGGTGCGCGCCAGCGTCGACGTGCGCCCGTACGGCGGGCCCGACGGCGAGGACTGGTTCATCGTCTCGGACCTCGGCTGCGCCGTCGGCGGGGCCGGCGGAATCGGCAGCCGGGACGAGGGCGTCGTGCTCGGCGTCGGCGGCGCCTCCACCACCCTGGCCGGAATCACCGTCCGCGTCCCGGTCGGATCGGCCCTCGACCTCGGCACCGGGTCGGGCATCCAGGCCCTGCACGCGGCCCAGCACGCCACCCGGGTCACCGCCACCGACGTCAACCCGCGCGCCCTGGACATCACCCGGCTGACGCTCGCGCTCTCGGGGGCGCCCGCGGCCGAGCTGCTCGCCGGGTCCCTCTTCGAGCCCGTCGGCGAGGCGACGTACGACCTGATCGTCTCGAACCCGCCCTTCGTGATCTCCCCCGGCGCCCGGCTCACGTACCGGGACGGCGGGATGGGCGGCGACGACCTGTGCCGGACGCTGGTCCAGCAGGCGGGGGCCCACCTCAACCCGGGCGGCTACGCGCAGTTCCTCGGCAACTGGCAGCACGTCGAGGGCGAGGACTGGCACGACCGGGTCCGCGCCTGGGTGCCGCGCGGCTGCGACGCGTGGATCGTGCAGCGTGACGTACAGGACGTGACGCAGTACGCGGAGCTGTGGCTGCGCGACGCGGGCGACCACCGCGCCGATCCGGCCGAGTACGCGCGGCGGTACGAGGACTGGCTGGACGAGTTCGAGGCACGGGGGACCAAGGCCGTCGGCTTCGGCTGGATCACCCTGCGGCGCAGCGACGCGGCGGAGCCGTCGATCGTGGTCGAGGAGTGGCCGCACTCGGTGGAGCAGCCGCTCGGCGACACCGTCCTCGCGCACTTCGCCCGCCAGGACTACCTGCGCGAACACGACGACGCGGCCCTGCTGGCCGGGTACTTCCAGCTCACCGAGGAGATCGTCCAGGAGCAGGTCGGCGCGCCCGGGGCGGAGGACCCGGAGCACGTGGTGCTGCGGCAGCACCGCGGGATGCGCCGCGCCACCAAGGTGGACACGGTCGGGGCGGGATTCGCGGGAGTGTGTGACGGCTCACTCAGCGCGGGCCGGATCCTGGACGCGATCGCGCAGCTGGTCGAGGAGGACCCGGTCGTCCTGCGGGACCGGACGCCGGACGCGATCCGGATGCTGGTCGAGCAGGGCTTCCTGGAGCCGGTGAAGGGGCCGGCGGCGGGCTGAGGGGCCCGGCTGCGGGCTTCAGGGGCCCGCGCGGGACCGCGTAACCGCGATGTCACCCGGGGTTCGCCCGCCGTCTCCCCGGGGCTGGCAGGCTCCGGGCGGGCGGTCCGAGCGGCGGTCCGAGCGGTTCGGGGCGAGCAGTGAGCGGGGAGCGGTATGGAGAGCGGTCCGGCGGTCTTCGCGGCAGCCGTCTTCCTGCTGTTCGGAGCCGCGCTGCTGGTCTGGACCGGGGCGCGTGTCCTGCACCGCGCGCCGGTGGCGGACGGAGTGCGCCCCACGGTCGCCGTACCGGTGGCCCTGCTGGCCGGAACGGCCTCCCTGGCCCTCGGCGTCTGGTGCCTCCAAAGGTTCTGAAGCGTCCGCCCGCAGTGATCTCCGCGAGGTGAGAAACCCGACGTCGCGGCGGGTGCGGAAGCGGGGCCAGACGGCCCCGCGGCCACCCGGCCCGGTGACCGGAAGGGGGCCGCCGCGGCATCCGGGCGGCAGAAACGGCACTTGTCGGGTTACCGTTCGAGTGGCCGTTGCGGGCTTGTGCCGTTTGACACGGGGGCGGGTTGTACCGTCACACTCCGCAGCGTCGCCGTACAGCGACCGAGTGCCGACCGGAGAGAAGAGCCAAGTTGTCCCCGACTAGCGAGACCGCAAAGGGCGGCCGCCGACTCGTCATCGTCGAGTCCCCTGCCAAGGCGAAGACGATCAAGGGCTACCTCGGCCCGGGATACGTCGTCGAGGCGAGCGTCGGGCACATCCGCGACCTCCCGAACGGCGCGGCCGAGGTTCCCGACAAGTACACCGGCGAGGTCCGTCGGCTCGGCGTGGACGTCGAGCACGATTTCCAGCCGATCTACGTCGTCAACGCGGACAAGAAGGCGCAGGTCCGCAAGCTCAAGGAGCTGCTGGCCGAGTCCGACGAGCTCTTCCTCGCCACCGATGAGGACCGCGAGGGCGAAGCCATCGCGTGGCACCTGCAGGAAGTCCTCAAGCCCAAGGTCCCCGTCCACCGGATGGTCTTCCACGAGATCACCAAGGACGCGATCCGCGACGCCGTCGCCAACCCGCGCGAGCTGAACCAGCGCATGGTCGACGCCCAGGAGACCCGCCGCATCCTCGACCGCCTCTACGGCTACGAGGTCTCGCCGGTCCTGTGGAAGAAGGTCATGCCGAAGCTGTCGGCGGGCCGCGTGCAGTCCGTGGCCACCCGCCTGGTCGTCGAGCGGGAGCGCGAGCGCATCGCCTTCCGCTCCGCCGAGTACTGGGACCTGACCGGCACATTCGCCACCGGCCGCACCGGTGACGCCTCCGACCCCTCGACCCTGGTCGCCCGCCTGAACACGGTGGACGGCAAGCGCGTCGCGCAGGGCCGCGACTTCGGCGCGAACGGGCGGCTCAAGAGCGAGGTGCTGCACCTCGACGAGGCGAACGCGCGGGCGCTGGCCGCCGCGCTGGCGGACACCTCGTTCGCCGTCCGCTCGGTCGAGTCGAAGCCGTACCGCCGTTCCCCGTACGCCCCGTTCCGCACGACGACGCTCCAGCAGGAGGCCTCGCGCAAGCTCGGCTTCGGTGCGAAGGCGACGATGCAGGTGGCGCAGAAGCTGTACGAGAACGGCTTCATCACCTATATGCGTACGGACTCTACGACGCTGTCCGACACCGCGGTGTCGGCGGCGCGGGCGCAGGTCACCCAGCTCTACGGGGCCGACTACCTGCCGGAGAAGCCGCGCGTGTACGCCGGCAAGGTCAAGAACGCGCAGGAGGCGCACGAGGCGATCCGGCCTTCGGGTGATCGTTTCCGCACTCCGGCCGAGACCGGTCTGAGCGGCGACCAGTTCCGCCTGTACGAGCTGATCTGGAAGCGGACCGTCGCCTCCCAGATGAAGGACGCCGTCGGAAACTCCGTCACCGTCAGGATCGGCGGCCGGGCGGCCGACGGGCGGGACGCCGAGTTCACCGCCTCCGGCAAGACGATCACCTTCCACGGCTTCATGAAGGCCTACGTCGAGGGCGCGGACGACCCGAACGCCGAGCTCGACGACCGCGAGAAGCGGCTGCCGCAGGTCGCCGAAGGCGACGCGCTGAGCGCCGAGGAGATCACCGCCGACGGCCACTCGACCAAGCCGCCGGCCCGCTACACCGAGGCCTCGCTGGTCAAGGAGCTGGAAGAGCGCGAGATCGGCCGCCCGTCGACGTACGCGTCGATCATCGGCACGATCCTCGACCGCGGCTACGTCTTCAAGAAGGGCACGGCGCTCGTCCCGTCCTTCCTGTCGTTCGCCGTCGTGAACCTGCTGGAGACGCACTTCGGCCGGCTCGTCGACTACGACTTCACCGCGAAGATGGAGGACGACCTCGACCGCATCGCGCGGGGCGAGGCCCGGTCCGTGCCGTGGCTGAAGCGGTTCTACTTCGGCTCGGAGGAGGCCTCGGAGGTCGTACCGGCCAACGGCGACCACCTCGGCGGGCTGAAGGAGCTGGTCACGGACCTGGGCGCGATCGACGCCCGGGAGATCTCCTCCTTCCCGGTCGGCGACGGCATCGTGCTGCGCGTGGGCCGGTACGGGCCGTACGTGGAGCGGGGCGAGAAGGACGCCGAGGGCCACCAGCGGGCGGACGTACCGGACGACCTGGCTCCGGACGAGCTGACGGTCGAGTACGCGCAGGAGCTGTTCGCGAAGCCGAGCGGTGAATTCGAGCTCGGTGCGGACCCGGTGAGCGGGAACCAGATCGTCGCGAAGGACGGTCGCTACGGGCCGTACGTCACGGAGATCCTGCCCGAGGGCACGCCGAAGACCGGCAAGAACGCGGTCAAGCCGCGGACGGCCTCGCTGTTCAAGTCGATGAGCCTGGACACGGTCACCCTCGACGAGGCGCTGAAGCTGATGTCGCTGCCGCGCGTGGTGGGCGTGGACGCGGAGGGCGTGGAGATCACGGCCCAGAACGGCCGCTACGGCCCGTACCTGAAGAAGGGCACGGACTCGCGGTCGCTGGAGACCGAGGACCAGCTCTTCTCGATCACCCTGGACGAGGCGCTCGCGATCTACGCGCAGCCCAAGCAGCGGGGCCGGGCCGCGGCCAAGCCGCCGCTGAAGGAGCTGGGCACGGACCCGGTGAGCGAGAAGCCGGTGGTGGTCAAGGACGGCCGCTTCGGGCCGTACGTGACGGACGGCGAGACGAACGCGACGCTGCGGCGGGACGACGACGTCGAGACGATCACGCCGGAGCGGGGCTACGAGCTGCTCGCGGAGAAGCGGGCGAAGACGCCGGCGAAGAAGACGGCGAAGAAGGCACCCGCGAAGAAGGCCGCCGCCAAGAAGGCTCCGGCGAAGAAGACGGCGACGGCGACGAAGGCGGCTGCCGCGAAGAAGACGGCGACGAAGACGGCGACTGCGACGAAGACGGCTGCCGCGAAGAAGACGACGGCGAAGAAGGCCGTGGCGAAGAAGGCGGTCGCGGAGGCGGCGGTCGCCGCTCCGGCGGACGAGTAACCGCGGCTCCGAGCCGACCCGGGCCCCTGTGCGAGGTGATCGCGCGGGGGCCCGGGTGTTTTGCGTGGTGGGGGCGGGCGGTGGCCGGGGTGTGGAGGTGGGTCCGGGGTCACAGCCGGGGTTGTCCACAGGCCCCCGCACCTGCCAGGCGTAGCGGATAGGCTGGGCGGATGACGCGAGCCGAGCAGCCGACGGTCGTGACCGCCTCCGAGACCCCCACCTACGACGAAGCCCTGGCCGCGGACTCCCGCGAGCGAGCGGTGCGCGCCCTGTTGCGCACGCCCGGGCTGCGCCGGCTGTGGAGCGCCCAGCTGGTGAGCGGCATCGGCGACGCCCTGGCCCTGCTGGTCCTGGTGCTGCTGACCCTCCAGGCGGCCGTCACGGCCGGCCCCGGGGGCCTGTTCGGCGGCGGCTACCGGGGAGCGGCCTTCGCCGTCGCCGCGGTCTTCGCGGTCCGGATCCTCGCCACCGTGCTGTTCGGCGCGGTCCTGCTGGGGCCGCTGGCCAAGCTCACCGCCCCCGGCGGCAAGCTCGACCGCCGCTGGACGATGGCCGGCGCCGACGGGCTGCGGATCGCCCTGTTCGTCGTCGCCCCGCTCTGGCTCGACTGGATCCCCGCGCACGCCACGACCGCGCTGCTCGCCACCGTCTTCGTGGCCGGCGCCGCCGAGCGGATGTGGACCCTGGCCAAGGAGAGCGCCGCGCCCGCGCTGCTGCCGGCGACGCCGCCGGAGGGCGCGACCGTACGGCCGCTGCCCGACCACCTCGACGCCCTGCGGCGCCTGACGCTGCGTACCGGCTTCGTGGCGATGCCCGTCGCGGCCGCCGCGCTGCTCGCCGCGACCCTGGTCGGGCGGGCGCTGGGCCTCGGCGTGGACTGGTTCGCCGCGAACCCCTCCGCGCTGGGTTCGTACGTCGCCGCCGGGCTGTTCGCCGCGTCCGTCTCGCTGCTGCTCCCGCTGACGCTGCCCGCCGGGAAGACCCCGAGGCCGCGCTCGCCGCTGGAGGGGCTGCGGGCTCCCCGGGTGGGCGAGCGGACCGAGAAGGGGCGTACGGGTTCCGTCGCGCTGTTCGTGCTGGCCTGCGCCGCCGTCGCGGGGGCGGTCGCCAGTGCCGCCTCCGTCGCCGTACTGCACGCCTTCGACCTGGGCGGCGGCCCGTCGGCGTACGCCCTGCTGGTGCTCGCCCTGGTCGGCGGTACCGGCCTCGGCATCCGCGCGGCCCAGGCCGGCAAGGCGCTGCCCGGGCTGTCGCGGCGCCGGATGCTGGCCCTCTCCATCGCGGTGACCGGGCTCGCGCTGCTGCTGACCGGGCTGGTCCCGGACACGGCGACCGTGCTCTTCCTGGCGCTGCTCGCGGGCACCGCCGCGGGCGTGGCCGCCAACACCGGCCACACCCTGCTGGACCAGGAGACCGAGGAGTTCCGCCGGGCCCGGGTCACCGCGCACCTCCAGGCCGTGGTCCGGGTCGCCGTCGCCGTCGGGGCCGTCGCCGCGCCGCTGCTGGCCGCCGCGATCGGACCGCACCGGCTGACCGGCGGCGAGGTCGTCTTCGCCCACGGCGGGGCCGCCTTCACCCTGATGCTGGCCGGCGCGCTGCTGCTGCCGGTGGCCGTCGTGGTCCTGGCCAAGGCCGATGACCGCAGCGGCGTACCGCTGCGCCGCGACCTGCGCGAGGCGCTGCGCGGCGGGGAGCCGCTCCAGGCCCCCTCGGCGACCGGGTTCTTCATCGCCCTGGAGGGCGGGGACGGAGCCGGGAAGTCCACCCAGGTGGAGGCGCTGGCCGACTGGATACGGGGCAAGGGCCACGAGGTCGTCGTGACGCGCGAGCCGGGGGCCACCCCGGTCGGCAAGCGGCTGCGCTCGATCCTGCTCGACATCTCCTCCGCCGGGCTGTCCAACCGCGCCGAGGCGCTGCTGTACGCCGCCGACCGCGCGGAGCACGTGGACACGGTGGTCCGGCCCGCGCTGGAGCGGGGCGCCGTGGTCATCTCCGACCGTTACATCGACTCCTCGGTGGCCTACCAGGGCGCCGGCCGGGACCTGTCCCCGACCGAGATCGCCCGGATCTCGCGCTGGGCCACCGACGGCCTGGTCCCGAATCTGACCGTGCTGCTCGACGTGTCGCCGGAGGCCGCCCGGGAGCGGTTCACGGAGGCACCCGACCGGCTGGAGTCCGAGCCGACCGAGTTCCACCAGCGGGTGCGGGCCGGCTTCCTGACACTCGCCGCGTCCGACCCGGGGCGCTACCTCGTGGTGGACGCGGGCCAGGACCCCGGCTCCGTGACCACCGTCGTACGCCACCGGCTGGACCGGATGCTGCCGCTCTCGGAGGCCGAGGTCGCGGCGCAGATCGAGGCCCGGCGGCTTGCGGAGGAAGAGGCCCGGCGCAGGGCCGAGGAAGAGGCCGCCCGCAAGGCGGAGGCGGCCCGGCTCAAGGCCGAGGAAGAGGCCCGGCTGGCCCGGGAGGCCGAGGAGGCGCGGCTGCGGGCCGAGGCGGAGGCCGCCGAGGCGCGCCGGATCGCCGAGGAGGAGGCGGCCCGCAAGGCGGAGGCCGAGCGGCTGCGCGCCGCCGAGGAGGCCCGGGCCCGGGCGGAGGCCGAGAGGCTGCGTGCCGAG
This sequence comes from Streptomyces sp. NPDC102258, assembly GCF_055584685.1. Lineage (NCBI taxonomy): Bacteria > Bacillati > Actinomycetota > Actinomycetes > Kitasatosporales > Streptomycetaceae > Streptomyces > Streptomyces sp. NPDC102258. The sequence continues at coordinate 250,934 of NZ_JBVJLO010000007.1, forward strand.
GCCGAGGAGCGGGCCCGCGCCGCCGAGCAGGAGCGGCTCCGGCTGGAGGAGGCGGAGGCGGCCCGGCTGCGCGCCGAGGCCGAGGCGCGGCGGCGGGAGAAGCAGCGCCGCGCAGAGGAGGCCCTGCTGCGGGCGGAGGAGGCGCGCCGGCTGGCGGAGGCCTCGGCTGCCGCCGCTGCCGCCGCGGCGGCTTCGGCTGCCCCGCCGACGGCTCCTTCCGGCCCGGCGGCTGCTTCCGCTCCGGCGGCGCCCGCGCGGAAGGTGGCGATGCGCAAGGAGCCGCTCCACCCGGATCCGTACCACGCGGAGCCCCACCCGGACGACGCCGTCACGGTCGAGACCCCGGTGGTCAAGCGGACGGTGCGGCCCGACGACGTGACGCAGACGGTGCCGGTGCCGAAGGTGGGCCCGGCGATGGACGAGACGGCCGTGCTGCCGCCCGTACGCCCTGACGGCCCGGCCCCCCGGGAGGCCTCGGCCCGTCCCGCGCAGCAGCCCGCCGCCCAGCCGTCGGCCCCGGCCACGCGGCCGACGGTCCGGCACTCGCAGGAGAGCCCGGCCGACCGGGTGCCGCCCGGCATCTTCCGGGACTCGGGCGACGACGTGACCCGTGAGCTCCCGGTCGTCGGCGAGGACGGCCGGCCGCGCCGGGCGCCGTCCGCGTGGGCCGAGGCCACCCCGATGGACGACCTGCCCACCCTGGCGGACGAGCTGCTGGGTCCGGCGCGGGACGGCCACGCGGACGACGACGGGGACGAGGGGCAGGGCGGGGGCCGGGGCGGCCGGCGCCGCCGCTGAACCGGATTGTCGGTGGCGGACGCCACAATGTGAGCAGGACGCGGGGCTCGCGGACGCGGGGCCGCGGGACGAGGCGGGGAAAGGTGGTGGGCGGGATGCCCGTGTGGGACGACCTGGTGGGCCAGGAGCGCGTGCAGACGCAGCTCGCCGCCGCCGCCCGGGATGCCGACGGCCTCGTCACGGCCATCTCCCAGGGGAACCCGCCGCCGCCCTCCTCCAAGATGACCCACGCCTGGCTGTTCACCGGACCGCCCGGCTCCGGACGGTCCACCGCCGCCCGGGCCTTCGCGGCCGCCCTCCAGTGCGTCAGTCCGGACCGCGCCCTCGGCGGGGAACCGGGTTGCGGATTCTGCGACGGCTGCCACACCACCATGGTCGGTACGCACGCCGACGTGGAGATCGTCCGCACCGATCTGCTGTCCATCGGCGTCAAGGAGACCCGTGACCTGGTGCGCCGGGCCCAGCTCTCACCGGCCGTGGGGCGCTGGCAGGTCATCGTCCTGGAGGACGCGGACCGGCTCACCGAGGGCGCGGGCAACGTCCTGCTGAAGGCCGTGGAGGAGCCCGCGCCGAGGACGGTGTGGCTGCTGTGCGCGCCCTCGCTGGAGGACGTGCTGCCCACCATCCGCTCCCGCTGCCGGCACCTGACCCTGGGCACCCCGTCGGTGGCGGCCGTCGCCGACCTGCTGGTGCGCCGGGACGGGGTCGAGCCCGCCGTCGCCGCGAGCGCCGCCCGCGCGACCCAGGGCCACATCGACCGGGCCCGGCGGCTCGCCACCGACGAGTCCGCCCGGACGCGCCGGGCCACCGTGCTGAAGCTGCCCCTGCGCGTGGATGACGTGGGCGGCTGCCTCAAGGCCGCCCAGGAGCTGGTCGACGCCGCCGGCGAGGACGCCAAGCAGATGGCGGAAGAGGTCGACACCAAGGAGACCGAGGACCTGAGGGCGGCGCTCGGCGCCGGAGCCGGCGCGGGCGGCCGCATGCCCCGGGGCACGGCCGGGGTGATGAAGGAGCTCGAAGACCGCCAGAAGCGCCGCCGTACCCGTACCCAGCGCGACAGCCTCGACCTGGCGCTGACCGAGCTGACGGGCTTCTACCGGGACGTACTGGCCCTCCAGCTCGGCTCGGGCCTGGCCATCGCCAACGAGGACGTACGCCAGGACCTCGACCGGGTCGCCCGCGCCTCGCGCCCCGAACGCACCCTGCGGCGCATCGAGGCGATCATCGCCTGCCGGGACGCCCTCGACCGGAACGTGGCGCCGCTCCTCGCGGTCGAGGCGATGACGATGGCGCTACGAGCGGGCTGACCGCCCCACTGCCGGGCTTCGACGCTTCACCCGTCCGAGGGATCCCGTACGCACCGCGCGGAGGGCCCGGATCGGGCGGGTGGCCGCGTCACGCCGTCGGCCACCGGCCGGCGGGCCGCGCGGCCGGGCCCGCGGACACCGGACGCGCGCCGCGGGCAGCACGTAGGCTCCCCGCATGGACACCAGGCGTCTGCTGCGTACCACCGCAACCGTGACCGCAGCCGCCGGGCTGCTCCTCTCCGGCTGCACCTCGGGAGGCACGAAGGCGGCCTCGGCCGAGCCGTCGGCGGTGCCGGCCGCGCTGCGCCCGTACTACGAGCAGAAGCTGAGCTGGCGCGACTGCGGTGTCGCCGGCTTCCAGTGCTCCACCATGAAGGCGCCGCTGGACTACGCGAACCTGGGCTCCGGGCAGGACGTCGACCTCGCGGTGTCCCGCCGCGCGGCCACCGGCCCGGGCAAGCGGCTCGGCTCCCTGCTGGTCAACCCGGGCGGCCCCGGCGGCTCCGGCATCGGCTACCTCCAGGGCTACGCGGGCATCGGCTACCCGGCCGCCGTACGGGCCCAGTACGACATGGTCTCCTTCGACCCGCGCGGGGTGGCCCGCAGCACCCCCGTCGAGTGCCTGACCGGCCCGGCGATGGACCGTTTCACCCAGGTGGACCAGACCCCGGACGACGCGGCGGAGCGCGCCCGGCTCGTGACGGCGTTCAAGGAGTTCGCCGCGTCCTGCCAGGCGCGCTCGCCGCGCGTCCTGCCGCACGTCTCCACGGTCGAGGCGGCCCGGGACATGGACATGCTCCGCGGGGTGCTGGGCGACGACAAGCTGAACTACGTCGGGGCCTCGTACGGCACCCTCCTCGGGGCGACGTACGCCGACCTCTTCCCGAGCCGGGCCGGCCGGCTGGTCCTGGACGGCGCCATGGACCCCAAGCGGTCCGCCCTGGAGCTGAACCGCGACCAGACGGAGGGCTTCGAGACCGCCTTCCGCTCCTTCGCGAAGGACTGCGCCAAGCAGTCGGACTGCCCGCTGGGGCGGGACAACCCGGACGCGGTGGCGCAGGGCCTGAAGGAGTTCTTCCGCAAGCTCGACGCCCAGCCCGTCCCGTCGGGCGACGCGGGCCGCCCGCTCGGCGAGTCCCTCGCGACGACCGGGGTGATCGCGGCCCTGTACGACGAGAGCGCCTGGCCGCAGCTGCGTGCCGCCCTCGGCCGGGCCGTGAACGGCGACGGGGCCGGGCTGCTGGCCCTGGCCGACAGCTACTACGAACGCGAGGAGGACGGCACGTACGCGAACCTGATGTTCGCGAACGCCGCCGTGAACTGCCTCGACCAGCCGGCGGCCTTCGACGGCCCGGAGGCGGTCCAGGCGGCCCTGCCGTCCTTCGAGAAGGCCTCACCGGTCTTCGGCGCCGGCCTCGCCTGGGCCTCGCTGAACTGCGCGTACTGGCCGGTGAAGGCCACGGGCTCGGCGAAACCGCTGGTGGCGAAGGGGGCCGCGCCGATCGTGGTGGTCGGCACGACCCGCGACCCGGCGACCCCGTACAAGTGGGCCCAGGCCCTGGCGGGCCAGCTGGACTCCGGCACCCTGCTGACGTACGACGGCGACGGCCACACGGCGTACGGCCGCGGCAGCGACTGCGTCGACACGGCACTCAACCTCTACCTCCTGGAAGGCCAGGCCCCCCCACCGAACAAGCGCTGCTGACCCCTCTCCCACCCTGGTTCGGGGCACCCCGTTCAACCCTGTAGACTTGGCGCCGCTGCTGATGAGAGCCTCCCTACCGGGGATTTTCCTCGTCTTCCAGCGGTGCCGCCTTAGCTCAGTTGGCCAGAGCAACGCACTCGTAATGCGTAGGTCTCGGGTTCGAATCCCGAAGGCGGCTCGGATTAGCCCCAGGACTCACTCGCCGTGACCTGGGGCTTTTTCATGTCCTGATTCGGCGGGGGCGGAAGGCGATGATCTTCGCGCCCTCATGTGATGCCGCCGTGAGGCCATCCTGTTCCGGAACTTCGGGCGTTCCCCCGGGTCTGGGATGAGCCGTCGGCAGCCTAACTCAAGGCCGGTGGGGGCGTCTTGAGCTGGGGGTTCCGCTTCGTGGGGCGTTGGTTACACCGTGATCGGGAGGGTGATCAGGCCGCGGACGAGGCGGGTGTGTCGCCATTTCAGTTGGTCGGGTGGGACCGCCAGGCGGATGCCGGGGAAGCGGGTCAGTACCGCGCGCAGGGCGATCTCCGCCTCGGCCTTGGCGAGGGGGGCGCCGACGCAGCGGTGGATGCCGTGGCCGAAGGCGAGGTGGGCGGCGGCGTCGCGGTCCAGGTCGAGGACGTCCGGCGACGGGAACCGGTCCGGGTCCCGGTTCGCGGTGCCCAGGGCGACCAGGACCGGGGCCCCGGCCGGGATGTCGGTGCCGCCGAGGGTGAGGGCCTCCGTGGCGAAGCGGAAGGTGGCCGTCCCGACGGGGGAGTCGAACCGGAGCAGCTCGTCCAGCGCCGCGGGCACCCCGTCCGGGTCCCGGCGCAGGCGCTCCAGCGCGGCGGGGTGCCGCAGCAGTGCCAGGGCCGCGTTGCCGAGGAAGTGGGTGGTGGTCTCGTGCCCCGCCACGAGCAGCAGCGCCGCCAGGGAGACGAGTTCCTCCTCGCCGAGGCGGTCGTCCCCGTCGCGGGCCGCGACGAGCCGGTCGAGCAGGGAGCGGCCGGGGTCGCGGCGCTTGGCGGTGATGAGGCCGGTCAGGTAGCCGGCCAGCGCGTGCGAGGCCGTGTCGATGACGTCGGGCTCGCCCGCGGCGAACAGTTCTCCGGACCAGCGCCGGACGTCGGGGCGGTCCTCCTCCGGGACTCCGAGCAGCTCGCAGATCACGATGACCGGCAGCGGTACCGCCAGGGCGGCCACGAAGTCGAACGGCTCGCCGGTGGGCCACCGGTCCAGCAGCTCGTCGGTGACCCGGGCGATGAACGGACGCAGCCCGGCGACGGCCCCGGTCGTGAACGCCCTGGTCACGAGTGCGCGCAGCCGGGTGTGCCGGGGCGGGTCGCTGGCCAGCATGGTGTGCGCCACGGCGGGGTGCAGGCGGCGCCGGGACTCCTTGCCCGCGAAGAAGGCGGCGGTGTCCTTCGAGAGCCGGGCGTCGCCGAGGGCCTGCCTGGCCTCCGCGTACCCGGTGACCAGGTAGCGGGCGGGCTCACCGGGGGCGGTGGGGCCTGTGGGGCCCCCGCCGCCGGATCCGCCGGATCCGCCGGATCCGCCGGGCACCCCGAGCCCGCCGGGCACCCCGGGGACGGGGGGTGTCCCGGGGCTGGCGGGTGTCCCGGGCACATTGGTCATCCCGGGACCGCCCTGCATCCCGGAGCCGCCCTGCTCCTCGGGCTCCCCGGGTGTTCCGAGTCCGCCGGGTGTTTCGGGTCCGGCGGGTGTCCCGGGCCTGCCGGGTGTCCCCGGCACCCCGGGCTCGCCGGGCACTCCGGGCTCGCCGGGCACTCCGGGCTCGCCGGGCACTCCGGGCTCGCCGGGCACCCCGGGCTCGCCGGGCACACCGGGCCCGCCCGGCACCCCGGGCCCGCCGGCCACTCCGGGCCCGCCCGGCCCGCCCCGTACGGCCTGGACCGGGCAGCCCGAGCGCAGGGTCGCGTAGACGGCGTACGGGTCCTGGAGGGGGTGGGGGTGCTGCGTCGGGTCGGTCGTCATGTACGGAGTCTCCAGCGGGGATCGAGTGGCGCATCGGCGGGGGGTGGCACCTTTGCGTCGAGGGACGCGGACCTGATCGGTGGCGTTCCGTCGAGTGAGTTCGGGAACCGCGGACAGGGGTCTCCGGGCGGCCGAGGAGGAGGAGATTCCTGTGGTGAAGATCGTTTTGATGTCCGGCAGCACGCGCCGGGACTCGGTGAACACCGCTGTACTGGAGACCGTGCGTCACATCCTGGCGGGTCTGCCGGGTGAACACGAGACGGTGACGCTCTCCGTGGCGGAACTGCCGTTCTACGAAGCGGAGCTGGAGCGCACCGACGGCTCGGCGGCGGTGCGCGCGGCGAAGGAGCTCGTCGCCGGGGCGGACGCGCTGTTCATCAGCACCCCCGCCTACAACGGCGAGATGCCCGGAGCGCTGAAGAACGCCCTGGACTGGCTCTCCCGCGGCATCGACGGCCCGAGCCCGCTGACCGGCCGGATCGCGGCCGTGGCCAGCGCCTCCCCCGGAGCGCGCGGCGCGCTGGACGCGCAGGCCGGGCTGGTCGGCGTACTGGGGCGCTGCGGGGCGCGGGTCGTCGAGCACGAGCCGGTCGCCGTCGGCGGGGCGGGCGCGCTGGCCACCGAGGCCGGGCGGTACACCGACCCGGAGCTCGTGGCGCGGCTGGCGAGCCTGACGGAGGCGGTCCTGGCCGAGGTGGCCGCCGCGAAGGTGCTGGTCTGATGGCCGCCGATGACCGGATAGGGCTCTTCCGGCTGATGAAGGAGGACCTGGAGGTGGTGGTCGCACGGGATCCGTCCATGCGCAACCGCCGCGAGGCCCTGCTGCACGCGGCGCTGCCCGCGCTGTGGTCGCACCGGGTGGCGCACCGGCTGCACGCGCGCGGGCTGCGGATGACCGCGCGGCTCATCGCCTGGTACGCCCGCCGGGGCACCGCCGTCGAGATCCACCCCGGCGCGGTGCTCGGGCGCCGGGTGTTCATCGACCACGGCGCGGCCGTGGTGATCGGTGAGACCGCGGTGGTCGGCGACGACGTGACCATCTACCACCAGGTGACGCTCGGCGCGGTCGGCTGGTGGAGCGACAACGCCCGGCCCGAGGGGCAGCGCCGCCATCCGGTGGTCGGCCGCAACGTCGTCCTCGGTACCAATGCCACCGTGCTGGGGCCCGTCACCATCGGCGAACACGCCGTCATCGGGGCGCAGGCGCTGGTGAACAAGGACGTGCCGGCCGGGGCGCGGGTGCTCGCCGCCACCGCCGTGATCAAGGCGGTCGGGCAGGAGCCGCAGCCCATGGAGGACCTGTACGCGGTGACCGCTTCGGCCGGCTCCTGGTAGCCGGACCGGCCGACCGTGCGCCCCCGATCCGCAGCCGTACGAGAACCGTGCGAACCGATTTGTGAGGAAGCAGACGTGGAAAGCCGTGACACCCGCCGCATCGCCGACAGCATCGAGGACCTGATCGGTTCGACCCCGCTGATCCGCCTGCGGTTCGAGGACGCCGCACCCGGCACCGAGGTGCTGGCCAAGCTGGAGTCGGCCAACCCGATGTCCACCAGCAAGGACCGGGCGGCCCTGTACATGCTGAAGGCCGCCGAGGAGCGGGGTGACCTCACTCCGGGCAGCGGGACCGTCATCGAGGCGACCTCCGGCAACACCGGCATCTCGCTGGCCGCGCTCTGTGCCGCCCGCGGCTACCGCTGCGTCATCGTGCTGCCCGACAGCGCGACCAGCGAGCGGGTCGCCCTGCTCCGGGCGCTCGGCGCGGAGATCGTGCAGACCCCGCGGGACGCCGGGTACCCCGGGGCCATCGCCAAGGCAGAGGAGCTGCACGCGGCGACGCCCGGGTCCTGGTTCCCGTGCCAGCACGAGAACCCCGACAACGTACGGGCGCACTACGAGACGACCGGCCCGGAGATCTGGGCCGACACCGCCGGCCGGGTCGACGTCCTCGTCTGCGGCGTGGGCACGGGCGGCACGCTGAGCGGCATCGCGAAGTACCTGAAGGAGCAGGACCCCACCATCAGGGTCGTCGCGGTCGAGCCGGAGAACTCCCCGGTGCTCTCCGAGGGCACCGGCGGCCTGCACCGCATCCCCGGTCTCAACGGCGGGTTCGTCGCCGCGACCACGGACGTGGACCTGATCGACAGCGTCGTGACCGTCTCCGACGAGGACGCCCTGGCCGGGGCGCGTACGCTCGCCCGCCGGCAGGGGATCTTCGTCGGGGTCTCCTCCGGCGCCGTCGCCCACGCCTGCTCCCGGCTGGCGGCGCACCCGGACTACATCGGCGCCACGATCGTCACCGTGCTGCCCGACACCGGCGAGCGCTACCTCAGCCTCTGGGACGAGGACGCCGTCCCCGCCGCCCGGCCGGCCGAACGGCCCGTCGCGCAGCAGCAGGTCACCCCGCGGCCGGTCGTCCGCCCGGCCGGCCAGAGCACGGTGGCGACCGCCACGTCCTGACGCGCGCCACCGGTACGCCGGTCGCCACCCCCGGTACGCCGGCTCCCGCCCGCTGAGCACAATGGGGGCGGGCGCACCGGAACGCGGAGGAGACGTACGTGTCGTACGACAGGGAGAACGACCGGACCGTGCGGGTCCGGGTGGCGGGCGAGACCGACGTCGAGGTGGCCGCGGAGCTGTTCCGCGGCTACCTCGACTTCTACGAGGTGCCGCCGGCGGACCCCGACGGGCCGCGCGCCTTCCTCGCCGAACGCATCGCGAAGGGGGAGTCGCTGGTGCTGCTCGCCGACGTGCCGGGCGCCGGGACGGTCGGCTTCGCGCAGGTCTACCGCGCCTTCTCCTCGCTCACGCTGAGCACCGGGTGGATCCTGAACGACCTGTACGTGGCCCCGTCCGGCCGCCGCACCGGCGCGGGCCGGGCGCTGCTGCGCGAGGTGGTGCGCCGGGCGCGGGAGGAGGGGGTGGCGGGGGTGCAGCTGGAGACCGCCTACGACAACCACACCGCGCAGGCGCTGTACGAGTCGGAGGGGTTCGTACGGGAGGCGTTCCACGTGTACGTCCACGACCTCGGCGGTGGCGCGGCGGGCTGAGGGAGCCTCAGCCGGCCGGCCCTCCTCATTTGGCGTCGGCGTAGCACTCCACGGTCGCGGTGGTGAAGGGGAAGCGGACCGGGGTCTCGCCGAAGCAGAGCCGGCCCGCGCGCTCCGAGGCGGCGCGGATCGCCTCGGTGACGGCCGGGGCCTCTTCGGCGGGGCAGTGCACGATCACCTCGTCGTGCTGGAAGAACACCAGCTCGGCGCGCATCCCGGAGCCGGTGAGGGACTGCCGCAGCGCGGCCAGGAGCAGCAGGGCCCAGTCGGCGGCGCTGCCCTGGACGACGAAGTTACGGGTGAAGCGGCCGCGGGCGCGGGAGTCGGCGGAGGCGTAGCCCGGGGTCCAGCCGTCGGGGCGCTCTTGCCCCGGGCGGGACTGCGGAAGGCCGGCCTCACCGCCGCCGCCGTCGTCGTCGGGGCCGGTGACGGGCGGCGGGCAGGTCCGGCCGAGCCAGGTCCGTACGAGCCGGCCCTCCTCGCCCGCGCGGGCGGCGTCGTCCACGTAGGCCACGGCCCGGGGGAAGCGTCGGCGGAGCGCGGCGAGGTTCTTCAGGCCGTCGCCGGAGGTCTGCCCGTAGACGGCGCCGAGCACGGCGAGCTTGGCCTTGTCCCGGTCGCCGGAGAAGCCCTGGCGAGAGACGGCCGTATAGAGGTCCTCGCCCCGGCCGGCCACCTCCATGAAGGCCGGGTCGCGGGAGATCGCGGCGAGGATACGCGGTTCCATCTGGTCGGCGTCGGCGACGACGAGCCGCCAGCCGGGGTCGGCGACGACGGCCCGCCGGATCACCTTGGGGATCTGCAGGGCGCCGCCGCCGTGGGTGACCCAGCGGCCGGTGAGGGTGCCGCCGGGGACGAACTCGGGGCGGAAGCGGCCGTCGTGGACCCAGTCGGCGAGCCAGGACCAGCCGTGGGCGGTGTAGATCCGGTAGAGCTTCTTGTAGGCGAGCAGCGGCTCCACGGCGGGGTGGTCGACCTCCCGCAGGACCCAGCGGCGGGTGGAGGCGATCTTGATCCCGGCCTCCGCGAAGGCCTTGACGACATCGGCCGGCAGGTCGGGGCGGACGCGGCGGCCGAATGCGGCGGACACCTCGTCGGCGAGCGCGGCGAGGCGGCGGGGTTCGCCGCCGCCCGCGTAGCGCTCGCCGAGCAGCTCGGTCAGCAGCGCGCGGTGGACGTCCGCCCGCCAGGGCAGGCCGGCCCGGTGCATCTCGGCGGCGAGCAGGAAGGCGGCCGACTCCGAGGCGATGAGCAGCCGCATCCGGTCGGGGTGGGCGGTGGCGGCGATGCGGCGGGCCTGGTCGGCGTGGACGGCGAGCAGGGCGTCGAGGGGCACCGGGGTGGCGGGCTGGGGGTCGAAGAGGGAGTCCTGGGTGCCGGGCTCGGCGGCGCGCGCCGGGGGGTCGGGCGGGACGGGGGCGCCGCTGAGGCGGGCCCAGGCGGCCGCCGCCGAGCGGGGTTCGCCGGAGCGGCCCTCGTGGCCGAGGAGCAGCAGCTCGGCGTCCTCGACGTCGTAGCAGCGCTCGACGCGGATGCCCGCCGCGAGCAGCCGGGGGTGGAGCGCGGGGGTGGACCGCCAGACCCACCGGGTGGCGGCGGGCGCGTCCCGGACCGCCTCGGCGGGGTCCCGCACGCGCAGCCGGACCCCGGTGCCGGGGGCCACGGGCGCGGCCTCCCACCACCCGTCGCCGCCGTCGGCGAGGGCCCACGGCCCGGCTACGTCGCTCACGAGTGCGAGTCTCCCACCGCCCTCTGACATCCCCGCCCCGGCCCGCCGGACCCCTCCGGGCGGGCAGCGCGGCCCGGGCGCCCGGGTCCGGGCCGGGAATCGGGCCGGGGTGGGGGCGTGCCAAGCTGAGGGGGTGAGTGAGTTCGTCGGGATCGTCGACCGGGCCTTTGCCGCCGCGCTGTACGCCCAGGATGACGCCGGGCTCGATACGGGGGCCTCCGTGCTCGCCGCCGAGTGGGGCGGGGTCGGGCCGGAGCTGCTCGGGCGCGGGGAGGCGTACGTACGGCAGGCCTGGGAGCGGGGGTGGCGGCCGGCCGACGTGCTGCGGCTGGTGCGCCGCGACCTGGAGGGGCTCCACCTGCGGATCGCCGAGGACGTCATCGCCGCCGAGGCCCGCCGCTACCCGCGCCTGCCCGAGCGGTGGACGGACGCCGAGGTCTGGTGGGGTGAGGACACCGCGTACGCCGAGGAGCTCGCGCGCCGCGTCCGGGCGGACCGGTTCACGCTGGCCACCGCCGTGCTGGAGGTGTACCGGCTGCTGATCCGGCTGCCCGGCATCGAGCCCGTGGGGCCGGTTCCCGGCGATCCCGCCGACGCCCTCGCCGAACACGCGCACATCGAGCCCCGCATGCTCGGCCGGATCCGGGCGCTGCTGGCCAAGGCGGAGGCGACCACCTTCCCGGAGGAGGCGGAGGCCCTGAGCGCGAAGGCGCAGGAGCTGATGGCCCGCCACACGGTGGACGAGGCGCTGCTCGCCGCCCGCGGCGGCGGCCGGGGCCGGCTGCCCGGCGCCTGCCGGATCGGGGTCGAGCCCCCGTACGAGGAGGCCAAGGCGGTGCTGCTGGACGCGGTCGCGACGGCCAACCGCTGCCGGGCGGTGTGGAACAGCGGCTTCGAGTTCTCCACGGTGGTCGGCTTCGAGAGCGACCTGGAGGCGGTGGAGCTGCTCTACACCTCGCTCCTGGTGCAGGGCACGGCGGCGATGACCCGCGCCGAGGCGGCCCAGCGGGCCGGCGGACGTAAGCGGACCAAGACCTTCCGGCAGTCCTTCCTGCTCGCCTACGCCAGCCGGCTCGGGCGGCGCCTCGCGGAGACCGCCGAACACACCGCGGCCGAGGCACCGGACAACCTGCCCGCGCTGGTGGCCCGCGACGTCGCGGTCACCTCCCGGGCGGAGGAGATGTTCCCCCGGACCACGACGACCCGGCTGCGCGGCGCCACCGACCACGCGGGCTGGGAGGACGGCACCGCGGCCGCCGACGCCGCGCACGTGGGCGCGGCCCGGGGCCGGCCCGCCCTCCCCTAGAACGCGGCCCAGGCCCTTAGGCCGCCGGGCCCTCCGGGCGGGCGGCCGGGTCGTCGGTGCGCAGCGCCCGGGCCTCGGACTTCAGGATGCGGGCCGAACGGCCCAGCGACCGGGCCATGTCCGGGAGCTTCTTCGAGCCGAACACGAGCAGGCACACCACCAGGACGATGACGAGGTGCCAGGGTTCGAGGCCGTTGCGGAGCATGTGCGGACCCACCTTCGAGAGGACGACCGGTCGATGATGCGTCCCAGCGAACCCCGCGGCAAGGGATCCGTACAAACCTGAAGAAACCCTGAAAACCGTTACGCTCGGCGTCATGAGCTGGCTCCGGGCGCTGAGAGACACGGTCCGCTCGGGCATGAAGGTCGAACGGGCCCGCCTGGAACCCCTCGTGGCGGTCCGGGCGGCCGTCGGCCTCGCGCTCGTCATCGGTTTCGGGCTGGCCTTCCTCGGGCCCGGCGCGGCGGCCAGTTCCGCCTTCGGGGCCTTCACGGCCGCCATCGCCAGCTTCCAGCAGAGCTGGCGCCCGCGCCCGGTGCTCGCCCTGGCCTCCGGGCTGACCCTGGCGGTCTCCACCTTCGTCGGCTACCTCGTCGGCTCCTCGGACATCTGGCTCTTCCTGCTCCTGCTCGCCGTCTGGTCGTTCTCGGCGGGCATGCTGTGGGCGGCCGGGCCCACCGCCGGGATCATCGCCACCGGCAACGTCGCGATCATGCTGGTCACCGTCACCCTGCCGACCTCCCTGCCGCAGGCCGCCGGGCACGCCGCCGTGATCGCCGCCGGCGGGGTGGTCCAGGCGCTGCTGATCGTGCTGTTCCCGATCCGCCGCTGGGGCGCCCAGCGCGACGCCCTGGCCGACGCCCTGGCCGCCGAGGCCGACTACGCCCGCCGCCTGCGCCACGACCCGGCCGCCCCCTTCGACCCCGTCCCGCTGATGAAGGCCCGCGACGCCGCCGCCGTCACCGTCCGCCAGGCCCGCCGGCGCCCCTCCGAGCTGCACGGGGCGCGGGGGCTCGCCGAGCGGATCCGGCCCGTGCTGGCCTCCCTCGCCGACCCGGCCGTGGGGGCGCCCGCCGAGGGGCCGGCCCGGGACCGGGTGCGGGAGCTGCTCGCCGCCGCCGCGACGGCGCTGGACGCCGCCGCTCGCGCGATCCGGCACGGGGACCCCGTACGGCTGCCCGCCCCGGCGCTGGCCGTGCTGCAGGCCCCCGACCTGCCGGAGGTGCTCCGGGGGGCGCCGCTGCGGGCCGCGCGGCGGCTGACCGCGCTGCTGGAGGACGTACTGGAGACGGCATCGCCCGGGTCGGGCCGGACCGCCGACCCGGCCGAGGCGATGCTGCGGCCCTCGCTGGCGCGGCTGGTGCCGCTGGTGCTGAGGGACGTACGGAGCGAGCTGCGGCCGGCCTCGCCGATCCTGCGGCACGCCGTCCGGGTCACCGCCGTGGCCTGCGCCGGGTACCTGATCGGGCACGCGCTGCCGTTCGGGCACGGCTACTGGGCGCCGATGGCCTCGGTGATGGTGATGCGGCCCGACTTCTCGCAGACCTGGTCCCGGGCCGTGGCCCGCTTCGCCGGGACCCTGGCCGGCGTCGGCGTCGCCACCGCGATCGTGCGACTGGCGCAGCCCGGGATGTACCTGTCGGGGCTGCTCGCCGTGATCAGCGCGGGTCTGATGTACGTGCTGCTGCGCACCGGGTACGCCGTCTCGCAGGTCTGCGTCTCCGCGTACGTGGTCTTCCTGCTCGGCATGGGCGGCGTCCGCTGGGACCAGACCGTGCCCGACCGGATCGCCCTGACCCTGGTCGGCGGGGTGCTCGCGATGGTGGCGTACGCCGTCTACCCGGCCTGGGAGACGCCGCGGCTGCGCACCCGGCTCGCCGACTGGCTGGCCGCCCTCGGGCGGTACGCGGCCGCCGTGCTGGCCCAGTACGGCGACCCGGCCGGAGCCCGGCGCGCCGACGTCCGGGAGACCCTGCTGGCCACCCGGGACGCCCGCATCGCCTGGCAGGAGGCGCTCGCGCGGGCGGCGGGGGAGCCGGTGCGCCACCGGGGCCTCTCGCACGCGGCGGCCGAGGGGGCGGGGGAGGCGCTGGCGGCCCTGGGCCGGCACGCGATGCTGCTGGAGGCCCATTTGCCCGACCGGGACCGGGAGCCGGTGCCGGGAGCGGCGGAGCTGGCGCACGCCCTGCGCGAGGCGACGGAGAAGGGCGCGAAGGCGGTGCGCGAACGCCGGGTGCCGGAGTGGGACGGGGTCCGCGGCCTGCTGCCCGACGGGGACGGGCCGGGGACGGCCGTGCTGCGCGGGGCGGCGCAGCAGCTGCTGGACGCGCTGGACGAGTTCTCCGAGGCGCTGCGGTCGGGATAGGTGATCAACGGGTGACGGACCCGGCACCGCGCGTGCACGTGCATCTGCCCATGCATGCGCCGATGAACACAGCTATGATCCGGTGCAGTTGACATCTGCACTATCGGGGGCTTCCTGTGGACCACGCGTACAACGGGATGGCAGCTGCAGAACTCGCAACCTTGTATGAGCTGACCTGGCAGAAGAGCAGACACAGCAACTCGCAGGGATCCTGCGTGGAGTTCGCCAGACTGCCGGGCGGGGACGTCGCCATGCGCAACTCGCGCTTTCCCGACGGGCCGGCGCTCGTCTACACGCCGGCCGAGATAGAGGCGCTGCTGCTGGGCGTCAAAGACGGCGAGTTCGATCATCTGATCGCCTGAAGAAACGCCGACGGCATTCCGGCGGCACTCCGACGGCGCCCCACGGAACAGCGCACTGGATCAAGCCATGCACGTGCACTGGCCGGGACTGATCGAAATGATCAACCCCGGCCAGTCGTCCTGTATGTGATGGTCCGTCCCCGGCGCTGCGGACCGGTCAGTCCTGGAGCATGAACAGCGCCCAGACGACCTTCCCGGTCAGCCGCCCCGCGAGCGGGTGCCAGCCCCAGTTGTCGCTGTAGGCGTCCACGAGGAACAGCCCGCGCCCCGACTCCAGGTCGCAGTTCTCGTCCGTCCGCTCCGGCGCGAACGAGCCGCCCGGCCGCTCCTCGCTCGGGTCGCGCACCGCGCACACCAGCCGGGTGCTCCACCGCATCAGGTGCAGCCGTACGCAGCCCTCCGGCTCCCCGGCGGACCCGCGCGGTTCGTCCGGCAGGGCATGGCGCAGCGCGTTGGTGACGAGTTCGGAGACCACCAGCGAGACGTCGTCGAAGCGGTCGTCCAGGCCCCACTGGGACAACGTGGACCGGGTGAACGAGCGGGCGCCGCGCACCGCCTCGAAGCGGGCGGGCAGGGCGCACGACGCGGACCCGGAGACAGCCGTGGGGTCGACCGGGGGCAGCCCCTGCCGTAACGGCTCCAGCATGGTCGATCCATTCGTCCCCATGCGAGGCACTCCCGGGATTCGCGGACGGGGCGGGCGGCTCCGTCCAAAGAGAACTGCGGGGTGGGTCCGGCGCCGGCGCGAAGAGCACGCAGGTGCGCGAGACCATCGTTCCGAATGGCGCAGCCGGATGCAAGGGCAGATGCACGTGCACGCGCCGGACCTGTCCGCTCCCGTGACGGTTCTTGCTCATTTCTTCCTACGCATACTTACGGACTTCTTTTCCGGGACGCCGGATTCCGTTACAGAACGAGTACGGTCCGATGCGTTTTGGTGGCAGACTGCGGCACCGGGGTACGGGGGCCCACGACGCACACGTACATCGCGATGGGGAGGGCAGGACTGGTGACCGCAGAAGCCAGCGGTTCCGTAGTGCGCCGCATCCTCCTGGGCTCGCAGCTCAGGCGACTCCGAGAATCCCGCGGCATCACCCGTGAGGCGGCCGGCTACTCGATCCGCGCATCAGAATCGAAGATCAGCCGCTTGGAGTTGGGAAGGGTGAGCTTCAAGGCCAGGGACGTCGAAGACCTCCTGACGCTCTACGGGGTCACGGACGGCGCGGAGCGCGAGTCCCTCCTGGGACTGGTCCGCGAGGCCAACGCGGCCGGCTGGTGGCACAGTTACGGCGACGTACTGCCCGGCTGGTTCCAGACGTACATCGGCCTGGAGGGCGCCGCCTCGCTCATCCGGATCTACGAGGTCCAGTTCATCCACGGCCTGCTCCAGACCGAGGCGTACGCGCACGCCGTCGTCCAGCGCGGCATGCCCGGCGCGAGCGCCGCCGAGATCGACCGCCGCGTCGCCCTGCGCCTGGAACGCCAGAAGGTCCTCGTCTCCGAGAACGCCCCCGTCTTCCACGCCGTCCTCGACGAGGCCGCGCTGCGCCGCCCGTACGGCGACCGCGACGTGATGCGCGGGCAGTTGGAGCACCTCGTCGAGATCAGCCAGCGGCCCAACGTCCAGCTCCAGGTGATGCCCTTCTCCTTCGGCGGACACGCGGGGGAGAGCGGCGCCTTCACGCTGCTGCGCTTTCCCGAGTCCGACCTCCAGGACATCGTCTATCTGGAACAGCTCACCAGCGCCCTCTACCTGGACAAAGAAGAGGAAGTGGGGCAGTACTCGCGGGCGATGCAGCGGCTACAGGCCGATTGCCCCGATCCCGACCGGACCCGGGATCTCCTGCGCGGACTGCTCCAACTGTCCTGAACCGCACGTACTATGACGTCTGATCAGTGCATGATGACCGATCGGTCTCCGGTGCAGCGCACGGGTGCGCGCTCGCAGTAAGGGATGGCATGTCCATATTCACCGACCTGGCTCACCAGTACATCGACGGCGAATGGCTGGCCGGCACCGGTTCGTGGGACATCATCGACGTCAACCCCTACAACGGGGAGAAGCTCGCGGCCATCACGGTGGCCACCACCGAGCAGGTGGACCGGGCCTACCGCGCGGCCGAACGGGCGCAGCGGTCCTGGGCGGCCACCAGCCCCTACGCGAGACGTCTCGTCCTCGAACGCGCCCTGCGCATCACCGAGGAGCGCCAGAAGGAGATCGTCGAGGCGATGATCGACGAGCTCGGCGGGACCCGTCCCAAGGCCGAGTACGAGGTCCACCTGGCGATGGAGTTCCTGCGCGAGGCGATCCAGCTGGCCGTCCGGCCCGACGGCCGCACCCTGCCCTCGCCGGTCGCGGGCAAGGAGAACCGGGTCCAGCGCCTCCCGGTCGGTGTCGTCGCCGTGATCAGCCCGTTCAACTTCCCGCTGCTGGTCACCCTGAAGTCGGTCGCCCCGGCGCTCGCCCTGGGCAACGCCGTCGTGATCAAGCCGAACCAGAACGCCCCGGTCGCGGGCGGCGGGATCATCGCCAAGATCTTCGAGGACGCGGGCCTGCCGGCCGGCCTCCTCAACGTCCTGGTCACCGACATCGCCGAGATAGGCGACGCGATCCTGACCCACCCCGTCCCCAAGGTCATCTCCTTCGCCGGATCCGACCGCACCGGCCGGCACGTCGGCTCCGTCGCCGCCCGCCACTTCAAGCGGACCGTCCTGGAACTGAGCGGCAACAGCGCCCTGGTCGTCCTCGACGACGCCGACGTCGACTACGCCGTCGACGCGGCCGTCTTCAGCCGCTTCGTCTTCCAGGGCCAGGTCTGCATGGCCGCCAACCGGATCCTCGTCGACGCCTCCCTGGCCGAGGAGTTCACCGAGAAGTTCACCGCCCGGGTGCGCGCCCTGAAGACCGGCGACCCGCGCGAGGCCGACACCCACATCGGCCCCCTGATCAACTCCTTCCAGGCCGACGCCCTGACCGCCCTCGTGGACCGCGCCGTCGCGTCCGGCGCCCGGGCGCTCGTACGGGGGTCTACGCGCGGCAACCTGGTCGAACCGACCGTCCTCGCCGGTCTCCCCGAGGACTCCCCGCTGCTCGGCCAGGAGATCTTCGGCCCCGTCGCGCTGCTGGTGGTCTTCGACGGCGAGGA
The DNA here is from genome assembly GCF_055584685.1 of Streptomyces sp. NPDC102258. Taxonomy (NCBI): domain Bacteria; kingdom Bacillati; phylum Actinomycetota; class Actinomycetes; order Kitasatosporales; family Streptomycetaceae; genus Streptomyces; species Streptomyces sp. NPDC102258. The sequence continues at coordinate 268,680 of NZ_JBVJLO010000007.1, forward strand.
CGAGGCCGTGCGGCTGACCAACGCCACCCCGTACGGGCTGAGCGGCGCCGTGCACACGCGGGACATCGAGCGCGGCGTCAGCTTCGCCCAGCGCGTCGAGACCGGCATGTTCCACGTCAACGACTCCACCATCGGCGACGAGCCGCTGACCGCCTTCGGCGGCGAGAAGGCCTCGGGCCTCGGCCGGCTGGGCGGCGAGGCCACCGTCGAGGCCTTCACCACCCAGAAGTGGATCTCGGTCCAGCACGGCCGGACGGTCTTCCCCTTCTAACCGGGCGCCGGCCCGGCCGGGGCCGGGCCGGGCTCGGCCCGGCGCCGGTAGCGGACACAACCTGGCCGCAATGCTCCGTAGCGTGGTTCCCGTCAGATCAGCACGAGGAACGGGGCGCGGCACGCGCCCCCCGCGGAAGGCGGCCGTCATGCCCCACCCCACCGAGGAGATCGCCGGAGACGAGCGCGGGACGCTGCTCCTCTTCGTCGAGGACCAGCGCCAGGCGCTCCGCAAGGCCGCCGAGGGCGTCACGCCCGAGCAGGCCGCGAGCCGCCCCACCGCGAGCGAGCTGTCCCTGTCCGGGCTCGTCAAGCACGCGGCCGAGGTCGAGCTCAACTGGCTGCGCCTGGCGCAGCGGCGGCCCAACGAGCACCAGCGGTCCTTCGAGACCTGGCTGGAGGGCTTCCACCTCGCCGGGGGCGAGACCCTGGACTCCGCCCTCGCCTTCTGGGACGGGGTGAAGAAGGAGACCGCCGACTTCGTGGCCTCCGTGCCCACCCTCGACCAGTCCTTCCCGCTGCCCGAGGCGCCCTGGATGCCGAAGGCGGACGTCTCGGTCCGCTGGATGCTGCTGCACCTGGTGCGGGAATTCGCCCGGCACGCGGGCCACGCCGACATCCTGCGGGAGACCATCGACGGGACGAAGGCGATGGGCTGAGCGGCGCCCCGCGCGGGTCCGTGGTGAACGGACTTGCACCTCACGCGGCGTGAGGAGCCACAGTGAAGGGCGTACCCAACCGAAGGAGCGGAAGGCGATGGGCTACTCCGTGGGACAGGTCGCCGGTTTCGCCGGAGTGACGGTGCGCGCGCTGCACCACTACGACGAGATCGGCCTGCTCCGCCCGAGCGGGCGCAGCACGGCGGGACACCGGCGGTACGACGACGCCGACCTCGACCGGCTGCAGCGGATCCTGTTCTACCGGGAGCTCGGCTTCCCGCTCGACGAGGTCGCGGCCCTGCTGGACGATCCGTCCTCGGACCCGGGGGAGCAGCTGCGCCGGCAGCACGCCCTCCTGACCGACCGGATCGCCCGGCTCCAGCAGATGGCCAAGGCCGTTGAGCACGCCATGGAGGCGAAGAAGATGGGCATCAACCTCACGCCGCAGGAGAGGTTCGAGGTCTTCGGGGAGCAGGACCCCGGGCAGTACGCCGAGGAGGCCGAGCAGCGGTGGGGCCACACCGACTCCTATGCGGAGTCGCAGCGCCGGGCCGCCTCGTACACCAAGGCCGACTGGCAGCGGATCCAGGACGAGGCCGCCGACTGGGGCGCCCGGTACGCGGCCCTGATGGAGGCGGGGGAGCCGGCCGGGGGCGAGGCGGCGATGGACCTGGCCGAGGAGCACCGCCGGCACATCTCCAGGTGGTTCTACGCGTGCCCGTACGAGATGCACACCTGCCTGGGCGAGATGTACGTCGCGGACGCGCGCTTCACCGCCTTCTACGACGCGATCCGGCCGGGCATGGCCGGGCACCTGAAGGACGCGATCACGGCCAACGCCGTGCGCGGGGCGTAACCGCGCCGTCGCCGCGCGGTGGCCGCGAGGTTGCTCACACGACCCCCACCGGGCCTGGAACCCGGTGGGGGTCGTGTGCGTTGATAATTGAGAGCCGTCCCGCCCCCCACCGCCGATACCCCCCCTGATCCAGGAGAGCCCGGAACTCGTGTACACGCTTGCGCTCGCCCCTGAGTGGCTGTCCCCGGATTACCTCATCGGGCAGTTCGGCCTGATCGGCATCCTGGTCATCGTCTTCGCGGAATCCGGTCTCTTCGCGTTCCTGCCCGGTGACTCCCTGCTGTTCACGGCGGGCCTGTTCACCGCGAGCGGGGCCATCAGCCAGCCGCTGTGGCTGGTCTGCACGCTGATCGCGGTCGCCGCGATCATCGGCGACCAGGTGGGCTACCTGATCGGCAAGTACTTCGGCCCGAAGCTGTTCAACCGGCCGAAGAGCAAGGTGTTCAAGCGGGAGAACCTCGACTCGGCGCACGAGTTCATGGAGAAGCACGGCCCCAAGGCGATCGTGCTCGCCCGTTTCGTGCCCATCATCCGCACCTTCGCTCCCATGGTCGCGGGCGCCGGCGCGATGAAGTACCGGACCTTCCTGACCTTCAACGTCATCGGCGGCATCGCCTGGGGCGCGGGCGTCACCTGCCTCGGCTACCAGCTCGGCCGGTTCGACGTCATCAAGGACAACGTCGAGACGATCTTCATCGGCATCGTGCTGATCTCGGTCATCCCGGTGGTCTTCGAGGTGCTCAAGTCCCGCAAGGCCAGGGCCAAGGCGAACGCCGCGGTCCCCGCCGCCCCCGTGGCCCCGTACGGCGCGCCGGAGGAGCCCCAGCAGGTGCCCGGGCAGCGCGGGCGGCACGCCAAGCGCTAGCGGGCCCGTACGAGCCCTCGTACGCCCCTGTACGCCCCTTCACGCCCTGCGCGCGCCCCGGGAGACCTGGTCTCCCCGGGGCGTTCGCGTGCCCGGGGTGTTCCCGTACCCGGGGCGACCGCGTGCCCCGGGGCGGCTCAGAAGCCGCGGGTGCGCTTCGCCGCGCGGCGTTTGGCCGCGCTCTGGGCGCCCGGGATCCGCATGAAGAGCCGGGAGGCCTCCGACCCCAGGTTCACCCCGACGGCGATGGCCAGGGCGATGGCGGCGGCCTTGGTGAGCGAGGCGAGCCCCTCGTCGAGGTGGTTCTCGGCGATCGAGAGCAGCCCGAAGTACGTCGCCGAGCCGGGCAGCAGCGGACCGATGGCCGCCGTCACGTACGGCAGGGCGGAGGCGAAGCGGTAGCGGGAGAAGAGCTGCCCGAACAGGCCGACCAGCCCGGCCGCGATGGCCGTGGACGGCACGGGGGGCAGCTCGGCGGCCCGCAGCGCCCCGAAGGTGACCCAGGCGACCCCGCCGTTGAGGGTCACGATCGCCACCGTGGACCACTCCTGCTGGAGCAGGATCGCGAAGGTGAACACCAGCACCATCGAGGCCAGGGTCTGGATCACCGGCCGGTCCGGGATCTGGAGCGCCTCGTCCGGGTTCGGCTGGGCGCCGAACTGGAGGCCCACGTAGATCACCACCAGGACCCCGCTGATGATCCCGATGAAGAGGTACATCACCTCCAGCAGCCGGGCCGAGGCGGTGATGTAGTAGCCGGTCAGCCCGTCCTGCACGGCCGCGACCAGGGCCCGCCCGGGGAGCAGCGCGAAGAGGCCACCGGTGATCACGGCGGAGGCCCGTACGTCGATCGTGGCGATCTTCAGGGCCACGCCGATGGCGGCGGGCGGCATCGCGGCCACCACGAACTGGTAGAACTCCGGCAGCCCGCGCCCGGCGCAGTACCAGGCCAGCCGGTCGCCGAGGACGGCGCCGAGGGCGGCGCAGAAGAACACCGTGACCCCGCCGCCGACCAGGATGGAGGCGGCGCCCGCGAGCAGTCCCGCGGCGGCCGTGAGGACCCAGGTGGGGTACGGGTGGCGGTTGCGGCGGATCTCGGCGAGCCGGCGGTAGGCCTCCTCCAGGGAGACCTCCTCGTCGGGCGCGCTGATGTCGTCCACCAGCCGGTAGACGGCGGCCAGCCGGGTGTAGTCGGTGCCGCGGCGGCGCACCGTGCGGTTCGCGGAGACCGGGTGGTCCACCAGGGAGGGCTGGTGGGTGATCGACAGCATGGTGAAGGTGACGGTGGGCTCGCAGCGGTCGAGCCCGTAGGAGCGGGCCACGGCGAACATCGCGGCCTCCACGTCCTCGGCGCCCTCGCCGCCCGCGAGCAGCAGCTCGCCGATGCGCAGGGTGAGGTCGAGGACGCGGCCCACGGCGGGACCGCTCTCGCTCTGCCGCTGCACCGGCTCGGCCACCGGGCGCACGTCGACCGGCATGCGCAGCATCGTGCGCATCCGGTCCTGCCAGGGGGACTCCTTCATCCGTGAGACGGGGAAGCCGCCGGGGGTGTAGGCGGGCGGCGAGTGCTGGGCGCTGTAGGTGGCCGGGGCGGCGAAGGCGGAGCCCTCGGGCTCGGCGGGCAGCGCGGCCATGCCGTCGGGGACGGCGAACTCCGAGGTCGGCTGGTCCTCGTCCAGGGCCTCCGGTGCCATCCCGGGCGGCCGGGTGAAGGCGCTGTGCGCCTCGTCGGACTTGGGCTTCCTGTCCTCTGCCCCGTCGGCCTCCGCCACGCGCCCTCCAGTCCGTGATCATCCGCGGTACCAGTATGCGGAATCGATTCCTCCTGCGCGTTCCCGCGCCCGGGCCGGGTACGCGGCCCGCCCCGCACACGACGACGGGCGGCACCCCCTCCGGAGAGGGGATGCCGCCCGCGATGTCACGGAGCCCGGGGAGGTGCCCCCGGCCCGCTCACGCCCGGCGTGGCGGAAGGCTCAGCGAGGGCTCAGCGAGGGCTCAGTGGTGGCCGCCCTGCGCCTCCAGGCGCTTGTACGAGGCCTCGATCTCGGCCTCGGCCTCGGCGCGGCCGACCCAGTTGGCGCCCTCGACCGACTTGCCCGGCTCCAGGTCCTTGTAGACCTCGAAGAAGTGCTGGATCTCCAGGCGGTCGAACTCCGACACGTGGTGGATGTCGCGCAGGTGCTCCACGCGCGGGTCCGAGGCCGGCACGCACAGCAGCTTGTCGTCGCCGCCCGCCTCGTCCGTCATGCGGAACATGCCGATCGCGCGGCACTTGATCAGGCAGCCCGGGAAGGTCGGCTCGTCCAGGATGACCAGCGCGTCCAGCGGGTCGCCGTCCTCGCCGAGGGTGTTCTCGACGAAGCCGTAGTCGGCCGGGTAGCTGGTCGAGGTGAAGAGGCGACGGTCCAGACGGATCCGGCCGGTCTCGTGGTCGACCTCGTACTTGTTCCGCGAACCCTTGGGGATCTCGATGGTGACGTCGAACTCCACGTCCTGCTCCTCCATGATCAGCTTCATTGCTTCGGGACTGCTCTGCATTGATCCATCTGCGCGCGCGTCCGGCCCAGCCTCGCGGGTGGGGTGCCATGCTCGCGGCAAGACGCAGTGGTTAAGTGTCCCTCACGCATATGTGTGATCGCGAAAGGGGCTGGTCCGAGGTGCCCTTGGCCAAGACATGGCAGCTCATCGCGGGGTCGGCCGTCGCCGGCTTCGCGCTCTCGGCCGCGGTGGTGTCCGCCACCGGGCCGTGGGACTCCGGCCAGCGTAAGGCCGAGCGGGACAGGGCCGCCTCCTGGAGCCGTACGGGTGGCGCAGATCACGCCGAGGGGAGCCGTCCCGACCGGTCCGGGCTGCCGCGGGCGGCGCCGAGCGCCCCCGGGGTGCTCACCGGGGTCGCCCCCCGCCCCGCCGACGCGGCCGGTGACGGCCCCGACGCCCTCGCCGGGGCGCTGAAGCCCCTCCTCGCCGACCCGGCGCTGGGCACCGTACGGGGCGCCAGCGTGGTCGACACCGCCACCGGCCGGGTCCTCTTCGAGTCCGGGTCGGGCGAGCCCATGACCCCGGCCTCCACCGTCAAGATCGCCACCGCGAGCGCCGCCCTGGCCGCCCTCGGGCCCGAGCACCGCTTCCGGACCACCGTGACCCCCGGCGCGGGCCCCGGCACGCTCGTCCTGGTCGGCGGCGGGGACCCCTCCCTCACCGCCAAGAAGAAGAGCCCCGCCGGATCCGGCGGCAGCCTCGTCGCCCTCGCCGCCGACACCGCCCAGGCGCTCCGGGCCGCCGGCACCGACACGGTCACCCTCGGCTACGACGACTCGCTCTACACCGGGCCCGTCCGCCACCCGATCGGCCGCAACGACAACCTCGCGCCCGTCACCGCCCTCACCGCCGACGAGGGCCGCCCCGACGACTCCGCCTCCGGGCCCGTCACCCGCACCGACGACCCCTCCGGCGACACCGCCCGCGCCTTCGCCGGCCTGCTGCGCGACCGCGGCATCACGGTGAACGGCGACCCGGCCCGGACCACGGCGCCCGCCGGGGCGCAGCCGCTGGCCACCACCCTGTCCACCCCGCTCGCCGGGCTCGTCGAGCGGATGCTGACCAACAGCGACAACGACATCGCCGAGGCCCTCGCCCGCCAGACGGCCCTCGCCGCCGGGCAGAGCGCCGGCTTCGAGGGCGCCGAGAAGGCCGTCTCCGCGAAGCTGGCCTCCCTCGGCGTCGACGTCACCGGCACCCGCTTCGCCGACGGCAGCGGCCTCGACCGGGCCGACAAGGTCACCACCCGCCTCCTGACCGGCCTCCTCGCCGCCGCCGCCGACCCCCGCCACCCGGAGCTGCGGCCCGTCCTGACCGGGCTGCCCGTGGCCGGGTTCACCGGCACCCTGCGCGCCCGCAACGCCGGCACCTCCCCGGCCGCCGGCCTGCTCCGGGCCAAGACCGGCACCCTCACCGGGGTCAACTCCCTCGCCGGGACCGTCGTCGACTCCTCCGGGCGACTGCTCGCCTTCGCCTTCCTGACGGCGGGAGCCGCCGACGGCCCCGCCGCCGAGAAGGGCCTCGACAAGCTCGCGGCCGCCGTGGCCGGCACCTCGTAAGGGGATCCGCCGGAGCGCCGGTCCACGTACGGTTGACGCATGACGAGCATCGGTGGTGCGGAGATGGTCGACTGGAACCTCGCGGTGGCGACCGCGACCCGGCTCGTGCGGCCGGGTCCTGAGGTCAGCCGCGACGAGGCACGGGCGGTGGTGGCGGAACTGCGCCGGCACGCCCGGACCTCCGAGGAGCACGTGCGCGCGTTCACCAGGATGGGACCCGACGGCACCGGCCGGCCCGACACCCCCGTCCTCGTCGTCGACCGGGCCGGCTGGGTCAGGGCCAACGTCGCGGGCTTCCGCGAACTGCTCGGCCCGCTGCTCGGCAAGATGCAGGACCGCCGGGCCGGCGCCCCCGGCGGCGCCGTCCTCGGCGCGGTCGGCGGCAAGGTCACCGGCGTCGAGCTGGGCATGCTGCTGAGCTTCCTGGCCTCCCGCGTGCTCGGCCAGTACGAGACCTTCGCGCCCGCCCTCCCGGACCTCCCCGGCGGCTCCGCCACCGGCGGCAGGCTGCTCCTCGTCGCCCCCAACATCGTGCACGTCGAGCGCGAGCTGGAGGTGAACCCGCACGACTTCCGGCTCTGGGTGTGCCTGCACGAGGAGACGCACCGTACCCAGTTCACGGCCGTCCCGTGGCTGCGCGCCCACCTGGAGGGCGAAATCCAGTCGTTCCTCGGCGCCACCGAGATGGAGCCCGGGGCCGTCCTGGAACGGCTGCGCGAGGCCGTGCAGTCCTTCTCCGGAGCCCGCCCCGAGGCCGACCGCGGCGACGGGGGCCGCTCCCTCGTCGAACTCGTCCAGACGCCCCGGCAGCGCGAGGTGCTCGCCCGGCTGACCGCCGTCATGTCCCTGCTGGAGGGGCACGCCGACTTCGTGATGGACGGCGTCGGACCCGAGGTGGTGCCCTCCGTCGCCGAGATCCGCGAGAAGTTCCAGCAGCGCCGCGCCACCGGGGCCGGCCGTCTCGACGCCGCCCTGCGCAAGCTGCTCGGCCTCGACGCCAAGCTCCGCCAGTACCGCGACGGCGAACGCTTCGTCCGCGCCGTCGTCGGCCAGGTCGGCATGGACGGCTTCAACCGCGTCTGGACCTCGCCCAACACCCTGCCCACCAAAGCCGAGATCGCCCGGCCCGCGGACTGGGTCACCCGGGTGCACGGAAAGGGGAGCGCGGGGAGCGAAGAAGGGTGACGCAAGGGGCGTAAGCATGTCCCACTGGGGGAAGCAGCATCACCCGTCCGAGGGACCGTGGGCCGTGGAAGGGCGTGCGATGCTCGGAGAACGGCTCGCCTCTGTCACCATCGACGCACTCTGAGTGACGAAGTGCCGTTCTCCGCGCAACACCCCACTCTCCGAGCATCCGAACTCCACGAAGGGCACCGGACATGGGTCCCCATCCTGCGGTCGCGGCGATACGCCTGGCGGTCCGCCGCGTACTCCACGACATCCTGAACGACCACGCCCCCGCTCCCGCCGCCGGCCCCCGCACCGGGACCGGTACGCCACTCGTCCTCGTCGCCTGCTCCGGCGGCGCCGACTCCATGGCCCTCGCCTCCGCCCTCGCCTTCGAGGCCCCCAAGCTCGGGGTCCGGGCCGGCGGCGTCACCGTGGACCACGGCCTCCAGCCCGGCTCCGACCTGCGCGCCGCGGAGGTCGTCTCCCGCATGACCGCGCTCCGCCTCGACCCGGTGGAGTCCGTCGCCGTGCGCGTCGGCCGCGAGGGCGGACCCGAGGCCGCCGCCCGCGACGCCCGCTACGCCGCCCTCGACGAGGCCGCCGACCGGCTGGGCGCCTGCGCCGTGCTGCTCGGCCACACGCGTGACGACCAGGCCGAAACCGTCCTGCTGGGCCTCGCGCGCGGCTCCGGCATCCGCTCGCTGTCCGGCATGGCCGAGGTCTCGGGAGGTACGGGCCGCAGCCACCGCTACCGCCGCCCCTTCCTCCAGATCGACCGGCAGACCGCCCGCAAGGCCTGCATGGTCCAGTCCCTCCCCGTCTGGGACGACCCGCACAACATCGACCCCGCCTACACCCGCTCCCGGCTGCGCCACGAGGGCCTGCCCGCCCTGGAGAAGGCGCTCGGCAAGGGAGTCGTGGAGGCGCTCGCCCGCACCGCCCAGCTCTCCCGGGACGACGCCGACGCCCTCGACTCCTGGGCCGCCGACGCCGAGGCCGGCGTACGCGACGAGGACGGCCGCCTGGAGTGCGCCAAGCTGTACGCCCTGCCCCCGGCCGTCCGCCGCCGGGTGCTGCGCAGGGCCGTGGTCGCGGCCGGATCCCCCGCCGGCTCCCTCTTCGCCCGGCACATCGAGGAAGTCGACCGCCTCATCACCGGATGGCGGGGCCAGGGCGCCATCAACCTGCCCGGCCGCGTCGAGGCCCAGCGGCAGGGTGGCAGACTTGTCATCCGGCAGGGCTGATTGGTGCTGAAGCACGGCTGAGTCCTCCGGGGGCATCCCCCGGAGCCCCGGCCGCCAACGAAAGTGATGCGGGTGGACGAGAAGGACATGGGCAGCGACCTCCAGTCGGTGCTCATCACCAAGGAAGAGATCGACGCGAAGCTGGCCGAGCTGGCCGCGAAGATCGACGCGGAGTACGCGGGCAAGGACCTGCTCATCGTCGGTGTGCTCAAGGGCGCCGTGATGGTGATGGCGGACCTGGCGCGCGCCTTGTCCACCCCGCTCACCATGGACTGGATGGCGGTGTCCTCCTACGGCGCCGGGACCCAGTCCTCGGGCGTCGTCCGGATCCTCAAGGACCTGGACACCGACATCAAGGGCAAGCACGTCCTGATCGTCGAGGACATCATCGACTCGGGCCTGACCCTGTCCTGGCTGCTGTCGAACCTGGGCTCCCGCGAGCCGGCCTCCCTCAAGGTCGTCACGCTGCTGCGCAAGCCCGAGGCCGCGAAGGTCGCGATCGACGTCGAGTGGGTCGGCTTCGACATCCCGAACGAGTTCGTCGTCGGCTACGGCCTCGACTACGCGGAGAAGTACCGCAACCTGCCGTTCGTCGGCACGCTCGCCCCGCACGTCTACGGCGGCTGAACCCCCCGGCCGGCGGTAACGTCGGCCGTTTCCGGCCGCTCGCGGCCCCCGGGGAACCTGGGGGCGGTCCCCCGCGTTGAGCAGGGGAAGGCGGGTCTGTCAGCCGTCCCACGAGGCCGCGGGTGACAATACAGGGGTACATTCCGAAGAACAGTCTTTACTCACAGCAGCATTTACCTACGGGCAGGAGGGACGGGGTGCCTGGCGCCCCGTATGGATGGACGTGAAGCGATACTTCCGTGGGCCGGTCATGTGGATCGTGCTGGCCGTCCTCGCCGTGGTCGTGTTGATGAACGTCGTCGGCTCCGGCGGCGGCTACAAGTCGGTGGAGACCAGCGAGGTCATCAAGGCGATCAACAGTGGCCAGGTGGAAAGCGCCAAGCTGACCACCGGTGACAGCCAGATGATCAAGATCGAGCTGAAGAAGGACCAGAAGCTCGGCAACAACGACGGCACCAAGTTCCAGGCCAACTACATCGGGGATCAGGGCGTACAGCTCGCCCAGAACCTCCAGACCAAGTTCGAGGCCGGTCAGATCCCTGACGGGTACTCCGTCACTCCGGACAAGACCAGCCCGTTCCTGAGCGTGCTGCTCTCGCTCCTGCCCTTCGTCCTCATCGTCGTCGTCTTCCTGTTCCTGATGAACCAGATGCAGGGCGGCGGCTCCCGGGTCATGAACTTCGGGAAGTCCAAGGCGAAGCTCATCACCAAGGACACCCCGAAGACGACGTTCGCGGACGTCGCGGGTGCGGACGAGGCCGTCGAGGAACTCCACGAGATCAAGGAGTTCCTCCAGGAGCCGGCGAAGTTCCAGGCCGTCGGCGCGAAGATCCCCAAGGGCGTGCTGCTCTACGGCCCGCCCGGCACCGGCAAGACCCTGCTCGCGCGCGCCGTCGCGGGGGAGGCCGGCGTTCCCTTCTACTCGATCTCCGGTTCCGACTTCGTCGAGATGTTCGTCGGTGTCGGTGCCTCGCGTGTCCGCGACCTGTTCGAGCAGGCCAAGGCCAACGCGCCGGCGATCGTCTTCGTCGACGAGATCGACGCCGTCGGCCGGCACCGCGGTGCGGGCCTCGGCGGCGGTCACGACGAGCGTGAGCAGACCCTCAACCAGCTGCTCGTCGAGATGGACGGCTTCGACGTGAAGGGCGGCGTCATCCTGATCGCCGCCACGAACCGGCCCGACATCCTCGACCCGGCGCTGCTGCGCCCGGGCCGCTTCGACCGGCAGATCGCGGTCGACCGGCCGGACATGCAGGGCCGTCTGGAGATCCTCAAGGTCCACCAGAAGGGCAAGCCGGTCGCTCCGGACGTCGACCTCTCGGCCGTCGCCCGCCGCACCCCCGGCTTCACCGGTGCCGATCTGTCCAACGTCCTGAACGAGGCGGCCCTGCTGACCGCGCGCTCGGACCTCAAGCTGATCGACAACCACATGCTGGACGAGGCGATCGACCGCGTCGTGGCGGGCCCGCAGAAGCGGACCCGGATCATGTCGGACAAGGAAAAGAAGATCACCGCGTACCACGAGGGCGGACACGCCCTGGTCGCGGCGGCCTCCCCGAACTCCGACCCGGTCCACAAGATCACGATCCTGTCCCGCGGCCGGGCCCTGGGTTACACCATGGTCCTGCCCGACGAGGACAAGTACTCGACCACGCGCAACGAGATGCTCGACCAGCTGGCGTACATGCTGGGCGGGCGCGCGGCCGAGGAGCTGGTCTTCCACGACCCGACCACGGGCGCGGCGAACGACATCGAGAAGGCCACCGCCACGGCGCGGGCCATGGTCACGCAGTACGGCATGACCGAGCGTCTCGGTGCGATCAAGTTCGGCGGCGACAACACCGAGCCGTTCCTGGGCCGCGAGATGTCGCACCCGCGGGACTACTCGGAAGAGGTCGCGGCGCTGGTCGACGAAGAGGTCAAGAAGCTCATCGAGACCGCGCACAACGAGGCCTGGGAGATCCTGGTCGAGAACCGGGACGTCCTGGACAACCTGGTCCTCGCGCTGCTGGAGAAGGAGACGCTGAACAAGGAGCAGATCGCCGAGATCTTCTCCACGATCGTGAAGCGTCCGGCCCGTCCCGCGTGGACCGGCTCCTCCCGCCGCACCCCCTCCACCCGTCCGCCGGTGCTCTCGCCCAAGGAGCTCCAGCTGACGAACTCCGCCAACGGCACCTCGGCGTCCGCGCCGGCCGTGTCGGTGGAGAAGGCCCCGGAGCCCTCCCCGGAGGACCGTCCGGAGGCCTGATCAGGTCCGGAATGGATGCCGCGCCCCCCAGGTTCTAGCCTGGGGGGCGCGGCATTCTTGTATGACCGCGTGGTGTGGACAGGAACGAGGATGAGATGACCGACCCAGTGACCCTGACCGGTGGCGAGGGCACGATCGGCGAGTTCGACGAGAAGCGCGCCGAGGCGGCGGTCCGCGAGCTCCTGATCGCGGTCGGCGAGGACCCGGACCGCGAGGGTCTCCTGGCGACACCGGGCCGCGTGGCGCGCGCGTACAAGGAGATATTCGCCGGTCTGCGCCAACGCCCCGAGGAGGTCCTGACGACGACGTTCGACCTGGGCCACGACGAGATGGTCCTGGTCAAGGACATCGAGGTCATGAGCACCTGCGAGCACCACCTCGTCCCGTTCCACGGCGTGGCGCACGTCGGCTACATCCCGTCCGTCGACGGCAAGATCACCGGCCTGTCGAAGCTGGCCCGGCTGGTGGACGTGTTCGCCCGCCGCCCCCAGGTGCAGGAGCGGCTCACCACCCAGATCGCCGAGTCGGTCATGGAGATCCTGGACCCGCGCGGGGTCATCGTGGTCATCGAGTGCGAGCACATGTGCATGACCATGCGCGGCGTCCGCAAGCCCGGCGCCAAGACCATCACCTCGGCGGTCCGCGGGCAGCTCCGCGACCCCGCGACCCGTAACGAGGCCATGAGCCTCATCATGGCGCGCTGACGGGTCCGCCCGGCCCCCGGGGCCCGGGAGACGGGGTCGGCCGTCACAGGAGCCTCAGGAGCCCCGGCCGGTTCAGGCCGGGGCCGGGGCCGCCTTGTCGGAGTCGTCGTCCTCCGGGAGCTTCAGGACGTGCTCCAGGAAGAGGGCCGCGGCGATCACGGCGGCGCCGGCCAGCACCGAGCCGCCCGCGTACCAGGCCTGGTCCTGGCGGGCCGGGACGTCGAGGGACTCCGTCAGGAGGAAGACCCCGACGCCGCCGTACATGCCCGCCACCAGGGCCGCGACCAGGGCGCTGGCCTGGGCGAAGACCACCGCGCGGGCCGCCATCAGCGGCTCGACGCCCTTCGCCCCCGGCCGGCGCTCGCGCTGGGCCTTCAGCCGGGCGCGCAGCGACAGCGCGGTGGCGAACAGCACGACGGCGATCACCGCCAGTACGACCGGCGCCGCCAGCGGCACGCCCGGCAGGGTGCCGTACGCGTTCCACAGCCGGGCGCCCGCCCAGGACAGCACCCCGGCGATCACGAAGATGCCCGCCAGGACCGCCGGCCTCAGTTGCTTCACTTGCCCGTTCCCCGCTCTCAGTGACTGGCCCGCACGGCCGTGAACAGGCTACTAACGACTACTCCGGCAGACGGAGTTCCAGGTCGGGGCGTGCCGTGATGCCCGACGGGCCGATTCCGGCCAGCAGCGAGGCCACCGGACCGTGACCGGGGAGCTGCGCCTCGGGGTCGACGTCGTTCCAGGGGGCCAGGACGAAGGCGCGCAGGTGGGCCCGGGGGTGCGGGAGGGTCAGGACGGGGTCGTCGGAGACCACGTCGGCGTACGCCACGATGTCGACGTCGATGGTGCGCGGCCCCCAGCGCTCCTCGCGGACCCGGTCGAAGGCCTCCTCGATGGCGTGGCCGCGCTCCAGCAGGCTGGAGGGGGGCAAGGTGGTCTTCACCAGCGCGACGGCGTTGAAGTACGAGGGCTGCGAGCCGGGGTCGACGCCCCACGGCTCGGTCTCGTAGACGGCGGAGACGGCCTTGACCCGCAGGCCGGGGGTGTCGCCGAGCGCGTCGACGGCGCCCTGGAGGGTGTCCAGGCGGTTGCCGAGGTTCGCGCCGAGCGCGATGACGGCCCACTTGGGGTTGGACAGGGTCACGTCCGCCGCATCGACCGTCTCGACGACGGAGGCGGGTACCGGCTGGACGGTGGGGTCGCTCTGGGCGTTCAGGCCGTTGTTCATGCGCGGCTCCGGGTGATCGTGATGGTCACGTCGTCGAAGGGGACGGTGATGGGCGCGTCCGGCTTGTGGACGACGACCTCCACCTCTGCCACCGCTTCGTGCTTCAGGCACTGCTGGGCGATCCGCTCGGCGAGGGTTTCGATCAGGTCGACGGGCTCGCCCCGCACCACGTCGACGACCTCCTCGGCGACGACGCCGTAGTGCACGGTCTTGGCCAGGTCGTCCCCGGCCGCCGCGGGGCGGGTGTCCAGGTGCAGTACGAGGTCGACGATGAAGGTCTGGCCCTCTTCGCGCTCCCGGGGGAAGACGCCGTGGTGCCCGCGAGCCTTGAGGCCGCGCAGTGCGACACGATCCACGCGAATCACTCCTGCTTTCGTAGGTGCTCCGGTCCCGGGACTCCCCGGGGCCATGGGCCTACGCCGAGTGCGGTCGGCGTCGTCCGCCTTCGAATTTACCTGCGGCGGGGCTTCGTCCCCGCCCTTGGGGTCAGTCGGTGCCCGCTTCGTCCTCGTCTTCGGAGTCCGTGAGCACCGGAGAACCGTGGTGGGACCAGAGCCGCCACCCCTGCGGTGTGCGTCGGAACACATTCGTGGCGACGACGAGCTGGCCGACGAGCGGTCCCAGTTCCCCGGCCTCCTCGGCGGGGCCGCCGCTGAGGATGTTCTCGGTACAGGTGACCAGGGCGGTGTCGCCTATGAGGGCCACCTTGGTGTCGGTGAGGAAGAACTGGATGTACTCGGTGTGCGACATGATCAGCGCGTACGAGCGCAGCACCTCGCCGCGCCCCGAGAGCACCGGCCAGCCCGGGTGCACGCAGGAGATCTCGTCGTCGAGCCAGAGCGCCGACAGTACGTCGAAGTCCCCCTGCTCCATGGCCTCGTAGAAGGCCGCGTTGACCTCTTCGACGGCTTCGATGTCGGTACGGCTCACCGTGCCCCTTCCTTGTGCGTACGGCCGGTCACAGTGCCCCTTCCACGGCGCGGGCCACCCGAACCGCGTCGGCGCTCGCCCGTACCTCGTGCACCCGTACGGCCCAGGCGCCCTGGTGGGCGGCGATGGCCGAGACGGCGGCGGTGGCGGCGTCGCGCTCGCGCGCGGGCGGCGGGGCGGCGTCGGCGGCGCCGGCCAGGACGCGGCCGAGGAAACGCTTCCGCGAGGCGGCGACCAGCAGCGGGAAGCCGAGGGCGCGCAGCTCGGGGAGGTGGGCGACCAGGGCCAGGTCGTGCTCGGCGTTCTTGGCGAAGCCGAGGCCGGGGTCGACGACGAGGCGCTCGGGGGCGATGCCGCCGGAGACGACGGCGTCGATGCGGGTGCGGAGTTCGGCGGTGACCTCGGCGAGGACGTCCTCGTAGACGGCGAGACGGTTCATGCCCTCGCTGAAGCCGCGCCAGTGCATGACGACGAAGGGCACCTCGGCGGCGGCGACCGCCGGGATCATGCCGGGGTCGGCGAGGCCGCCGCTGACGTCGTTGACGAGGGTGGCGCCCGCGGCGACGGCCTGGGCGGCGACGGCCGCGCGCATGGTGTCGACGGAGACGGTGACGCCCTCGGAGGCGAGGCCGCGGACGACGGGGACGACGCGGCGGAGCTCTTCGTCGGCGTCGACGCGGGAGGCGCCGGGGCGGGTGGATTCGCCGCCGACGTCGACGAGGTCGGCGCCTTGGGCGACGAGGTCGAGGCCGCGTTTGACGGCGGCGGTGGTGTCGAACCAGCGGCCGCCGTCGGAGAAGGAGTCCGGGGTGACGTTGACCACGCCCATGACGCCGCAGCGGTGCCAGTCGGGCAGCCCGGCCACCCGGCCGCGGTTGATGTTCATGGGGTCCAGCGTAGGCCCCGCCCCCACCCGTCCGGCCCCAGGGCCGCTGCGCGGGCTTGCTCCCCGCCCCGCCCTTCGCCCGTTCCCCGGAGCTGCGCCCCGGCCCCCTCGGGGGCTCCGCCCCCGAACCCCCGCGCCTCAAACGCCGGCGGGGCTGGGTGGGGCCGGGCAGCCGGATGGCTGGCTCGCGGGTGGGTGGGGCTCCGCCCCCGGGTCCTCGCGCCTCGAACGTCGGCGGGGCTGGTGGGGGGCGGGTAGGGGATGGCCGGCTCGCGGGCGGGTGGGGGCTTCGCCCCCCGGCCCCCGCGCCTCGAACGTCGGCGGGGCTGGTTGGGGGCGGGCTGGGATGCCTGGCTCGGTGGGGTGACGGGGCCGGGCGGAGCCCGGGGAACGGGGGAAGGGCGGGTAGGGGACCCTTCCGCGCAGCGGCGCCCCCCGCAGCCGGGTGGGCTGTGGGGGGCGCGGGCGTGCCGTGGGGGCGGAGTGCCCCCGGCCAGGGGCTAGGCCGGCTGGGTTTCGCGGTCTTTCTGGGGCGGGACCGCGGCGTGGTTGTGGGCGCAGGTGCGGACCGGCTTCGGGCGGCGGCGGCCGGCGAAGAGGCGGGGGAGGGCCAGCGTGACGAAACCCTCGGCCTGCATCACGGCGAAGCCGATGCGGGGCAGGTCGCGGGTCTGCCGGTAGACCATGAAGCGGGGCTCCCAGCGCGGGCGGAACTTCTCGTTGAACTTGTACAGGGACTCGATCTGGAACCAGCGCGACAGGAAGACCAGCAGGCCGCGCCACATCCGCAGCACCGGTCCGGCGCCGATCTTCTCGCCGCGGGCCAGCGCCGCGCGGAACATCGCGAAGTTCAGGGAGACCTTCTCGATGCCGAGCTCCGGGCAGGCCCCCAGGGAGGCCACGATCAGCAGTTCGTTCATGCCGGGGTCGGCGGCGCGGTCGCGGCGCATCAGCTCCAGCGACATGCCGTCCTTGCCCCAGGGGACGAAGTGCAAGATGGCCTTGAGGTCGCCGAAGGGGCTGGTGTCGCCCTCCTCCACGCGGTGCGCGGTGGCGATGAAGCAGTCCCCGTCGCCCGGGTCGCCGACCCGGCCCAGCGCCATGGAGAAGCCGCGCTCGGTGTCGGTGCCGCGCCAGGCCTCGGCGGCGCCGCGGACCTGCTCCAGCTCCTCCTCGGTCAGCTCGCTGACCCGGCGGACCTTGGTGGTGTAGCCGTTGCGCTCGATGCGCTTCACCATCTGGCGGACGTTGCGCATGGCGCGTCCGGCGAGGGAGAAGTCTTTGACGTCGACGATCGCCTCGTCACCGAGTTCCAGGGCGTCCAGGCCGGTCTCACGGGTCCAGACCTCGCCGCCGGTCTCGCTGCATCCCACGACGGCCGGGGTCCAGGAGTGGGCCTTGGCCTCCTCCATGAACCGCTCGATCGCGCCGGGCCACGCCTCGACGTCGCCGACCGGGTCGCCGGAGGCGAGCATCACACCGGAGACGACGCGGTAGGTGACGGCCGCCTTGCCGCTGGGCGAGAAGACGACGGCCTTGTCGCGGCGCAGCGCGAAGTGGCCGAGCGAGTCGCGCCCGCCGTGCTTGGCGAGCAGCTCGCGCAGCTTCACCTCGTCGTCGCTGGTGAGCCGCGCGGCCGGGTGCTCGGGGCGGAAGGCCAGGTAGATGGTGGTGACGGCGGTCAGCATGCCGAGGGCGCCGAGGGAGTAGCCGACGGTCCACGACACGCGGCCCATGTAGTCGACGGGTCCCTCGAAGCCGAAGAGGCCGTAGACGACGTGGGTGATCTGCTCGTACAGGCTCGGGTGGCCGACGACCTTGCCCGGGTGGACGTTGACGATCACCAGGCCGAGGCCGATGGAGCCGGCGCTCATCAGCACGAAGTTCGCGAGCGCCCGCCAGCGGCTGCGCGGGTCCGGCAGGGCCTTGAACTCACCCTGGTGGCGCAGCAGCAGCGCGAGGAGCACGGCCGCGATGACCACGCCGATGACGGAGTGGCGGTACGCGAACTGCGCCACGGCGCCGGCCGGCAGCAGGACGACGGCGGCCCGCCAGGCCCGCCGCTTGCGTCGCTTGAGGCCGTGGGCGAGCAGCAGGATGAGGACGCCCGCGCTCAGGGACAGGGCGGCGGCGAAGGGGCCCAGGGATCCGGGCAGCACTTCGGTGACCGCGTGGAAACGGCTGTGACGGAACCGCGGGAAGACGGCCGCGGCGATGTCCAGCAGTCCGACGATCATGACTGCCGTGCCTACGAGGCCGGGGACGGCCTCCGGTCGTGGGCCTCGGAGGATTCGGCCGACCCGCTTCGGAACCTGTCCGGACTTATCGCCATCTATCCTGCTAGACATCGCTTCCCGTTGCTCCGCGAGAGATCATGTGGCCGAAGGCCGTGACAGCCTCCGGGGTGTGGTGCGTCCACTAGGACGACATCCGGGAGGAGGCGGTTCACTCTTCCGTCGGAATAATCCAGTCCTGCCATCAGAAAGTCGACTGACTGCTCATGGGTCTCACCAGTAATACGGTTCTGGTCCTGGCCATCATCGCCGGTGTGCTGCTGTTCGGGGTGACGGTCTGGTTCTGGCCGAAGCTCTCGGGCCGCTCCTGGCGCTCGATCGCCGGCCGGATCGCCCTCCTGCTCGCGACCCAGCTGGCGCTGTTCTCGGCAGTCGGTCTCGCCGCCAACAAGTCGTTCCTCTTCTACGGTTCGTGGGCCGACCTCTTCGGCCAGGAGACGTCCATCGGCAAGGTCGTCGACCACTCGATGAGCAGCAGGGACATCAAGGTCGTCGACAAGCAGAAGCTGGACGTGCCCGGCGGCGGCAAGCCGCAGGTCGGTGGTCAGATCCTGAAGGTTGCCATAACCGGGCAGAAGTCGAAGATAACCAGCCCCGGCTACGTCTGGCTCCCGCCGGAGTACTTCCAGCCGCAGCACAAGGCGCAGAACTTCCCGGCGTCCATCGTCCTGACGGGGTACCCGGGCACGGCCGAGAATCTGATCAAAGGGCTGAACTACCCGATGACGGCCTTCAAGCAGGCCAAGCAGGGCAAGATGAAGCCGATGATCCTGGTCATGCTGCGGCCGACCATCGCGCCGCCGCGCGACACCGAGTGCGTGGACATCCCGGGCGGCCCGCAGACCGAGACCTTCTTCGCGCAGGACCTGCCGCAGGCCATCCAGAGCACCTTCCGGGTCGGCAAGAAGCCGGAGAACATGGGCTTCATCGGCAACTCCACGGGCGGCTACTGCGCCCTGAAGATCGCCGCGCACCACCCGCAGACCTTCGGCGCGGCCGTGGGTCTGTCCGCGTACTACAAGGCGGCGGACGACGCCACGACCGGTGACCTCTTCCGCGGCGACGACAAGCTGAAGAAGCGCGCGGACGTCCTGCACAGCCTGGAGAACAAGAAGCCGGCCGGTACGTCCTTCCTCGTCACCACGAGCGAGAAGGGCGAGGACAACCTGAACGACACCAAGAAGTTCATCAAGCTGGTCAAGGGCTCGGACCGGGTCTCCTCGATCATCCTCGACAGCGGCGGCCACAACTTCAACACCTGGCGCCGCGAGATCCCGCCGATGCTGGTGTGGATGAGCGGGCGCATGCAGGCCTGACGGCCCGGCGCTTACGTCTCGCGCCTGCGCCCCCGCGCCTACGCCTCTTGCAGGTGGGCCCGGCGCAGTGCGCGGTGGACGGCCTCCGGGGTCAGTACGCCGACCAGCGCGCCGGTGTCCGGATGCGTGACGCCGATCCGCCCGGAGTCCTCCTGGAGCAGGGCGGCGAGGGCTTCGCGCAGCGAGGCCCCCAGGGCGACGGAGGCGGCGGGGGCGGGGGCGGCGCCCTCCGCGGGGGCCAGGTCGGCCGCCTCCACCGGGGTGACGGCGAGCCGCTTGAGTCCCCGGTCGGCGCCGACGAACCCCGCGACGTACTCGGTGGCCGGGGCGCCGAGCACGGCGGCCGGCCGGGCGAACTGCTCGATCGTGCCCTCCCCGTACACCGCGATCCGGTCGCCGAGCCGGACGGCCTCCTCCAGGTCGTGCGTGACCAGCAGGATCGTCTTGCGGACGGTGCGCTGGAGGGTGAGGAACTCGTTCTGGAGGCGTTCGCGCACCACCGGGTCCACCGCGCCGAACGGCTCGTCCATCAGCAGCACCGGGGGATCGGCGGCGAGCGCGCGGGCCACGCCGACGCGCTGGCGCTGGCCGCCGGACAGCTGCTCCGGGTACCGGTCCCCGTACACGGCCGGATCCAGCCCCACCAGTTCGAGCAGCTCGGCCGCCCGCGCGCGGGCCCGGGCCTTGGGGGTGCCGATCAGCTGGGGCACGGTCGCCGTGTTCTCCAGCACCGTCTTGTGCGGGAACAGCCCGACCTGCTGGATCACGTAGCCGATCCGGCGGCGCAGCTCGACCGGGTCGGCGGCCGCGATGTCCTCGCCGCCGAGCAGGATCCTGCCGGAGGTGGGCTCGATCAGCCGGTTGACCATCTTCATCGTGGTGGTCTTGCCGCAGCCGGACGGGCCCACGAGCGTGACGAGCTCGCCCTCCGCCACCTCGAAGGACAGGTCCTCGACGGCCATGGTCCCGTCGGGGTAGCGCTTGGTCACGTGCTCGAATCGGATCACACCGCCCATCCTTCCTCACGGGCGTCCGGGATGTGTACCGGGATGTGTAAAGGCCGTGTTGCCTCCGTGCGAAGGATTCCGGCCAATGTCGGCGGCGGGGGTTATGGTCGCTGGTGGCCGTGCATGCGGTCGTCAGGAGCACGACCGCGCGGGTGACGGGGGTGGAGAGCATGGCCGGGCAGAACTGCCTGGTGGCCAATGACTGGATCTGCTGGGACTACGTCAGCTCCCGCTCCCAGGAACTCACCGACGCCACCGTCCAGCACGTCTGGATCACCGGCGTCTCGGTGCTCATCGGCATCGCCGTGTCCGTACCGCTCGCCCTGCTGGCCCGGCGCGGCCGCCGCTGGGCGGCCCCCGTGCTCGGGCTCACCACCCTGCTCTACACGATCCCCTCGCTGGCCATGTTCTCGCTGCTGCTGCCCCTCTTCGGGCTCTCGGCGGCCCTGGTGGTGACCGGGCTCGTGCTGTACTCGCTGACCATCCTCGTGCGCAACGTGCTGGCCGGCCTGGAGGCCGTCCCCGAAGACGTACGGGAGGCCGCGCGCGGGATGGGGTACGGCCCGGGCCGGCTGCTGTGGCAGGTCGAGCTGCCGCTGGCGCTGCCCGCCCTGCTCGCCGGGGTGCGGATCGCGACCGTCTCGACGGTGGCGCTGACCACCGTCGGCTCCATCGTCGGCAAGGGCGGGCTGGGCAACCTGATCGCCCCGGCCGTGAACAGCTCCTTCAAGGCGCAGGTGCTGACCGCCTCCGTGCTGTGCGTGCTGCTCGCGCTCGTCGCCGATCTGCTGCTGCTCGGACTCCAGCGGCTGCTGACGCCGTGGACCCGGGCCGGCGCCCGCTCCGCGAAGGGGGCCTGAGGGCATGGGTGTACTCGGACAGACCTGGGACTGGCTGGCCGACGGCGCCAACTGGTCCGGTGAGAGCGGCGTCTGGCACCGCCTGGGCGAGCACGTCTACGTCAGCGGGATCGCCCTGGCCATCGCCTGCGCCCTCGCCCTGCCCGTCGGGCTGTGGCTCGGCCACCTCGGCAAGGGCGGCGCCCTCGCCGTCAACGTCTCCAACGCCGGCCGGGCCGTGCCGGTCTTCGCGGTGCTGGCCCTGTTCATGGTCTCGCCGCTGCGCAGCGCCGGTTACCTGCCGACCATCGTCGCGCTGGTGCTGTTCGCGGTGCCGCCGCTGCTGACCAACGCGTACGTGGGCATGCGCGAGGTGGACCGCTCGGTGGTCGAGGCCGCCCGGGGCATGGGCATGTCCGGCCGACAGCTCTTCCTGAAGGTGGAACTGCCGCTCGCGCGCGGCCTGGTGATGACCGGGCTGCGCTCGGGCGCCGTGCAGGTCATCGCCACCGCCACGATCGCCGCGATGGTCGGGCAGGGCGGCCTGGGCCGGATCATCACCGCCGGCTTCAACACGTACAACACCCCGCAGGTCGTGGCCGGGGCCCTGCTGGTGGCCGCGCTGGCCCTGCTGGTGGAGGGCGCGCTGGTGGCGGCGGAGCGGCTGCTGCCGAGCCGTCGGCCGGTGGCGCGCTGAGCCGTTGGTTCCGTTCCGTTCCGTTGTTCCGTTTCGAGTTTTTCCCGTACCCCCCTTTCCCGTAGGAGCTTTGATGAGCAAGTCCACGCGCATCCTCGGCGCGACCCTGGGCGCGGTGGCCCTGACCGTTTCGCTCAGCGCGTGCGGGGGCGACAGCCTGGAGAAGACCAAGGACGGCGGCTCCTCGTCCGCCGCGTCCTCCTCCGGCGGGGGCGCCAAGGGCAAGCTGGTGATTGGCTCGGCCGGCTTCACCGAGTCCAACGTGCTGGCCGAGCTGTACGCGCAGCTCCTCAAGGGCGCCGGTTACGACACCTCCCTCACCACGGTCAACAACCGTGAACTGTACGAGCCGTCGCTGGAGAAGGGCGAGATCGACGTCGTCCCGGAGTACGCGGCCACCCTCGCGGAGTTCCTCAACGCCAAGGTGAACGGCCCGAACGCGCCGAAGGAGAAGCCGGTCGCCTCCAGCGACGCGGCGGTGACCGTCGCGGCCCTGGAGAAGCTCGCGGCGCCGCTCGGCCTGAAGGCCCTGCCCGCGGGCGCGGCGGTCGACCAGAACGCCTTCGCGGTGAGCCGGGAATTCGCCCAGAAGAACAACCTGAAGACGCTTTCCGATCTGGGAAAGTCGGGGCTGAAGGTGAAGATCGCGGCGGGTGACGAATGCTCCGTCCGGCCTTTCTGCGCACCGGGGTTGGAGAAGACGTACGGAATCTCGGTTTCCGGTATCGACCCCAAGGGCGTCGGCACCCCGCAGGCCAAGCAGGCCGTGAAGGACGGGGTGGACCAGCTGGTGCTGACCACCACCACCGACGCCACGCTGGACGGCTACGGTCTGGTCCTGCTGGAGGACGACAAGAAGCTCCAGAACGCCGACAACGTCCTGCCCGTCGTCAACGCCAAGGACGCCGGGGCGCCGGAGGTCGCGGCCGCCCTCGACAAGCTCACCAAGGTGCTCACCACCGCCGACCTCGTCGACCTCAACCGGAAGGTGGACGCCGAGCGCGCCAAGCCGGCGGACGTCGCGAAGGCCTACCTCCAGTCCAAGGGCCTGCTCGACAAGTAGGGTTACCGGATTGATGGAGAATTGTGGGGTAACCGCCCGGCAAGAGATTGCCGGACGGGTACCCCACGCGCCGTCCACGCACTGTAAATTTCAGGCCATGCCCCGTGGACGCCACCGCAATCCCGAGCCCCTGCACCGACTCCTCACGCCGACGGCCGTCGCCGGGGTTTCCGTCGCCAGCGCCGGCGCGGCCTGGCTGCTCGCGGAACCGCTCGCGCTGCGCCTGCTCGTGGCCCTTTCGGCAGCCGCCGGCGTCGGCGGCGCCGTGCTCATGCGCTCCTGGGACCGGGCGGCCGGCCGCCGCGTCGCGGAGCTCGCGCGCGACCGCGTCAAGGACGAGTGGAAGACCGAGGAGCGGATAGCCGAGCTCGAATCCGACCTGGAGGAGGCGCGCGTCCTGCGCGCCAGGCTCGACACCAAGCTCCGCGCCAAGCGGGTCGAACTGGCCGGCCTGCGCGGCGAACACGCCGCCCTGCTGCGCCGCTACGCGACCGCCGAGACCGAGCGCGCCAGCGCCCTGGAGAAGCGCCGGCTGCTGGCCCTGGAGGCGGCCGCGGCCCCGGCCGCCGCCGCGAAGGAGCTGCCCGCGGTCTCGCACGACCGCACCTCCAGTGGCGCCCCCACCCCCGTCGGGTACGCCCGCGCCAACGCCGCCCTGGTCGCGCTGCTGCGCAAGGCGGAGGCGAAGGCCGCGGACGCCGCCGGGCCGAAGGCGCTCGCCGCCGGGGCCGCGGCCCCCGCCGCCCCGACCCCGACCCCGACTCCGCCCACGGGCGGCGGAGTTCCGGTTCCCGCCGCCGGGACCACCCATACCCGTACGGCCGCGGCCACGCCCTCGGCGGCGACCGTCCCGGCCCGCCGGCCGGCCGCCGCGGTGGCCCCGTACGCCTCCCCGCGCCGCTCCGCCTCGCGCGTCGAGGGCGGCTTCGACTTCTTCGGCACCAAGACCACCGCGCAGGCCCGCGCCGCCATCGAGTCCGTACAGAACGAGGACCTGGCCGACGTCGTGGGAGCCGAGGCCCTCGCCGTGCACAAGGCGGAGACCGCCGGCGCCGCCTCCGGGCCGGAGTTCAAGCCGGTCACCGCCGAGCAGCGCGCGCTGGGCCAGGTCATCGACCTGACCGCCCACGACGAGACCGAGCCGATCGACGTCGTCGGGCTGCGCACCGCGATCTCGTAGCGCGGCGCCCGCCTCGACGGGTGGTTCAGAACAGCGGCAGCTGGCCCGGATGCGGGCCGAGCGTGAACCCGTCCAGCGTCGGGGCCGAGGCGCCGAGGACCACCCGGGCCCGGGAGCCGGGGCAGGACACCAGGTCGCCCCGTCCGCGCCCGGCCGGGGGGTCGTGGCGGGCGATCCGGCCGGCCGTCACGGCGCAGTCGCGGCCGCAGGCGGGGCAGGCCCGCCGGGGGGAGTGGGACATGCCCCCAGTCTGCCCTGTCCCGCTGACAGCGCGGCTCCAGGCCGCCCGCCCGCCCCGGCTACTTGTCGATGTCACCGACGACGAAGAAGAGCGAGCCCAGGATCGACACCATGTCGGCGACCAGCTGCCCCGGCAGCAGCACCGCCAGGGCCTGGATGTTGTTGAAGGAGGCGCTGCGCAGCTTCAGCCGGTACGGGGTCTTCTCGCCCTTCGAGACGAGGTAGTAGCCGTTGATGCCGAGCGGGTTCTCGGTCCAGGCGTACGTACTGCCCTCGGGCGCCTTCAGCACCTTCGGCAGCCGCTGGTTGACCGGCCCCGGCGGCAGCTCGTCCATCCGGTCCAGGCAGGCCACCGCGAGGTCGAGGGCGTTGTGCGTCTGGCCGAGCAGGACCTCGAAGCGGGACAGGCAGTCCCCGTCGGTGCGGGTGACCACCTTGAGGACGTCCTGGAGCTCCCCGTAGGCGAGGTACGGCTCGTCCCGGCGCAGGTCGAAGTCGACGCCGGAGGCGCGGGCGATCGGGCCCGAGACCCCGTACGCGTGCACCGCCTCGGCGGACAGGACGCCGACGCCGCGCGTGCGGCCCCGGAAGATCTCGTTGCCGTGGACCAGCTTGTCGTAGACGTCCATGCGGGTGCGGACGTCGGCGACGGCGGCGCGGGCCCGGCCGAGCCAGCCGGCCGGAAGGTCCTCCTTGAGGCCGCCGACGCGGTTGAACATGTAGTGCATCCGGCCGCCGGAGATCTCCTCCATGACCGCCTGGAGCTCCTCGCGCTCGCGGAAGGCGTGGAAGATCGGGGTGATCCCGCCCAGCTCCAGCGGGTACGAGCCGAGGAACATCAGGTGGTTCAGGACCCGGTTCAGCTCGGCGAGCAGCGTCCGCATCCACACCGCGCGCTCGGGGACCTCCATGCCGAGCATCCGCTCGACGGCCATGACCACGCCGAGCTCGTTGGAGAACGCCGACAGCCAGTCGTGGCGGTTGGCCAGCATCACGATCTGGCGGTAGTCGCGGGCCTCGAACAGCTTCTCCGCGCCGCGGTGCATGTAGCCGACCACCGGCTCGGCGCTGACGATGCGCTCGCCGTCCAGGACGAGCCGCAGGCGCAGCACGCCGTGCGTGGAAGGGTGCTGCGGTCCGATGTTGAGCACCATGTCGGTGCTCTCCGCCGCACCGCCGATGCCGACCGTGGTCTCCGTCATGCGCGCATTGTCTCAGCCCTAGGGTGGGGGGATGGGAACCGGGACGAGGCGTGGGCCGGACGGGCCCGAGTGGGTGGGGCTGCCGGGCGGGCTGCTCACCCTGCGGCGGCTGCTGCTGGTGGTGTGGACGGTGGCGCTGACGGTGGCGACCGGTGTCTGCCTGGGGCTGCTGGCCGGTCCGGGGTGGGCGGTGGTCGCGGCGCTCTGGCCTTGCGCACTGGTCTGGGGGTGGGTGTTGCTCGGGCGGAACTGGCGGTCCTGGCGGTACGCGGAACGGGCCGACGACCTGCTGATCAGCCGGGGCGTGCTGTGGCGGGAGCAGACGGTGGTCCCGTACGGGCGGATGCAGCTGGTGGAGGTCACCTCCGGGCCGCTGGAGCGGCGTTTCGGGCTGGCCTCCGTACAGCTGCACACGGCCGCCGCCGCGTCGGACGCCCGGATTCCGGGGCTGGACCCGGCGGAGGCGGAGCGGCTGCGGGACCGGCTGTCGGAACGGGGCGAGGCAAGGTCGGCGGGGCTGTGAGCGGGGCGGGTGGGGCTGGGGGGTCGGGCGGGCCGGGTGGGTCGGGTGGTGAGCGGCGGTTGCACGTGCTGACGCCGTTGCGGCGGGCGTGGGTGCCGGTCGCCGCGACCGTCGGGCTGGTCCTCCAGCAGGGCGAGCGGGCCCAGGAGTGGGTGCGCTCCTACCCCGTCGGGCCGCGGCTGCTCGCGCTGGCCGCGCTGGTCCTCGTCTTCGGTGCGTACGGACTGCTCAGCTGGTGGTTCACCCACTACTCCGTCACCGACACCGAGCTCCGCATCCGCACCGGCCTGATCTTCCGCCGCACCGCCCACATCCGCCTCGACCGCCTCCAGGCCGTGGACGTCACCCGTCCGATGCCGGCCCGGATCGCGGGCGTCGCGAAGCTCCGGCTCGACGTCATCGGCGCCGAGGCCAAGGACGAGCTGGCCTTCCTCGGTGAGCGGGAGGCCGTCGCGCTGCGCGCCGAGCTGCTGGCGCGGGCGGCCGGTTTCGCCCCGGCCGAGGCGGCCGGCCTCGGTGAGGCCCCGCAGCGGGAGCTGCTGCGGGTGCCGGTGCGCGACCTGGCCGTCTCCCTGCTGCTCAGCCTCGGGGTGTGGGCCGCGCTGGCAGCCGGGCTCGTCGCCCCGGTGGTGGTGTGGCGGCTCGGTGACAGCCCCTGGGCGGCGGTGGCCGTCCTGCTGCCGCTGCTGGGGGCGGTGTGGAGGGGCAGTCTGGGCCGGTTCCTCGCCGAGTACGACTGGACGGTCGCCGAGTCCCCCGACGGGCTGCGGCTGGACCACGGGCTGCTGGACCGGGCGCACGAGACCGTCCCGCCGGGGCGGGTGCAGACCGTACGGATCGTGGAGCCGCTGCTGTGGCGGCGGCGCGGCTGGGTGCGGGTGGAGCTGGCCGTGGCGGGCTCGAAGAACGATGTGCTGGTGCCGGTGGCGACCCGGGCCGCCGCCCACGCCGTGATCGCCCGGGTGCTGCCGGGCGCCGACCTGACGTCCCTGGCCTTCAGCCCGTCGCCGCGCGCGGGCTCGCGATGGGTGGTGCCGGTGTGGTGGAAGGGGTACGGGCTGGCCCTCTCGGCGGAGCTGTTCGCGGCCCGGCGCGGGCGGCTGTGCCGGCGTACGGAGATCGTTCCGCACGCGAAGGTGCAGAGCGTGCGCTTCTCGCAGGGGCCCTGGGAGCGCGCCCGCGGCGTGGCTGACCTGCACGTGGACACCGGAGCGAACGGCACCGTCACCGCCCGGCTGCGGCCCGCCGCGGAGGCGGCCGCGCTGCTGGACGAACAGGCGGTCCGCTCGCGTACGTCCCGGGCGGCGGCCCGCCCCGACCGCTGGATGACCTGACACGAGGACGCGTATGGCCCGTATGGCCTCACCCGCCCGCCGGATTGGAAGCGACGGTTCCGGTCGGGGATTATTTTCGGACAGTCGTTCAGGCCATGTGAAACCGCGTTTGTGTTCGCAACGTCCCTTGGGTAGACAGGTACGCGCATGCGCGTGACGCAACGACACGTCAGGGGTGGGTGAATGAAGTTCGACATGGGCAGCACGACGCTGTCCGAGCTGGGCAAGGCCACGAGCGGCTCCAGCGAGGACCTCGGCACGCTGATCAAGCTGCTGATCGCCGCGGCGGACCCGCTGGAGGGCAAGTTCAACGGGGCCGGCAAGGCCGCGTTCGACTCCTTCAAGCGTCGCTCGGACGCGATCACGGCGGAGCTGAACGCCTCGCTGCGCGCGATCCTCGGCGGCCAGAAGGGCATGGACACCTCCTTCGTCACCGGTGACCAGGAGCAGCAGGACAACGCCCACCAGAACCAGGGTTCGGCGAACTTCGACGCGGCTCGCTTCGGCGCGCGCTGATACCAGGGGGATTGAGAGACATGGGACAGAACCTGGACCGCACGTCGTACGACGTCGCCGCCTCCGTCGAGGTGCAGGGCGGCCTGGCCGGGATCATCGGCCAGCTGGAGCGGGTACTCGCCGACCGCGAGGCGGCCGTGAAGGCGGCGATGTCCGAATTCACCGCCGACGGCGTCTCGGACGAGTACCACGGCAAGGAACTGCGCTGGCACAAGGCGGCCAACGAGGTGCGCGACATCATCCGCCTGGTGCGCGGCACGCTGGAGCAGAACGACACCACCGCGCAGGCCACGCTCGCCAGGGCCAAGGCGGCGGTGGACAACATCGGCTGACGGCGCACGCCGTACGGGGCCGTACGGGATCGACGAGGGACACGAAGGACACGGGGGCAGTTCATGGGCTGGGACATCAAGCCGTCCGGTGTGCAGGGGGTCGTCAACAAGACGGTCACCGCGGCGGAGGGCTTCCAGACGGCGGGCAAGTCGCTGCAGACGGAGCTGCCGGAGGCGGCCAAGCACGCCGGCACGGTGACTCCGGGCGGCGGCACGGGCGGTGAGGGCGGTGGGATGGGTCCGATCGCCGGTGCGCTGGGCGGGCTCATGAACTCCCACGAGCACCGGCTCGCGTACATCTCGGCGCGTACGGAGGCCTCGATCAACGGCGCCATCAAGGCGACGACGGCTTACGTGCACGGCAACCTGGAGCAGGCGGCGAACGCGCAGCGCGAGGCGCTGAAGGAGCCGAAGGTCGATCTTCCGGGGGCGGAGAAGAAGTGACGGACCACGTACCGATCAATCCGTGCACGATCCCGCAGTTCACCGGCGACCTGGACGCGCTCCAGCAGGACCACACCGCGATCACGGCGGCGGCGGGCACCTTCCGGGACGCGGGTTCGAACGTCGACTCGGAGTTCCAGGGGCTGTCGGCGTTCTACTCGGCGCCGGAGGCGGAGCAGTTGTTCGCGACGACGAAGCCGGTCAAGACGGACAGTGATTTCTTCGCGGACCAGCTGGAGACGGCGGCGAAGGCGCTGGGTGAGTACATCACCGAGGCGCGGCCGATCGTGGCGCGGCTGAAGGAGCTGCAGGCGAAGGCGACCACCTTCAGCAGCAAGATCAGCGGGGATGAGCACTGGAAGGACGACGGGGACAAGATCGATGAGAACAACGATCTGATCCACGACGTGAACGCGGCGGTCTCGGCGTTCTGGGCGGCCGAGCGGACGTGCGCGAACAAGATCCGTGCCCTGTACGGGGCGGCGGCGCTGACGGCGGACGACGGTTCGCACGGCGAGAACATGTACGGGTACAAGGGCGAGGACCTCAACAAGGCGCAGGACCTGCCGTGGGGTTCGCAGCTGGAGGAGACCCACCGGGTCTGGGAGATCGGCTACTGGGCCAAGTCCTTCGTGTGGGACGGGCTGATCGTCGACGGGATCTGGGGCACGATCCGGGGTCTGGGCACGCTGGTGGGCGTGGACGGCTGGGACAAGGCCGGGCAGGCGTGGACGGGTCTGGCGAAGCTGGCGACCGGGCTGGCGATCATGTCGGTGCCGGGGATGAGCACGGCGTTCTGGATGGCCGACGACAAGGACCTGCCGGGCTGGATCCGTGATTCGCGTACGGCGGTGAAGGAGACCGGCAAGGCGCTGGTCGCGTGGGACGAGTGGGGCAAGAACCCGGCGCGGGCGGCGGGCGCGGTCACCTTCAACGTGCTGACCACGGTGTTCACGGGTGGTGCGGGGACGGCGGCCAAGGCGGGCACGGTCGCGAAGGTGATCAGTGTGGCGGGCAAGGCGGGCCGGCTCATCGACCCGATGACGTACATCGGCAAGGCCGGCTCGCTGGCGAAGATCAAGATCGGGGACCTGTTCAGCGGCCTCGGCAAGGTCGACGGGGCCTTCCCGAAGGTCGACGACGTGGTGTGGCGCGACCTCCCCAAGGCCGACTCCCCGGGCATCACCTTCCCGCACCCCGAGGACACCGTCCGTCTCCCGGACGACGCGCTGGGCCGCCCCCAGTACTTCGACAAGACCACGAACCAGCTCCTGGACCACAAGGGCCTCCCGAAACAGGACCTCACCTCGGTCCCCAAGGGCCCGGACCACCCCCTGGCGGAGATCCCGAAACACGAACCGATCCCGGCCGGCGTCGGCGCCCACACCCCGGGCGGCCTCGCGGAACACACCCCGGGCGGCGTGGCGGGCCACACGCCGGGCGGTGTCGCGGCCCACACCCCGGGCGGTGTCACGGAACACACCCCGCACAACAGCCACACCGACCCCACCGGCACCGGCCCAGGCACCCACCACGGCACGGACACCACCCCGACCACGGGCGGTCACGGTGACGGCCCGACGGCAGGCGGCCACGACGGCCCCACCACGGGCGGCCACGGCGACGGTGGGGGAACGGGCGGCGGCCACGACGGCCCGGGCATTCCGCACCAGGGTGAAGGCCCAGGCGGTGGCGCTCTCCCGGACGGCCCCCACGGGGGTGCCGACGAAGGGGTCTTCCCCGGCGGGTCCGAGCCCAGGCCGGACGGCGCGCGCTACATCGAGGAGCCCACCGCTGAGCACGTGAAGGCGGCTCAGTTCTACGACGAAATCCGAGCCAACCCGGAAAACCTGAATATTGGGGCCATTTCCGATAACACCGGTATCAGTTCGCAGGTTCTGGACCGTGTCCGCACCCACTTCTTCCTCACCGAGCACGTGGTGCCCGAGGGACCGGCCCTTTCCAGGCACGGCTACTTCACCCCGCGGAGCGACATCGCGGAAATCTGGGAAGCGGCGAGCAGGCGTGAGCTGACCCCTGAAGAGGCGACGAAGTTCGAGCGGTACATCGGGCACGAATACGTCGAGAGCCGGCTGATGGAAGCGGGACTGCCGTACACCGTCGACGCCCCGCACCTCTGGGAGTCCTTCCAGAACAGCGGCGGTCCGGTCGAGTACTATCGCGATTTCCCCGGGAACCCTCGTGACGCCGGTGCACACGACCTTGCGGTGAACGAGGCGAGGGGCGGATTCGGGCAGTGGGCCAGGGCAGGGTTCGACGTTCCGGACGTCCGCCTGGCGTCCGATCTGTCCAACATCGACGAAGTGGTCGCGGCTCTCAAGGATGAGCTGCGTGCGAAGGGAATTGAGCTCAAGTGACCGCTCCGACGGCATCGGCCGTGCTGAACCGCCTCCGCGCCGTTGAGTGGATGAGCGACTGGGACTTCGCGTTCGGGCACGTCAAGTCGCGTCGCGTCCTGTTCCGCGAGTACCTCCGACGGGCAGCAGTGTGGTCGCGGGCATACCCGGAAGCGGGAAGCGGGTGGCCCTTCTTCGACGTGACCGGCCATGTGGCTCCGGAATTCCGGCTTTCCCCGGAATCGGACGCCGAACTCGCCGAACTCCTCAAGCGCCTTCCCAACGGGGAGGTCCGGAACACCTGCGCCGGCGCCGTCCGTCTGGCGGAGCTCCGGGCGCAGAATCCAGACGCCGTCACGGGCCTTCCCGACCTTTACGAGCCGTTGGTCCTCTTCTACGAGAGGGGCGGCGAGTTCATCCGGGACAACTCCGGGGCCGTTGACCTGACGGGTGTGAGCTTCCGTCTCGGTGCCCTGGCGGACTTCCTCGGCAACCCGCCCGTCACCCTTCTCGGCGATGCCGTCCTCGATGCGCTCGACGCCGATGGGCGAATCGCGTACTACACCGCGGAGGATGGCCAGGGTCCCATCCTCAGGCGACGGGTGCTGCGGGGAGGACAGACGGACGAACTGTTCAGCCGGGAGCTGCGGTGGGAGCCGACGGACCTGATTCCCGCGACCGAGACGCAGCTGAAGGAGGCGGGCCTGGCCGAGCTCGACGAGATCAAGGCGGCCAGGCTCATCGGGGAGATCGTGGCCGCCGTCTCCGGCTGAGGGCCGGCCTGGTGATGACCGACGAACACCCTGTGCGGAAGGCCACGTGGGTGAACACCTGGGGGTGCCGCAATGCTGAGGGACGCGCGGTTTGAGGGGTTCGTGCGGAGTTATCTCGGTGAGGTGGAGGGGTTCGACACCGGGTGGGATCTGCGGGGGGTGCTGTACGGGTGTGGGGCGGAGTATGTCGAGGCCGTGCGGGGCGGGTTCTTGGCGGCTGTGGCCGAGGCGGACGCGTGGGGTGCGCGGTATGAGTGGCTGACGAACATCGAGCCGGCCGGCGCGCACGCGTTGCGGGAGTACCTGCGTGCCGTCCACGCCTACCTCTTCGAGGGAAGTGGGGGCTGGCCCCCGCCGCCGGTTTCGGTGGGGTGAGGGGGGAGGGCTAGCGTTCGGGGTGGAGGAAGGGGGTCGGGTGGCGGCCGAGGATTATGACAGTCAGTTGCTGGAGTCCGTCGCGGTGCGGCGGCGGCGGTTGCGGGACGCCGTGTTGTTCGGGGCGCAGCGCGGGCGGCGGGTGGCCGACGAGCGGATCGGGAAGGCCGTCGCGGGGCTGGTCATCGCGGCCGTGCTGTGCGCGGGCTGCGTCGGCTGGTCGTTCGTCTCGCACCGGCTGATCGGCAAGGTCGGTGCCCCGGGGCAGGTCAGTACTCGGTGATAGGTTCGGGCGCGTGGTGAGCATGGGGGCGGGAAGCGGTACGGCACTGAGCCGGGTCACCCTGGTCGGTGAGCGGCGGCGGATGGACCTCGTACTGCCCTCGCGGGAACCCGTCGGGCGGCTGCTGCCCGACGTCATACGGATGCTGGACGACCGGGTCGCCGCGCAGCCGATGCTGCGCCACCTCGTCACCGGCGACGGGTCGGTCATCGCGCACGACACCTGCCTGGCGGACGCCGGCGTCGCCGACGGCGCGGTGCTGCGGCTCGTGCGGATGCAGGACGTGCCGTCCGCGCCCGTCGTGCACGACGTGACGGACGAGGCCGCCGAGGACCTCGGCGTACGGGCCTGGCGCTGGCGGCCGGCCGCGCGGCGGGTCACCGCCGGGGCCGGGCTCGTCGGCTGGGCGCTGCTCGCCGGCTGGTTCGCGCGGCGGGAGTTCGCGCCGGGCGCCGTGGCGGGGGCGCTGCTCGCGGCGGCCGCCGTGTGCGGGGTCGTCGGGGCGCTGGCCGGGCGGCTGAAGCGGTCCGGGCTGGCGGCGGCGCTGCTGGCGAGCGCCGGGGCCGTCGGGGTGCTCGGGGCGTGGACCCTCGGCGACGCGCAGCACTGGGGTCCGATGGGGCGGCTCGCCGCCGTGGCGGGCGCGCTCGCGGTGGCGCTGGCGCTGCTGGGGTGGTTCACGCCGCTCGGGCGGGGCGGGTTCGTCGGGGCCGTCGCGCTGGTGGCGCTGACCGGGGGCTGGGAGGCCGTCGCCGTCGCGCAGGGCGGCTCGGGGGCCCGTACCGGGGCCGTACTCGCCGTCGTGTCGGTGGTGCTGCTCGGGGTGCTGCCGCGGCTCGCGCTGGCGGCGGCCGGGCTGACCGGGCTGGACGACCGGCGGGCGCGGGGGGCTTCGGTCAGCCGGTACAAGGTCGCGACCGCCCTGGGCGCCACCCACCGGGGCATGGCGCTGGCCACCCTCGCCTCCGCCGTCTCGGCGGGCGCGGCCGGGGTGCTCGCGCTGCGGGAGCCGGATGTGTGGACGGTGTCGCTGGCCGTGGCCGTCGCCGCCGTGCTGTGGCTGCGCGCGCGGGCGTTCCCGCTCGTCGCGGAGGTGGTCGCGCTGCTGCTGGCCGGGGCCGCCGTCACCGTCGCCGCGCTGCTGGTGTGGGCGGACCGGGCGGGTGCGGCCGGGCCGCTGGCGACGCTGCTGGCGCTGGCGCTGGCGGCGCTCGGGGTGCTGGCCGTACAGCCGCCCGAGCACGTACGGGTGCGGCTGCGGCGACTCGGGGACACCGCCGAGTCGTTCGGCGTCATCGTGCTGTTCCCGCTGCTCATCGGGGTGTTCGGCGTGTACGGGCGGCTGCTCGGCACCTTCGCGTAAGGGTTGCGACACAGACATGTCAGACATGAGCCAGAGCCAGGGCCGGCGTGACGACTGGCAGGCCGGGGTCCTCGGCGAACTGACGGCCGCAGCCTCCTCCGCCACACCCCGTGCGGCGGACCCGGCCCCGGACCCGGCCGAGCCGCCGATAGCGGCCGGGCCGCACGACCCGTCCCGGGATTACGCGTCCCTTCCGTCCCCGGACCGCTACGGACGGGCTCCCGCCCCCGTCCCGGCGCCCGGCCCGGGCTCCGCCGGCGCCGGGTCACCGCAGCCCCAGCCCCAGCCGCAGCACCAGCCCCAGCCCCAGCCCCAGCACCCCCGCCCCTACCCGCCCGCCCCCCACGGGCACCGCCTCGCGCCCGAGACCGTGTCCGTGCGCGGTGCCGAGGCGGCCGGGCGGCCCCGGCACGGGGATCCCGCCGGGCGGCGGGTGGTGCGCGCGCTGCGCGGGGCGTTCGGGGCGTCGGCCGCGCGGGCCGTCGCCACCGGGAGCGGGCTCGCCGCGCAGGTGCAGCAGCCGGTCACCACCGGCCGGCACATCGTCGTCACCAGCATCCGCGGCGGCTCCGGCAAGACCACCGTCACCGCCCTGCTCAGCCGCACCTACAACCACTTCCGCCACGACCCGGTGCTGACCCTGGAGGCCGACGCCGCCCTCGGCACCCTCCCCGTCCGGCTCGGCGTCGAGTCCCTGCGCTGGACCTGCGGCGACCTCGCCCAGATCGTCCGCCCCTCCATGCAGCTCACCGACGTCACCGGCTACCTCGTCCCGCTCGCCGACGGCGGCTGGCTGCTGCCCGGCAGCCAGGGCCGCATCGGGGCCCAGGTCGACGTGGCCACGTACCGCACGGTGACGGTCGCGCTGCGCCGCTACTTCGGCGTCACCGTCGTCGACTGCGAGACGCTGCCCGGCGAGGTGGCCCGTACCGCGCTCGACACCGCGCACGCCCGCGTCCTGACCACCCCCGCCACCGCCGAGGGCCTCGTCTCCACCCACGCCGTCCTCGACTGGCTGGCCACCCTGCCCGTGCCCGTCCTGCCCCGCACCACCGTCGTGCTGACCTGCCAGTCCCCGCACCCCGCCCTCGACCTCGGCAAGGCCGCCGAGCGGCTGGCCGCGACCGGCGCCGGGGTCGTCGTCCTCCCGTACGACCGCCACCTCGCCTCCGGCGGCGCCGTCCGCACCGAACTCCTCGGCGCCGGGACCCGGGAGGCCGCCGTACGCCTCGCCGCCGACGTGCTCCAGCGCTCCCTCGCGCTCCCGGCGGCCGGAGCGCCCCGGTGACCCAGCAGCTCGTCCACCGGCCCGCCCGCACCGCCCTGCCCCCGGCCGCCGCCGAACCCCGCACGGTCGAGGCCCCGCCCAACCTGCCCGAGGGCAAGATCGGCAGCCCGGCGACCGCGCTGCTGCCGATGGCGGGCGTGATGGGCTCGGTCGTGATGATGACCGTCATCCGCAACAGCCAGTTCGCCGCCGTCGGCGCGATCGTGCTGGTCTTCGCGCTGATCGGGGCCGTCGCCCTCTTCTGGTCCCAGCGCGGCAAGGCCCAGCGCACCCGGCGCGCCCAGCGCGAGCGCTACCTGGAGTACCTGGAGGAGCAGCGCGAGGAACTCGGCGCCCGCGAGAAGGAACTCCGCGCGGAGGCCCGCCGGCTCAACCCGCCCCCGGAGGCCCTCTACGACCTCGTGCGCGACCCGGCGCGGCTGTGGGAACGCCGCCGCGCCGACCCCGACTTCCTGTGCCCCCGCCTCGGCACCGGCGACGTCGCCGTCCAGCCGCTGGCCCTCGGCTCGGGCGGCGGCGGCGTCCTCACCCCGCCCGACCGGTTCATGCTCAACGAGGCCGGCGCGCTCATGTCCCGCTTCGCCCGCGCCGGCGACTTCCCGCTGACCGTCCCCCTCGACCGGGCCGGGAACATCAGCGTCGTCGGCGACCGCGAAGGCGTCCTGCGCGTGGCCCGCGCCCTGCTCGTGCACACCGCCGTGCTGCACGCCCCCGACGACGTCGCCCTCGCCCTCGGCGTCCCCGGCGACCGGCTCGCCGCGGACTGGGAGTGGGCCAAGTGGCTCCCGCACGTCCTCGACCCCCAGGAACAGGACGGCCCCGTCGCCGCCCGGCGGATCGCCCCCAGCCTGCCCCAGCTCGCCGACGTCCTCGCCCCCGAGCTGCGCCGCCGCGCCTCGTACGCCGCCGAGGTCCGCCGCGGCCTGTCCGACCGGCGCGCGCTCGCCCTCGCCGGGCGGCTCCTCGTCGTCAGCGACGAGTACGGGGAGAACGCCGTCGAACTGCCCCGCCCCGACACCGCCGTGGGCCTGGCCGACATGAACACCACCGTGCTCCACCTGCTCGCCGAGCAGGTCCACGAGCCCGACGAGGTGACGATACGGATCACCGTGGACGGCCCCCACGTCACCGTCCGGGACCTGCGCACCCCGCAGGCCCCCGCCGCCGAGGGCCTGTGCGACGACCTCGGCCCCGCCACCGCCGAGGGCCTGGCCCGGATGCTCGCCCCGTTGCGGCTGTCCGCCGAGTCCGTCGCCGAGGGCACCCCCGTCTCCGGGCCCGTCGACTTCATGGGCCTGCTCGGCATCACCGACCCCGCCGCCCTCGACGTGTCCCGGCTGTGGGCGCCGCGCGGGGAGCGGGACTTCCTGCGCGTCCCCATCGGCATCGACGACCGCCACGGGCCCGTCCTGCTGGACCTCAAGGAGTCCTCGCAGCTCGGCATGGGCCCGCACGGGCTGTGCGTCGGCGCGACCGGCTCCGGCAAGAGCGAGCTGCTGCGTACGCTCGTCCTCGCGCTGGTCGCCACGCACGCGCCCGAAGACCTCGCGATGGTCCTGGTCGACTACAAGGGCGGCGCCACCTTCGCCCCCTTCGAGAAGCTCCCGCACGTCGCCGGGGTCATCACCAACCTGGAGAACCAGGCCGGGCTCGTCGAACGCGTGCACACCAGCCTCGCGGGCGAGGTCAAGCGCCGCCAGCAGGTCCTCAAGGACGCCGGGCA
The DNA here is from genome assembly GCF_055584685.1 of Streptomyces sp. NPDC102258. Lineage (NCBI taxonomy): Bacteria > Bacillati > Actinomycetota > Actinomycetes > Kitasatosporales > Streptomycetaceae > Streptomyces > Streptomyces sp. NPDC102258. Next base: position 305,613 of record NZ_JBVJLO010000007.1, read on the forward strand.
CGTCGCCGACATCGGCCACTACGCCGTCCTGCGCGCCGAGAAGCCCGAACTGGAGCCGCTGCCGCACCTGTTCGTCGTCATCGACGAGTTCGGCGAACTCCTCACCGCCAAGCCCGACTTCATCGACCTGTTCCTGTCCATCGGCCGCATCGGCCGCTCCATCGGCGTGCACCTGCTGCTCTCCAGCCAGCGCATCGAGGGCGGCAAGCTCAAGGGCCTGGACACCTACCTCTCCTACCGGCTCGGCCTGCGCACCTTCTCCGCCGACGAGTCCCGCACCGTCCTCGACACCACCGACGCCTTCCAGCTGCCGCCGCTGCCGGGTTTCGGCTACCTCAAGGTGGACACCTCCACCTACACCCGCTTCAAGGCCGGTTACGTCTCCGGGCGCTACCGGGGTCCCGTCGCGGACCGCGACCCCGCCGAGCGGGGGCCGCTGGCGCTGGAGTACCCGGCCTTCAACACCCTGCGGGACAACAGTGGTTCCGCCGGTTCCGCCTCCGTCGGGGCCGCCGAGGAGAAGCCCGCCGCCACCGCCCGGGAGACCGGCCCCAGCGTCCTCGGCGTCATCGTCGGCCAGCTCGCCGGCGCCGCCCCGCCCGTACGCCGCATCTGGCTCCCGCCGCTGCCCGACGCGATCCCCCTCGACGCCGCCGCCGGGCCGCTGTCCGTCACCGGACACGGACTCCGGCTCGGCGCGGACCGGCGCCCGCCGATGCGCGTACCGCTCGGCGTCCTCGACGACCCCGCCCGGCAGTGGCGCGGCCCCTGGGAGCTGGACCTGAAGGTGGCCGGCGGGCACACCGCCGTCACCGGCGGCCCCCAGTCCGGCAAGACCACCCTGCTGCGCACCCTCGCCCTGTCCCTCGCGCTCACCCACACCCCGCAGGAAGTCGCCCTGTACGGCCTCGACCTGGCCGGCGGCGGCCTCGCCGCGCTCGCCGGGCTCCCGCACGTCGGCGGGATCGCCGGCCGCGCGGACCGCGAACGGGCCGCCCGTACGGTCGCCGAGGTACGGGGCATGCTGGCCGCCCGGGAGGAACTCTTCCGCGAGCACTCCGTCGACTCCGTCGAGCAGCTGCGCCGGCTGCGCGCCGACGGGCGGCTGCCCGAGCTGGCGTCCACCGACATCGTGCTCCTCGTCGACGGGTACGGGGCCCTGCGCGAGGAGTTCTCCGACCTCGACGACGCCGTCACCGACCTGCTCAAGCGCGGCGGCGGCTACGGCATCCACGTCGTCGCGGGCATGCTGCGCTGGAACGACGTGCGCATCGCCAACCAGTCGCTCTTCGGCAGCCGCGTCGAACTGCGCCTCGGCGACCCCTCCGACTCCGCCATCGACCGCAAGCTGTCCGAGACGATCTCCCCCGACACCCCGGGCCGGGTCCTCACCGACGGCAAGCTGTTCGCGCAGGCCGCCCTGCCCCGGATCGACTCCGGCCTCGGCACCACCGACCTCGCCGCCGCCCTGGAGGACGCCGCCGGGACGGTCCGCGCGACCTGGCACGGCGACCTCGCCTCCCCCGTACGGGTCCTGCCCGCGCGGCTGCCCGCCGACCGGCTGCCCTCCGCCGCCGAGGAGCCCCGCCGGCTGCCCGTCGGCGTGGACCAGGACGTGCTCGCGCCCGTCCTGCTGGATCTCTTCGAGCAGGACCAGCACCTGCTGGTCCTCGGCGACAACGAGTGCGGCAAGACCAACCTGCTCTCCCTGATCGCCCGCCAGCTCATCGCCCGCTACGGCGAGGACGAGCTGGTCTTCGCCGTGTACGACCCCCGGCGCGGGCTGCGCGGCGTCGTCCCCGAGCCCTACCGGGGCGGGTACGCGCACAACGCGAAGCTCGCCGCGGCCCTGTCGGCGGGCATCGCCAAGGAACTCGACAAGCGGCTCCCCGAGGACGGGATCGACCCCGACGCCGAACCGGGGGAGGGCCCCGGCTTCACGGGCCCGCGCATCGTGGTCCTCGTCGACGACTACGACATCCTCACCACCGCCGGGCAGCAGCCCCTCCAGGCGTTCGTGCCCTACCTGCCGTCCGCCCAGGACATCGGCCTGCACTTCGTCATCGCCCGGCGCGTCGCCGGCGCCTCGCGGGCCCTGTACGAACCGCTGCTGACCACGCTGCGCGAATCCGGCACCACCGCCCTCGTCATGAACGGCGACCGCTCGGAGGGCCAGCTCTTCCCGCAGCTCTACGCGAGCGCCCAGCCGCCGGGCCGCGGCACCCTGGTCCGGCGCGGGCGCCCGCACCAGATCGTGCAGACCGCGCTGGCCGCGCCCCCTACCGCCCCGGAGGCACCGAAACCGTGACCAAGGACGTCATCGCCCTCACCCCGAAGATGCCGGACACGGCCGCGCTGGTCGTGGCCCTCGCGGCGGGCGGCACCGGGCTGGACGCCGCGTCCGCCGCCGACGGGGCCGTCATCCAGCTGCTGGGCGCGGGGGGCCGGCCGCTGGTCTCGGTGGAGGCGCCGGTCCTGGTCCAGGTCCCCGGCGAGGCGGAACGGCTCCTCGGCACCCCGGCCCGGGTTCCCTTCTGGTGGACGGAGACCCGTGCCTCCACCGCCGTCCCCGAGGCGGCCGACCTGGCCGGAGGCGTGGCCGGGCGGCTCGCGGAGGTGCTGGGCGGGACGGTCTGGCCCCCCGGCGCCGGGCGCGTCACCGAGGTCCCCGTCACCTCCGAGGCCTCGGCGGCGCCCGCGCCCGTCGGCGCGCTGCCGACCGTCGACGTGGTCACCGAGTCCACCGCCGTGGTCCTCGCCGACCGGCCCGTGATCCCGCTGACGGCCTGGCTGTCGGACGTCCTGCGCACCACCGCCGGCTTCGGCGCGGCCCTGCACCTCGTCACCCCGGCCCACTGCCGGCTCAGCCTGCCGCTGCGGACCGCGCTGACCGGCGTGCCCAACCGGTGGGTCGTCCAGGACCCCGACTGCGGTTATTACGACGGCCTCTCCGGGGCGGTGTTGAGCTGGCAGGACGGCACGTTCGCCCCGGTCCGCGACGCCGCCGGGAAGACCCGGGCGGCGCAGGCCTTCACCCGCGCCGACACCGCCGACCCCGCCGACCCCGCCGTCGCCTCCGACACCCGGGACCGCCGGCTGACCGTGTCCTTCCGTACGGAGCACCCCGCCGAGGAGGACACGCTGCTCGGCCGCTCCGTCGAGGCCGCCTGGCAGGCCCTGACCGGGTCCGCGCCCGCCGGCTGGGGCACCGCCGAGCCGGTGAACCTCCCCTGGTCGCCGCGCCAGCTCACCGGGCTCGCGCGGGGGCGGGCGCCGGAGCCGACCCTGCTCACGGTGGTGGGGCCGGGCGCGCTGGCCGTCGTACGGATCAGCCGGACGGCCGCCGGGGTCGAGGAGGACGTCACCCTCACCCTCGGTCACGGCCCCGGCGACCCGCTGCCGCTGGCCGCCCTGCCGGATCTGGCCGGGCAGTTGACCGCCGAGCACGGCCTGGTCAGCATGCTGGCCTCCGTCGGCCCGGGCCGCCGCGACCTCGGCGTGGTCCCGCGCTTCGGCGCCGCGCCGCTGCCGGTGTCGTTCACCCTGGGCGGCAAGGGCGTAGCCGAGGTCACCCTGACCCACGCCCGCCGCCCCCCGCTGGCCCTGCGCCCCGCCACGGTCGGCCCCGCCCACCGCCCCGGCCTGCACTACCCCCTGGGCGACGGCACCGACCCGACGGCCTGGGACACCCTCACCACCCTGCTGACCCACCTGCGCAGAACGCCCTGACGGGCGGGGCGGGCGGAACTACATCCCGCCCGCCCGCACGAGCCCGGTCTCATAGGCCAGCACCACGACCTGCACCCGGTCGCGCAGCCCCAGCTTGGTCAGGATGCGGCCCACGTGCGTCTTCACGGTGGCCTCCGACAGCACCAGCCGCGCCGCGATCTCGCCGTTCGACAGCCCCTGCGCCACCAGCAGCATGACCTCCCGCTCCCGGTCCGTCAGCCGCTCGACCTGCTTGTTCCGCGGCTCCTCCGTCGTGGAGGGCAGCATCGGCGCGAACCGGTCCAGCAGCCGCCGCGTCGTGGACGGCGCCACCACCGCGTCCCCGCTGTGCACGGACCGGATCGCCGCCAGCAGCTCCGCGGGCGGCACGTCCTTCAGCATGAACCCGCTCGCCCCTGCCTTGAGCCCGGAGAACGCGTACTCGTCCAGGTCGAAGGTGGTCAGGATGATCACCTTCGGATGCTCCTCCGGCTCACAGATCCGCCGCGTCGCCTCCACCCCGTCGAGCCGCGGCATCCGCACGTCCATCAGCACCACGTCCACCTTGGTGGCCCGCAACACCTCCAACGCCTCCAGCCCGTCCCCCGCCTCGGCGACGACCTCCATGTCCGGCTGAGCCGCCAGCACCATCCGGAAACCGGTGCGCAGCAACACCTGATCGTCGACGAGCATCACGCGAATGGACATCAGTTACCTCGACCTCGTCATCTCTTCTTCAGCGGGAGCAGTGCGCTGATGCGGAAGCCGCCGCCCGGGCGGGGGCCCGCGTCCAGGGTGCCTCCGACCATACCGATGCGTTCGCGCATGCCGATCAGGCCGTGGCCCGCGCCGTCGGCGCCGCCGTCCTCGTACAGTTCGTGCGCCGCGCCGCGGCCGTCGTCCTCGACCAGGAGGCCGAGTCCGTCGTCGAAGTAGACCAGCCGGACGCTGGCCCTGGCCTCCGGGCCGCCGTGCTTGCGGGTGTTCGTCAGGGCCTCCTGCACGATGCGGTACGCCGTCAGTTCGACCCCGCTCGGCAGGGGGCGCCGGGCGCCCTCGACCTCGAAGTCCACCGTCAGGCCGGCTGCCCGCACCTGTTCGACCAGGACCTCGATCTGTTCGACGTCGGGCTGCGGGACGTAGTCCTCCGACTCCTGCGGTTCGCCCGTGCGCAGCACGCCCAGCAGGCGCCGCATCTCCGCGAGGGCCTGCCGGCCCGTCCCGGAGATGGTCTGGAGGGCCTCCTTGGCCTGGTCGGGCGCCACGTCCATGACGTACGCCGCCCCATCGGCCTGGACCACCATCACCGACACGTTGTGCGCGACGACGTCGTGCAGCTCGCGGGCGATCCGGGCGCGCTCGGCGGCCACCGCCACCTTGGCCTGCGCCTCGCGCTCCTTCTCCAGCCGCTGGTTGCGCTCCACGAGCTGCGCGTAATAGGCGCGCCGGGTGCGCAGCGAATCGCCCAGCACCCAGGCGAGGGCGAACGGCACCGTCATGAACAGGGTGAACAGCACGGCCTCCGCGGTGCTGGGGCCCTTGTCCACGCCGAAGCGCGCGAAGTACAGCGGCGAGGCCAGCAGCCCGAAGCCCAGCGCGGTGCGCGAGACCCACCGCGGGACGTCCCCGGCGGCCACGGTGAACAGGACCACCAGCATCGCGAAGTCGAAGAGGCTCGCCTCCGGGCCCAGCACCAGCTGGTAGACGCCCGCCCCGACGGTCAGCCAGAACATCGGCACCGTCCACTTGCGCCGCAGCGCGACGGCGGTGCACAGCGCGACCACGCACGGGACGGCCAGCAGCCGGCGCGGCGTGCTCACCTCGGCCGCGCCGCCGGCCTCCGCGACGATCAGCATCGACAGCCCGAAGAGGAGGACAGCCCAGAAGCTGTCGACGCCCGTCGGGTGTCTGCGGATGAAGTCGTAGAGGCGCTGCACGTAACCCAGAGTAGGGAAAGGAGATAGGTGCTGGAGTCAACCACAGGTGCGATCCCTGTGACGGGGGCGTACTCCCCAAGGTGGAGGGTGACCTTAGCCTGTGGGGGATGAGCGCTGAGGGTGGAGTGAGGGGACCGGTCCGGTGGCGGACCGCGATGGAGGCCGCGCTGTACGGGCCGGGCGGTTTCTACGTGCGGCCCGGCGGCTCCGGGCCCGCCGGGCACTTCCGGACGTCCGTCCACGCCTCGCCCCTGTACGCGGGTGCGGTGGCCCGGCTGCTGCGCGTCGTGGACGAGGCCCTCGGCCGGCCGCGGCGCCTCGACCTGGTCGACGTCGGGGCCGGGCGCGGCGAACTGCTGACCGGGGTGCTGGCGGCGCTGCCGGCCGGGGTGGCGGCGCGGGTGCGCCCGTACGCCGTGGAGCGCGCGGCGGAGCCGGCCGGGCTGGACCCGCGGATCCGCTGGGTCGCCGCCCCGCCCGAGGGGGCGACGGGCCTGCTGTTCGCGAACGAATGGCTGGACAACGTACCCCTCGACGTCGTGGAGGACGGCCGGTACGTCCTGGTCGCGCCGGACGGTACGGAGACCCTTGGCGGCCCCGTCGACGCGGCGGACCGGGCCTGGCTGGAGCGGTGGTGGCCCGGCGCGGCGGCCGGGGAGGGCCGGGCGGAGGTCGGCCGGGCCCGCGACGAGGCCTGGGCGGCGGCCGTCGCCACCCTGGAGCGGGGCCTGGCGGTGGCGGTGGACTACGCCCACACCCGCGCGGCCCGGCCCCCCTGCGGCACCCTGACCGGGTTCCGGTCGGGACGGGAGGTCCCGCCGGTCCCCGACGGCGGCTGCGACATCACCGCGCACGTCGCGCTCGACGCCTGCGCGGGGCCGGGCGCGGCTCTGCTCGGCCAGCGCGAGGCCCTGACCGCGCTCGGCGTCTCGGGCGGCCGCCCGCCGCTGGCGCTGGCCACCACCGACCCGGCGGCGTACGTCCGGGCCCTGGCGGCGGCGGGCGAGGCGGCGGAACTCACCGCCCGCGGGGGCCTCGGCGACTTCGGCTGGCTGGTCCAGCCGGTCGGCGTCCCGCCGTGGCCGGGGCCGGTCCGCTGAGCGGGGTCAGAGCCGCTTCACGCTGCGCAGGGTCGTCGCGTAGTAGCCGTTCCCGTCGAGGCGCGAGGCACCGCCCTTGTCGCCGATGGTCGGGCCGTTGGCCTCTTCCCGGCTGGAGATGAAGATCTTGTGCCCGTCGGTGTCGGTGCCCAGGTAGATGCCCGTGTGGTCGAGGCGGTCCTTGGTACGGGCGTCGAGCTTGAAGAACAGCAGGTCGCCCGGCTGGACCACATCGGTGGACGCGGGCCGGTGCTCCGGGCCGGTCCCCTTGAGCGGGATGACGTCCGTACCGAGCGCGGAGCGGGCGATGCCGTTGGCGGTGCGCGGCAGGCCGGCGCCCGGGGTGTCGTCGGGCAGGAGGGGGTAGCGGGACCGGTAGCCGAAGACGATGCGGACGAAGCCCGAGCAGTCGATCGACCGGTAACGGGCGGGCTGCGGCTGCTTGCTGACGCCGTTGCGGAACGCGTACGGCTTGCCGAGGTAGTCGTAGAAGTCGGACTGCTCCAGGCGCAGGTCGTTGCCGAGCGAGCCGGCCGGGTTGAGCGGTCCGAAGGCGGCGTCGCCGGCGTACGGGGTGCCCTGCGGGTCCTTCTTCACCGGGGCCTGGTCGCCGTACTGGAAGGCGGTCGCGAAGATGTCGTCCTCGCGGCTGCCGTAGTACTTCTTGAACCAGTCCTTGAACCACGGCTGGTTCTCGGCGCCCTCCTTCCACGCCTCCGGCATCAGCCGGACCCAGGCGTCGGTGACGACCCGGGAGGTGGTGGTGGCGGGCTCGCTGAAGGTGCGGCTGGGGCCGGTGAGGGTGGCGGTACGGGCGCCGTCGGTGAAGGTGGCCAGCACCTGCCCGCCGGCGTCGCGCAGCACCGAGCGGGCGGGGCTCTGCACGCGTTCCCACTTCTGGGCGCCGGCCGCGCCGCTCCCGTCGGCGACGACGTGCACGGCGGGCGTCTTGGCCTGCTCCTCCGTCCGCAGCGCGTACGTGAAGTAGGCGCTGCCGGCCAGCAGGGCGAGCACGGTGACCGTGTGCACGGCGGGGAGGGAGCGGCGGCCCTTCGGCCGCTTCTGCGTCTTCTTCTTCGTCTTCGACGGGGCGCTCATGCGGGGCTCCGGGCGGCTGCGGTGGGTGCGGGCGGGCGGGGGCGGTGGCGCGTCAGGCGCTGGGCATGACGCCGAGCAGGATCCCGGCGGTCAGGACGACGTACGTCATGAGCGTGGCGCTGCCGGTGGCGAGCAGGGTGGCCCCCTTGGGCTGGCGGACCAGCTGGTAGGCGATCAGGCCCGGGACGATGAAGCCGAGCGTCTGGTTCGCGTACAGGAGCGGGAACTCCATCTGGAGCACGATCACCACGGTGGCCTGGAGGAGGACGCCGATGAGGACGACGGCGGCGAAGAGGCGCTTGCCGTAGAGGATGACGAACTTCTGCGTGAGCAGGGTCAGGAGGTACGTCGTCACGGTGATGCCGACGACGAGGGCGGCGCGCTGGAGGTCCTCGATGAGGGTGAGCGCGAGCCACCCCGGGGTGATCATGCCGCCGGGGGAGAGGTTGGTGGTGAGGTAGCAGAGCAGGGAGAAGAGCAGGCCCAGGGCGATGCCGATCGCGGCGATCTCGGGGGTGAGGACGGCGGGGATCAACGGGGCTCTCCTGGGTGGTCGTGCGGGTGCCCTGGCCGGGCGGGGTCGGCCTGTTGCTGCGGCTGCTGCGGGTGCTGCTGCTGCGGCCAGGCCGGTACGGGGGTGGCGCTGGCGATGCCGAACGGCTCGGGCGCGGGGCGGGGAACTCCCGCGTACGGGTCCTGCCCGGACGGGCCCGCGGGGCCGCCGGGCTGCGCCTGCGGGGGCTGCCAGGGCTGCCCGTTCGGGTCGGCCGCGTAGGGGTGCCCGGTGTGGGGCCGCTGGGCGTACGGGTCCTGCGGGGACGGCGCCTGGGCGTGGGGCCGCTGCCCGGCCGGGTCCTGCCCCGCCAGATCGTGCGCGGACCGGTGCTGCCCGTAGCGGTGCTGGCCGTACGACTGCTGCTCGTGCGGGGTCTGGCCGTGCGGGGTCTGGCCTTGCGGACCCTGCCCGTGCGGGGCCTGCCCGTACGTGTCCCCCGCATAGGGGGCCTGGCCGTTCGGGTGCTCACCGTACGGGGCCTGGCCGTGTGGGTTCTGGGCGTAGGAGGCCTGCCCGTGCGGGGCCTGCCCGTACGCGGCCTGTCCGTACGGGGCCTGCCCGTAGGCGGACTGCTCCTGCCGGAGGTGGCCGTACGGGTTTTCGCCGTACGGGTCCTCTTCGTACGGCTGTTCCGCGTACGGGTCGAGGGGGCGGGTGAAGGCCGGGGTCGCGGGCTCCGCGCGCGGCGTCTCGGTGTCCGGGTCGGACTCGTCCGGCGGGAGTTCCGCGAGGTGCTCCAGCAGGATCTCGCCCTGGCCGTGAATGTTGCCGATGGCGACCAGCGAGGAGCTGGCCCCCAGGTGACCCAGCAGCTCGTGCATGAACTCCTCGCCGTCGCGCTGGTCACCGCCCAGGTCCACGGCCCGGTCGCGCCAGGCCGCCGGGATGGCGTCGATGGCGCTCTTGGCGGGATGCCCGATCACGAACACCTTGTCCGGCTGGAGCTCGGGAACGATCGACCCCATCTGGCCGTTGCGCTCGACCCGGTCGGGCCGGCAGTTGATCACCACGTTCAGCGGGCGGTCCACCGCCCCCAGGTCCAGCAGCTGGTTGATGTTCATCAGCGTGGACTCGGGGTCGTTCGCCGCGAAGACGTTGGCGAAGCGCAGCCGCTTGCCGCCCGGCGCCAGGTACCGCTCGACCGACAGCACACCCGGGTCCGGCGGGGCCTCGTACATGCCCTTCAACGCGGTGGCCCGGTCGACGCCGAGGAGACCGGCGACGGTGAGGGCGATCGCGACGTTCTCCTTGAACGTGAACCAGCTGAACCCGCGCAGCTCCTCGTCGGAGACCGTGTCCGGGTCGGCGTAGATCAGCTCGCAGTTCCGCGCGTCCGCCTCCAGCTGGAGTACGTCGAAACGTTCCTTCTCGGCGGTGACGCAGATCCCGCCGTGCGGCATCGAACGCGACAGGGACCGGGCGATGTCGTCGAGGGTCGGGCCCATCTCGGCGACGTGGTCCTCGCGGACGTTGCACAGGACGCCGATGGTCGACTGGATCAGCTTGGACTGGTTGATCTCCTGGAGCGCCGGCATGACCGCCATGCACTCCATGACCAGCGCGTCCGGCCGGTAGGCGGCGGCGCGCCGCACGATGCCGATCTGCTCGACCACGTTGGCGATGCCGAACTTGCGGTAGACCGGCTCCTCGGTGGCGTCGGGGTGGATGAACCGGGCCGCCGTGCCGGTGGTCTTCGCGACCGTGGTCAGGCCGCCGCCGCGCAGCGCGCCCGCGCACAGCCGGGTGATGGAGCTCTTGCCGCGGATGCCGTTGACGAGCACCCGGTTCGGTATCCGGTCCAGGTTGGAGAAGTGGCGGCGCTGCTCCACGATGCCCGCGACCAGCATGATCAGGCAGCAGACGAGCAGCACGCAGTAGAGGAAGAGCACGGCGGATCAGTTCTTTCCGGCCGGTGCGGACGGCTGTCCGGCGGCCTGCTTGCGCTGCTGCTGTCGCTGCTGGAGCTGCTGACGGATGATCTCCAGGCTGCGGGTGACGGCGCCGACCTCGTCGTGGTGGCGCGGGTAGAGCACCGAGCGGCGGTCCCCGTCGGCGAGCGCCTCGGCCCGCCGGGCCAGCTCGCGCAGCGGTGCGACCACGACGATCTGGAGCCAGCCCAGGCAGGCCGCGCCGACCGCGAAGCCGAGGAGGCCGGCCAGGACGGTGCGGTTCTGCAGGCTGTACTCCGGGATGGCCAGGCCCTTGGCGGACTGCCGGCTGACGACGGTCCACTTCAGGGCGGCCGCCGGTCCGTCGCCCGCGAAGGGCGCGGCGGCGGCGATGACGTGGTCCGTGCCGCTGCGGTAGAGGGTGCTGCTCGGGTGCGGGGTCGCAGCGGTGGCCGCGGCTGCCGCAGCGGCGGCAGCCGGGGTGGCGGAGGGGGCGGGCGTGGCGGCCGTACTCCCCGCCTTCGGGGTGGAGCGGTCGACGAGGGCGTCGAGGTGTGCGTCGTCGAGCTTCTGGAAGGCGCGGTAGCCGCCGTTCGAGGCGATGATCCGGTGCTTGGCGTCGACGACCCGGACCTCCCCGAGACCGGGCCGCTTGATCAGGGAGTTGAGGAAGTCGATGCGCAGCTCGCCGACGACGGCGGTGCCCTGCTTCCCGGGGAGCGGGGCGGTCGCCACGATCACCGGGGTCTTCCCGCTGTCGTCCAGGGCCACCGCCTGCTTGCGCGGCCCCTTGCCGTCGGCGGCCTTCGGGGAGCCGCCCGCCTGGGCGAGGACCTTGCCGGCCGGGTCGAGGACGTAGAGGGACTGGTAGCGCTGGTGCTCCTCGGCGGTGCGCTTCAGGACGGACGTCATGTGCTCCGGGGTGGTGTCGCCGTCCATCAGCGAGGCCACGGACAGCAGGTCGGCCTGGCCCTCGTTGAGGGCGCGCCGGACCCGGTCGTTGAGGGTGTCGGTGCGTTCGCGCTGGTCGCTGACCAGCTGCTTCGGTATGACGACGGCGTCCGCGGCCCGGTTGACGAGCAGCCCCAGCGGGACGCACCAGGCCAGGAGCAGGACCGCGCACAGGGCGAGGAGCGTACGGGCCCCCGTACGGCGCCCGCGGCGGGCGCGGGAGGCGGGGGCGGGGGCGGAGGCGGCCGGGTCGGCCGCGGCGCCGTCCCGCAGCTGGAGGCGCAGGCGCTCCAGGGCGGTGGCGATCCGGGCCGCCTCGGCGCCGCGCGGGACGGCGACGGGGCGGGTGAGGTCGCCGCGGGTCAGCCGGCGGCTGTCCAGGAACAGGGCGATCAGCGGGCGCTGGACGGTGGCGAGGAGCAGGGCCACGACCAGGGCGCCGACCAGCAGCAGCGCGCCGGCCAGGACCAGGCCGGCGAAGGCGTCGGTGGCGTGCGCCGGGTTCTGCGGCACGTTGACCATGGCGACGACGGTGAGGTCCAGGCTGGTGGCGGTGGTGCCGACACCCGCCGCGGGCCCGGCGACGCCCGCGTAACCGGCGGCGGCCCGGTTCGCGCCGGACTCGGCGCCGAGCAGGCTGCCGCTGACCCCCGGGAAGCCGCCGGAGCCGGGTTCCTTGGCGGTGAGGGGGTTGGCGCGGGTCTTCTGGACGGCGGTCTTCGCGAAGGAGGCCAGCTGCTTGGTGTCGCGCTTGACGCCGGCGCGCTGGGCCTCCGTGACCCGCTCGGGCTGCGGGATGCCGTCGCTGCTGAGCACGGCGCCGTCGGCGCCGGCCACGGCGATGGCGCGGGACTTGCCGAGGCTGATGCCGGGGAAGCGCAGGCTGCTGGAGGCCACCAGCAGCTCCTGGGGGCGGTCCTTCCAGTTCAGCAGGGAGAGGGTGAGCAGCCGGGTCTCACCGCCGGCCAGCCGGACCATGCGGGGGGACAGGCCGCCCGGGCCGGAGAGCTTGGTGCGGTCGACGGCGGTCAGCGGGAGGTTCTCGCCGCGGGCGGCGAGCAGCCGGCCGGAGCCGATCTCGACGACGGCGGTGCCGCGCCACTTCTGGTAGACGCTGCCGATGCGGTCGAGGACGGCGTCGGGGGCGATCGGCTTGCCGGTGGAGAAGAGGGACGCGACCCGGTCGAGGTCGCTGACGCTCTCGTCCAGGGAGGCGCGCAGGGAGATCGCGCCGTCCTCGGCGAAGTGCTGCTGCGAGGTGAGCACGGCCTCGGGCAGCCGGTCCTCGCGGATGGTGCCGAGGCTGAACGCGGTGAAGCCCGCCAGGGCGAGCAGCAGCACCGACAGGACGGTGATCGGGGGCCTGATGCCACCGAGCAGCGACATGTCGGCCCTGCGGCGGGCCTTGCGCCGCCGGGGAGAGGCCGGGCGGCCGGGGGCATTTTTCACTCGGCTATTTTCGGTCAGTGATGACTCGGAAATTCACAAAAAAGATCACGATCATGGCGCTTATGGCCGTGATGATCATGGCGGGGGTCGGTTATGTCGCTTTCATGCGCTCATATGCGCCCGAAAAGCAGGACAAGTCCGCCCCGTCGGATGTGGTGCGGGCCACTGACCTGATGGGCAGGGTGACCCGATTCACCTCCGAATTCGGGACGTCCGGCGGGTACCGCATCCCGACGCACGCGGAGCGGGACACCTTGCTGGAGGGTGTTTCGGCCCTTTTCGACGGGAATGTCGACAAGGCTCGTACCCGGCTCGCCGACGTGGATTACCGCATCGACACCTTCACCGACGGCGTCCCCGGGGGACGCCGCTACGCCGAGGTCGCCGACGCGGCGGCCCGCCCCGGATCCGCGAACCGCGGCTGGGGCCGGGTGTACGTCGACCTCGGCGCGGCCCCGCGCTGGTCCGTCCAGGTTCCGCACCCCATCGCCGACCAGGACACCGAACGGCTCGGCGTCGAGGTGCTCCGCGGGGCCCCCGGCGGGGTCATGGTCCTGGCGGGCGCCCACCGCAAGGCGGGGGCCGGCGCGGGGGGCCGGGCGGGCGGGGGCGAGCAGGAGGACTCCGCCGACACGGAGTCGGGGGAGACCGCCCCGGATGAGGCGGCGTCCGGGGATCCGGCCGCGGGGGACCCCTCCTCGGGGGACCCCGCCGACATGGCGCACCGCACCGACTCCGTCTTCCACGCCGTCGTCACCGAGCTCACCCGGCGCGGCCTGCCCGGAATCCAGCTCCACGGCTTCGCCGACTCCTCCGTCCGCGCCGCCGCAGCCGTCGTCTCCACCGGCGCCGGGAACACCGCCGCCGCCGACGCCGAACGGCTCGCCGGGCAGCTCCAGGAGCAGGGGATCAAACCCTGCCGGGCCTGGTCCGGCTCCTGCCACCTCGGGGGCCGCGACAACGCGCAGGGCCGGCTGGCCGCCGAGCGCGGGACCCGCTTCCTGCACCTCGAACTGGCCCGCTCCGTCCGGGCCGACCCCGGCCGCACCGCCGGGACCGCCCGCGCCATCGCCTCCGTCACCGCGCGGTGGGCCGCGGACGACGCGGGGGCCGCCACCCCGACGGGATGACGGCCCCTGTGGTGCGCGCGAAGGGGGTTACCGCGTGACGCGGTCGTGGTCGTGGTCGTGGCCCGGCCGCAGACCGCCGCCGCCGTTGCCCGAACCGGTGGTCGGCTTCGAGACGACCGGCGTCGTCAGCGGGGCCAGGTCGTACGCGTAGTGGCCGACCGCGTTCGCGATGACGTCGACGTTGATGTCGAGCGCCTTCTGGTCGATGTTGGTGATGTCGTCACCCTTGCCGTGGTAGTTCACGTCGTAGGCGACACCCGCCTGGCCGCCGAACTTGGCCGCCTGCTCCGGCGTCTTGATGCCCTCGGCGCCCGTGTCCGTACCACCGGACGGGATGCCGGCCTCGATGAACGGGCCGTAGTCCGAGCGGCCGGTGAAGTCACTGCCCTCGTGCGGGATCTTCTGCGCGTCGAGGAAGTCGGTGATCTGCTTCTCCAGTTGCGCCGAGCCCTCGGGGCCGGGGCCCGAGCCGACCTTGTCGGAGTCGTCACCGTCGTAGACGAAGTACGCGGCGTTCGGCGAGGCGATCATGTCGAAGTTGAGGTAGAGCCGGATCTGCTTCTTCTGCTCCGGGGTCAGCGAGGCGACGTACGCCTCGGAGCCGAGCAGGCCGAACTCCTCCGCCGACCACCAGGCGAACTTGACCTTGTTCTTGATCTTCGACTGGCTGCTCGCCAGCCGCTGCGCGACCTGGAGGATGCCCGCCGAGCCCGAGCCGTTGTCGTTGATGCCGGGGCCGGCCTGGACCGAGTCCAGGTGCGCGCCGAGGAAGACGGTGTTGTCCGCGTCACCGCCCCGGGTCTCCGCGACCACGTTGAACGTCTTGCGGTTCTCGCGCAGTTCGCGGATGTCGAGGGTGAGCTCGACCGGGCCGGCGGCGGCCTCGGCGGCCAGCTTCTGCCCCTCCTCCTGGGAGACGCCACCGGTGGGGATCTTGCCCGCGGCCGGGTCGCCGATGGTGCCGCTGAGCGCGCCGGCCGTGTTGTTGTAGATGACCGCGCCCAGCGCGCCGGCCGCCGCCGCGTTCGCCTGCTTCACCGCGAAGGCGCAGCCGCCGCGCTGGATCAGCGCGATCCTGCCCGTGAAGGCGCCGGCCGCGAAGTCGCCGGGCTCGCAGCCGGTGCTGCCGTCGGCGTCGACCGGGGCGACCGCGAGCCGCGCGGTGATGCCGTCCTGCGGGCCGCTGGCGGTGTACGTCATCAGCTTGATCGGGACGTCGCGCTCGTCCGCGCCGTTCACCTTCAGCGTTTCCGCGACGGTCTCGACGTACACGAACTCGAACTCGTTGCGCGTGACCTGGTACCCGGCCGCCTTCAGCACGCCCTCGACGTACGTGGCGGACTGGACGTGGCCCTTGGAGCCGGCCACGCGGGTGCCCTTGTTGTAGTCGGCGATCGACTGGAAGACCTTCAGGTGGTTGTTGGCACCCTTGCCGGTCGACTCCCGGACCAGCTTCGCGGCCAGCGCGTCTCCCTTCGCGGCATCGCTCTCGGGGCTTGCGGCGGCGCCCGCCGGACCGGCCACCAGGAGCGGGGAGACGAGGGCGGCGGCCGCCAGTGCGGCGGTGGCTGCGGCTATACGGCGAGAGGGGCGAGAGGGCATGAAGGTCCTTTCACGGCACGCGGGCAAGGAGGTGGTCCGGGTGGAGCGGATGGACCGGGTGGGTCGGTGGTGGACGCACGTTAGGCAGCAACCGACCGCTCTCGCCAGACCTTTGACTGCTACCGGTGTGTGAAATCCGGATATCGGTGTGTCTTCGCCGATCGAATTCGGCCACCGTCCGGAGGGGGAGCGCCGCCGGCGTCACCGCAGAATGGGTCACCGCAGAATCCCCTCGATGAAATCGGAACCTATGCGGGCCACCACCGACAGATCCAACTGGTGCTGGACGTAGCGCCCCTGACGGCGCGTGTGCAGCAGCCCCGCCTTCTTCAGCACCGCCAGGTGCCGGGACACCTCCGGCGGGGTGATCCCGTACACCCGCGCCAACTCGCTCGTCGTGTACGGGGCCCGCGCCAGGCTCCGGCACAGCATCATCCGCATCGGGTGCGCGAGCGCCTCCATCCGGCGGGTGAGCAGCTCCACCGAGCCGGGCGCGGAGCCCAGTTCGGGCGAGTCCAGCGGGTAGTGCACCACCGGCCGCCAGCCGGGCGCGTGCAGCACGAGCAGGTGCGGCCAGCCGAAGTTCGTCGGTACGAAGAGCAGCCCGGTCCCCACCTGCGGATCGGTCGCCGTCGTCTGGCCGTTGACCATCTTGTCGGCGGTGACCGTGGTGAGCGCGTCGTCCACGCTCAGCGCCGCCGACACCTCCCGCAGCGCCGCGGGCAGCCCCTTGTGGCGCAGCACCTCCGCCTTGTGGCGGACGTCCGCCGTCTGCCGGGGTTCCAGCCGCCGCCAGGTCTCGGCGAAGAAGGCCTCCTCGCAGTCCTCCAGCAGCCGGCGCAGCCAGACGCGCACCGCCTCGGTGTCGTCGAGCAGCCGGACCGAGAACGCCAGCTGGCGGGGCCCGCGCGCGGCGGCCGTCTCCAGCGCCTTCGCCCGGGCGCCGGCGTCCTTCAGCGGGGAGGGGCCGCCGCCCTCGTTGTAGAGGGCGAGCCAGCAGTGCTCCAGGGCGGCCATCACGAACCGCTCGTCGTCCAGCCGGTCGAGCGTGTCCAGGTCCTCGGCCAGGGTCGCACCGGGGCGGCCGCTGCCGCCGGGGATCCCGGCGAAGGGCATGAACACGTCGGAGAAGGAGCTGCGCCACATGAAGTCGGCTTCGAGCAGCCGGTCCGCCAGACAGGGGTCCAGCGCGGCCCGGGTGGCGGCCGTCCAGGACTGCAGACGCGGGTGGTGGGCGGGCTGCGACAACGCGTGCAGCGCCATGCAGAGCTCGGCGAGGGGAGCGGGCGCGAAGCCGATCCGCTCCGCGGGGAGCCCGTCGATGTCGATGGTGACGCTCATCGCGCCATTCTGACCGCTGCGCCGGCCCGGCCGGCACGCCCCGCCGGGGCGGGCTCCGCCGCAGGTGGGAGGCCACGATTGACGGGGAACGTCAATCGTCGCGCGGGTCGCCGCCGACGGGGTGAGGGTGGATGCATGAGCGCCATCGAGCAGTACCTCCTCGACACCTACCGAGCCACCCAGCACGGCACCCCACCGCCCCCGCCGCCCGGCCGCCACGACCTGGCGGTCCTGCGCGCCGCCCGCACCCGCGCCCAGTTCACCGCCGTCCTGGACGGCCACCCCGCGACCCACCCCTGGCTCCACGCCCTCCGCCGCCGCCTCCGCCCGGGGGCGGGGGTGTGCTGAGGGGGGTGGGCGGCACGGGCCCCGGGGAAGCGGGGTGCCCTTGACCCGCGTCAGGGAGGGTTCGGGGGTTTCCCGTCCGTCTCATCGTCCTTCCGTGGCGGGGCGGTCCCTCAAGGGCGCTCCCTCCGGTCGCGTCGCTTCGCGATGGCCTTCGGCCACCCTTGACCGACCACCCCGCCACGAAAAGCCGAAGACTCCCGGGAAACCCCCAAAAGAACGGTTACCGGGCACCCTACGGAGGAGCGGCCCCGTCAGCGTCGCCAGCCCCGCCTCCGCCGGCCCAAGCCCCGGACTCGACCGGCCATCCACGGCATCCCGAACCACCGACAGCCAGAACGCACGGAACGTCGCCATACCCGCCCCCGGCCCCCGGCGCAGCAGATCGCTACGTGCTCGCCCCGTACGGCGTCCGCCGCTCGTCGTCGGCTCAGACGCCGACGACGCGGACACGATCGCCGCACAGCTTCGTCATGTCGTCGACGTCCGAGGTCAGAAGGACAACCGGGTGGTGCTGGCGCAGGGCGGCCTCTGCGACGGTCGCGTCGATCGCGTATTTGTGCCCGTGGAGACCTGACTCCAGCAGGAGGGCAGATGCGGCACGGGCCTCTTCATCCCCCACCGGAATCACGCGCATACCGGAGAGGATCCAGCTCAGCCGGGCTCGGTTGGTCCGCGCGTGCACGGCCTCGACGATCGTCAAGGCGCAGATCACGACTTCCATGCCACGACTGCGCGCCTCGGCCACCAGGGCGACGACGGGCTCGTCGTCGCTCAGCAGTTTGGACAGGCCTTCGCTGTCCAGGAGCAAGGTCCCCGCGCGGGTCAGCTTGCGGCGGGCCATTCCTGACCTTCCGCGAAAACCTCGTCAAAGATGTGGCGTGCCGACTGCTGCGCTTCCGGAGAAATGGGTCCGCAGCGCTGCTCGTAGTCGGCCAGGTACTCGTCCAGGATCTGGCCGCGCAGCTGTCGTTCCACGGCCGCGGCGATGTAGGCGGAGAACTCTCGCTTGCCCACGCGGGAGCGGATCGCCTCGGCCGTTCCTTCCGGCAGCGACAGACTCACTCGGGCGGCCGGACCCTCACCGATTCCGTACGTCGTTTCAGACACCCCGCCAAAGTATCAAAGGAGTAGGAAAAAGGCCTCGCCTGCTACGGGAAGGGCCGCCTCTCGGGTCCTGGGGGGTCTGTTCTGGAGGGGTCGAGGGTCGGTGACGGGGTCGCTCCTCCCCGGTCTCGGGCCCGTGAACGTTCTTTTGGGGGTTTCCCGGGAGTCTTCGTTTTTCCGGGGTGGGGCGGTGGGTCAAGGGTGGCCTAGGGCCATCGCGAAGCGACGCGACGAAGGAGCGCCCTTGACGCGCCGTCCTGCCCCGGAAGGACGATGAGACGGACGGGAAACCACCAGATGCTCCCTGGCGCGGACCCGCCGAGGCCCCGCCCCCCCCCGAGCCCCCCTACAGCCGGTCCGTGAAGTCCCGGGCTGCCCTCGTCACGTCCTCCCGGGTCCACGTCAGGCCCGGGCGCGTGATCGTGAGTTCCGTCATGGACAGGCCCGGCGGGGACTGGGGGGACCACGTGTGGAACAGGGCCGTGCCCGTTTCCTCCGCCTGGCGGACGGCCGCCTCCGTCAGGCGGTCCGCCTCGTACGGGAGCCAGACCTGGAACTGGTGCGTGTGCGGGGGCTCCGGGTGGACGCGGAACCACGGCAGGCCGGCCCCCGCGAAGCCCTCCCGCAGGGCCTCGGCGACGACCTTCGCCTGGGCCGCGTACGAGGGGAGCAGCGGCAGCTCCCGTTCCAGGCCCGCCAGCGCCGCCAGGGCCTGCGGGAACTGCCGGAACACCTGGCCCCCGTACCGGTGGCGCCAGACGCGGGTCTCCTCCACGAAGCTACGGGCCCCGGCCAGGCAGGCCCCGCTCAGCCCGCCGAGGGACTTGTAGAAGGAGACGTAGACGGAGTCCGCGAGCCCCGCGACCTCCGCCAGGGGCCGGCCGAAGTGGGCGGCGCACTCCCAGAGCCGGGCCCCGTCGAAGTGCACCACCGCGTCCCGCTCCCGGGCGGCGTCCACCAGATCCACCAGCTCCACCCAGGTGGGCAGCAGGAACCCCGCGTCGCGCAGGGGCAGCTCCACCAGCAGGCTGCCGAAGGGCTCCGCCAGCGCGGCGACCTCCTCCGCGGTGGGCTGGCGCGGCTCCGCCGTGGGGTGGACCGTCCGCAGCCCGGAGACCACCGACAGCGCCCCGCCCTCCCAGCGCTCCGGATGGCTCAGCGGGTGCAGGGCGACCACGGGGTTGCCGGTGCGCCCGGCCCAGCAGCGCAGCGCGATCTGCTGGGCCATCGTCCCGGAGGGGAAGAACGCCGCGTCCTCGGTGCCCAGCAGCCGCGCGACCCGGCGTTCCAGTTCCGCGACGGCCCCGTCGCCGTACACGTCGGCCGGCGCGTCCAGGTCGTACGGGGCCTCGGCGAGCGCGGTCAGCAGCTCGCGGACCGTCCCCTCCCGGGGTCCCCGCGCCAGCACCCGCTCCGCGCCCCGCCAGGCCGCCAGCCGCCGGGCCGTGCGCCGCGTCTCTTCGTCCGGGCCGGCCGCCCCGTCCCCCACCGTGTGGTCCGTCATGGCCCGATCATGCCCTCCGGCGCCGCCGACCGGGCCGTCCCCCCAGGGGCTAGCATGGCGGCGTATCGTCCGGTACCCCCCGCGGACTGGAACGGAAGGCCCTCCCCGCGTGAACGCACCCCATCAGACGGAGCCCCGGGATCCGTCCGCCCGCCCTGCCCGGCTCACGGTCGGCGTCGTCGGCGCGGGCCGGGTCGGTCCCGCGCTGGCCCGCGCGCTCCAGCAGGCCGGGCACCGGCCCGTCGCCGTGTCCGGAGTCTCCGACGCCTCCCGGCGCCGCGCCGAGCGGATGCTGCCCGGCGTGCCACTGGTCAGCCCGGCGCAGGTGATGGAGCGCGCCGAGCTGGTGCTGCTGACCGTCCCCGACGACGCGCTGCCCGGCCTGGTCGAGGGCCTCGCCGAGACGGGCGCGGTGCGCCCCGGGCAGCTCCTCGTGCACACCTCCGGGCGGTACGGGGCCTCCGTGCTCGACCCCGCGCGCCGCGCGGGCGCCCTCCCACTGGCCCTGCACCCCGCGATGACCTTCACCGGCACCGAGGTCGACGTGCAGCGCCTCGGCGGCTGCTCCTTCGGCGTGACCGCCCCCGAGGAACTGCGGCTGGCCGCGCAGGCCCTGGTCATCGAGATGGGCGGGGAGCCCGAGTGGATCGCGGAGGAGAGCCGTCCGCTCTACCACGCCGCCCTCGCCTTGGGCGCGAACCACCTGGTCACCCTGGTCGCCCAGTCGATGGAGGTGCTCCGTACGGCCGGGGTCGAGCACCCCGACCGGATGCTCGGCCCGCTGCTGGGCGCCGCCCTCGACAACGCCCTGCGTTCCGGTGACGCCGCGCTGACCGGCCCGGTGGCCCGCGGTGACGCCGGTACGGTCGCCGCCCACGTCGCCGAGCTGCGCCGGCACGCCCCCGCCACCGTCGCCGGGTACCTCGCGATGGCCCGCACCACCGCCGACCGCGCCCTCGTGCACGGCCTGCTCAAGCCCGAACTCGCCGAGGACCTGCTGGGCGTCCTCGCCGACCCCGCCGAACCGACCGCAGAACCGGAGGGTGGCGAGCGATGACCGCCCCGCTGCTGCTGCTGAACACCGCCGAAGAGCTGCACGGGCTGCCGCGCACCGGCCGCCGCGCCGTCGTGATGACGATGGGGGCCCTGCACGAGGGCCACGCCACCCTGGTGCGCAGCGCCCGCGCGCAGGCCGGTCCGGACGGGCAGGTCGTGGTCACCGTCTTCGTCAATCCGCTCCAGTTCGGGGCGAACGAGGACCTCGACCGCTACCCCCGCACCCTCGACGCCGACCTGCGGATCGCCGCGGAGGCGGGCGCCGACGCCGTGTTCGCCCCGGCCGTCGACGAGGTCTACCCGGGCGGCGACCCCCAGGTGCGGATCACCGCCGGACCGATGGGCGGGCGCCTCGAAGGCTCGACGCGGCCCGGCCACTTCGACGGGATGCTCACCGTCGTCGCCAAGCTGCTCCACCTGACCCGCCCCGACCTGGCGCTGTTCGGCCAGAAGGACGCCCAGCAGCTGGCCCTGATCCGGCGCATGGTGACCGACCTGAACTTCCCCGTCGCGGTGGCCGGCGTGCCGACCGTACGGGAGGACGACGGGCTCGCCCTGTCCTCCCGCAACCGCTACCTGGACCCGGCCGAGCGGCGCACCGCCCTGGCCCTGTCCCGCGCCCTGTTCGCGGGCCGCGACCGGCTCGCCGCCCAGGCGGCCCTGCGCGCCCGCGCCGAGGCCGCCCCCGCCAGCGACGAGCGCGCGGCCGGCCTGGCCCGGCTGGGCGAGATCCGCGCCTCCGCCGACGCGCACGCCGTCTCGGCGGCCGGCGCGGGCCTGCCGGACGCCGTACGGGCCGCGGCCCGGCACGTCCTGGAGGAGGCGGGCCGCCACGACCCGCCGCTGGTCCTGGACTACCTGGCCCTGGTGGACCCGCAGGACTTCACCGAGGTCGGTCCCGACTTCACCGGCGAGGCCGTCCTGGCCGTCGCGGCGAAGGTGGGCGCGACCCGGCTGATCGACAACATCCCCATGGAGTTCGGAGCACACGCGTGAGCACCACAGGCAGAGGCACCCCGGCGGCCGGGACCGGCGGCACCGGCATACGGCTGCACGCCCCCGCCCCCGGCTGGGCCGTCGAGGCGGACGTCGTGGTCGTCGGCTCGGGCGTCGCGGGCCTGACCGCCGCACTGCGCTGCGCCGCCGCGGGCCGCCGTACGGTCGTGGTGACCAAGGCGCGCCTGGACGACGGTTCCACCCGCTGGGCCCAGGGCGGCATCGCCGCCGCCCTCGGCGAGGGCGACACCCCCGAGCAGCACCTGGACGACACCCTGGTGGCGGGCGCGGGCCTGTGCGACGAGGCGGCCGTACGGCTCCTCGTGACCGAGGGCCCCGACGCGGTCCGCCGGCTGATCGCCACCGGCGCCGTTTTCGACACCTCCGCCGCCACCGGGGAGATAGAGCTGACCCGCGAGGGCGGCCACCACCGCCGCCGCATCGCGCACGCGGGCGGCGACGCCACGGGCGCCGAGATCTCCCGCGCGCTGGTCGAGGCCGTCCACGCGGCGGGCATCGAGACCGTCGAGAACGCGCTGGTCCTGGACCTGCTCCAGGACGCCGAGGGCCGTACCGCCGGCGTCACCCTGCACGTGATGGGCGAGGGCCAGCACGACGGGGTCGGCGCCGTCCACGCGCCCGCCGTGATCCTCGCGACCGGCGGCATGGGCCAGGTCTTCTCCGCCACCACCAACCCGGCGGTGTCCACCGGCGACGGGGTGGCGCTCGCGCTGCGCGCCGGGGCCGAGGTCTCCGACCTGGAGTTCGTGCAGTTCCACCCGACGGTGCTGTTCCTGGGGCCCGACGCCGAAGGACAGCAGCCCCTGGTGTCGGAGGCGGTCCGCGGCGAGGGCGCGTACCTGGTCGACGCGGACGGGGTCCGCTTCATGACCGGGCAGCACGAGCTGGCCGAGCTGGCCCCGCGGGACATCGTCGCCAAGGGCATCATGCGCCGCATGCAGCAGCAGGACGCCCGGCACATGTACCTCGACGCCCGGCACTTCGGCGCCGAGATGTGGGAGCACCGCTTCCCGACGATCCTCGCCGCCTGCCGCTCCCACGGCATCGACCCGGTGACCGAGCCCATCCCGGTCGCGCCCGCCGCGCACTACGCCTCCGGCGGCGTCCGCACCGACCTGCACGGCCGCACCACCGTCCCCGGCCTGTACGCCTGCGGGGAGGTGGCCTGCACCGGCGTGCACGGCGCGAACCGGCTCGCCTCGAACTCCCTGCTGGAGGGCCTGGTCTTCGCCGAGCGCATCGCGGACGACATCATCGCCCACGCCCCGGCGGGCGGCAGCCCCGTCCCGCTCCCCGTTCCCGCGACGGGCCCCCTCCAGCCCGCCGAGGCGCGCTACGAGATCCAGCGGATCATGACGGACGGCGCGGGCGTGCTCCGCTCCGGCGCGTCCCTCGGCACGGCCGCCGCCGCGCTGGAGTCCCTGTACACGACGGCCCTGGGCGAGCTGGAGGCCCACGGCAAGACCGCCGTCCCGGGCGTCGAGAGCTGGGAGGCGACCAACCTGCTGTGCGTGGCCCGCGTCCTGGTGGCCGCCGCCCAGCGGCGCGCCGAGACCCGCGGCTGCCATTGGCGCGAGGACCACCCCGACCGGGACGACGCCGCCTGGCGCCGTCACCTCGTGGTCCGGCTGTCGGCGACCGAGCGGCGGGCCCTGGTCGTCACCCCCACCGACTGCGCGGACTTCCCGTCCGTGGACGTCCCCCTCACCCCCCAGAGCCTGGAGCAGTGACCGTGAGCACCCCCGAACTCCCCCTGATCGACGAGAACGAAGGCGGCTGCGGCGACGACTGCGGCTGCGGCGAGGGCGAGGAGACCGGCCTGGACCCGGCGCTGGCCCAGCTGCTGGTGGACGCGGGCCTGGACCCCATCGAGGTCGAGGACATCGCGCACATGGCGCTCTCCGAGGACCTGGACGGCGGCGTCGACGTGACCACCGTCGCCACCGTCCCCGAGGACGCCGAGGCCGTCGCCGACTTCGTGGCCCGCGAGGCCGGCGTGGTGGCGGGCCTGCGCATCGCCGAGGCCGTGTTCTCCATCGTCTGCACCGAGGCCTTCGAGGTCGAGCGCAGCGCCGAGGACGGCGACCCGGTCCAGGCCGGCCAGGTGCTGCTGTCGGTCCGCGCCCGTACCCGCGACCTGCTGACCGCCGAGCGCAGCGCCCTGAACATCGTCTGCCGCCTCTCCGGCATCGCGACCGCCACCCGCCGTTGGGCCGACGCCCTGGAGGGCACGGCCGCCCAGGTCCGTGACACCCGCAAGACCACCCCGGGCCTGCGCGCGCTGGAGAAGTACGCGGTCCGCTGCGGCGGCGGCGTCAACCACCGCATGTCCCTGTCGGACGCGGCGCTGGTCAAGGACAACCACGTCATCGCCGCCGGCGGCGTCGCCCAGGCCTTCAAGGCCGTCCGCGAGGCCTTCCCGGACGTCCCCGTCGAGGTCGAGGTCGACACGATGCACCAGGTCCGCGAGGTCGTCGACGCGGGCGCCGACCTGATCCTGCTGGACAACTTCACCGTCCCGGAGACCGAGGAGGCCGTCACGCTCGTCGCGGGCCGCGCCGTCCTGGAGTCCTCGGGCCGGCTGACCCTGGAGACCGCCCGCGCCTACGCCGAGACCGGCGTGGACTTCCTGGCGGTCGGCGCGCTGACGCACTCCTCGCCGATCCTGGACATCGGCCTCGACCTGCGCGAGGCGGTGTAAGCGGTGCTGCTCACCATCGACGTGGGCAACACCCACACGGTCCTGGGTCTGTTCGACGGCGACGAGATCGTCGAGCACTGGCGGGTCTCCACCGACCCGCGCCGGACGGCCGACGAGCTGGCCGTCCTGATGCAGGGCCTGATGGGGATGCACCCGATGCTCGGCAACGAGCTCGGCGACGGGATCCACGGCATCGCGATCTGCGCGACGGTGCCCTCGGTCCTGCACGAGCTGCGCGAGGTGACCCGCCGCTACTACGGCGACGTCCCGTCGATCCTGGTGGAGCCCGGCGTCAAGACGGGCGTGCCGATCCTGATGGACAACCCGAAGGAGGTCGGCGCGGACCGCATCGTCAACGCGGTCGCGGCCGTCGAGCTGTACGGGGGCCCGGCGATCGTCGTCGACTTCGGCACGGCCACCACCTTCGACGCGGTCTCCGCGAAGGGCGAGTACGCGGGCGGGGTGATCTCCCCGGGCATCGAGATCTCGGTGGAGGCGCTCGGCGCCCGCAGCGCCCAGCTCCGCAAGATCGAGCTGGCCCGCCCGCGCAACGTGATCGGCAAGTCCACGGTCGAGGCGATGCAGTCGGGCGTGGTCTACGGCTTCGCGGGCCAGGTCGACGGCATCGTCGCCCGCATGGCCAAGGAGCTGGTGGGCCCGGCGGGCGACCCGGACGACGTCCGCGTCATCGCCACCGGCGGTCTCGCCCCGGTCGTCCTCGGCGAGTCCGCGGTGATCGACGAGCACGAGCCGTGGCTCACCCTGATCGGCCTGCGGCTGGTCTACGAGCGCAACGCGCCGAACTTCGTGTGACGCGGGCCGACGCCGCGTGCCTGCGTCCCTCCGGGCGGAGGCACGCGGCGTCAAGCCGAACCTTCAGCTTCAAGCTGATCGGTTAGCTTGACGGCGTCGGACGCACGCGCACCGAGGCGACACCGCCAAGACGGCACAGGAGGGCCCATATGCCCCGTGTTTCCCCGTACTTGCAGGTGGTCGACTCGCTCCGGGCCCGGATCGAGGCGGGCGAGTGGGCGGTCGGCGACAAGCTCCCCTCCCGCGCCCGGTTCGCCGACGAGTACGCCGTCGGGCAGAGCGTCACGCAGCGCGCGATGGAACAGCTGATCATCGAGGGCTTCCTCGAAGGCCGCGCCGGCTCCGGCACCTACGTCCGCACCCCGCGCCGCCGCATGCGGATGCTCCGCAGCCGCCGCCGCGTCCCCGGGGCCGGCAACACCTTCCGCTCCGAGGCCGCCGCGCACGGCATCGCCGCGTCCTGGGACTCCCGGACCGTCCCCGAGACCCCGGCCCCCGCGCGCATCGCCGCCCGCCTCGCGATCGAGCCCGGCGCCCCGTGCGTGCTGACCCGCTACGAGTTCATGGCCGACGGAAGTCCCGCCGAGCTCTCCGAGTCCTGGGAGCCGTTGGCGCTCACCTCCGGAACCCCGGTCGTCCTGCCCGAGGAGGGCGAGCTGCGCGGCGCCGGAGTGGTGGCCCGGATGCGGTCCATCGGGATCACGGTGGCCTCCGTGGTGGAGATCCCGCGGCCCTCCCGCGCCAACCAGGACCAGGCCAACCTCCTCGGCATCAGCCTCGGTTCCATGATCACCGAGATCGAGCGCACCTACCTCGACACGCACGGCCGCCCGGTGGAAACCGCCGACCTGGTGATCCCCGACTCCCGTTACGAGATCGCGTACGCCTTCCCCGTGGAGTGAGAACCGGCCGGATCGCCGCACGATTTTTCACGGAAATGGCCGGAGTACGCCTCCGGCGGAGATAGCGTCGCCGTGGAAAGACGCCGCAGCCCCGGAAGGGCGGCGACCCCGTCCACGGCGGAGGAGACACACCATGACCGCGAACACCCGGCCCGACTGGCGCAAATCGTCCCACTGCGCCCCTGGGGAGGACGCCTGCGTCTACGTGGCCGCGGCGCCCGGGACGCTCGTGCGGGTGGCCGACCGGGCCGACCCGGCGCACCTGGTGATGGCCACGACCCACGCCGCCTGGGCCGACTTCGTCCGCTCGGTGAAGGACGCCGGGTGACGGCCGCCGGGTGAAGGCATCCGGCTGAGTGGGTGAGGGCCGCCCGCCCGCCGCGCCGCGCGCCCGCCCCATAAGGGGCTTTTGTCCGATTAGCGCGTATCTTCGCCCCATGCCCACGCCCTACGGACCCCGCGGCGGCATGGCGTTCAGCGCCGCCGAGCTGCACGTGCTCAGGCGGCTCCTCGCCCACGCCCTCCAGCCCTCCACGGCCCCCCTGACACCCGCGGAGACGCGGGACTGCCTGCGGCTCGCGGCCGCGGTGGACGAGGCGGCCCTGGAGGCGGGCCGGCTCCGAGCGTTCCTGCTCGACGACCTCGCCCGCTACCGCGATGCCCTGCCGGGCAGCCTCTGCGGCTATCTGGAACTGCTCCAGGACGCCCTGGCCGCCGGGTACGAGCCACGGCCCGACGACTTCGCCGCCCTGCGCGCGCTGCGGGCCAACCCGCGCGCGGCGGCCGTACTGGAACGCGCCCAGGCCGTCGCGGAGCGCTCCGTACGCCGCCGGGCCACCCCCGCGCCCCGCACCCGGCTGCTGGCCCCGGCCCCGGACCGCTCGCACCCGGAGCCGGCCATGTCGGAGCCGGACGCGGCGGGGCCGGCCGCCGGGGAACCGGACGCCGAGGAGGCGTACGCGGCGGAGCCGGCCCCCGGGGAAGCCCCGCACGCCGCCACCGCGGCCGGTGCGGACCCCGGGACCCCCGGCCCCGAGCGCCCGCGCCCACCCGCACCCGCCCCCAAGCCCGCCCCGGCACCCGCCCCCAAGCCCGCCCCCGCGCCCGAGGAGCCGCCGCGGCCCGCCCGGCCGGGGCGGCCCGTCCCGACCCCCGGCGAGGCCTTCCCGCCACGCCGCAAGCCCACCGCGCCCCCGGCGGCCGGGCGCGCGGTGGGGTAGCTACGCTGGGGGGCATGGACTACGTCTCCGCGCTCGTGCCCCCCATCGTGATGGCCGCGTTCTTCATCGTCCTCGTCAAGACGATCGTGAAGAGCCAGGGCGGTGCCAACAAGGCCAAGGAAGACGCGGCCGTCGACGCCGTGCTCGCCCGCGCGGAAGCCGCCCAGCAGGCACGCAAGTAACCGCCGACGCGCGGTTTTCACCGCGCGTTGCCGTCGAATAGTCGGGCAATTCATCCCATCCCGCACTATCGTGCTGTTGTGCCTCGCCCCTTGGGAGAACTCGAAGACGCAGTGATGACGCGGGTGTGGCAGTGGAACCGCCCGGTCACCGTTCGGGAAGTCCTGGAAGACCTCCAGCGGGAACGGTCCATCGCGTACACCACGGTCATGACCGTTATGGACAATCTCCATCAGAAGGGCTGGGTCCGCCGGGAAGCCGAAGGCCGCGCCTATCGGTATACGGCGGTTTCCACCCGCGCCGCCTACTCGGCCGCACTGATGAACGAAGCCTGGTCCACCAGCGACAACCCCGCGGCCGCCCTCGTGGCCTTCTTCGGCATGATGTCCCAGGAACAGCGGGAAGCCCTCCGCGCGGCCGTGCGGATCGTCCAGCACGACGAGCCCGAAGGCGCCGAGAGCCCCGATGCCGCCGCCCCCGCGGTCGCCGCTCCCGCCCCCGCTCCGGCACAAGACGAAGGGGACTCCGGCGCACCCCGGCCCGAGCCGGGGCGATAGCGTCCGGGTATGGGAGAGCTTTCCACCACAGACGCGAAAACAGTCACCATCCGCCGCGCGCGCACCCGTGATGTTCCGGCGCTGCGCCACCTGCTCGACCAGTACGTGCAGCAGCGGATCCTCCTCGACAAAGCCCCCGTGGTCCTTTACGAGGACATCCAGGAGTTCTGGGTCGCGGAACGCGTCCACGACGGCCGTGTCGTCGGCTGCGGGGCTCTCCACGTCATGTGGGAAGACCTCGCCGAAGTGCGCACGCTCGCCGTCGACCGGGAGCTGAAGGGCGCCGGCGTGGGACATCGGGTGCTCGCCAAGTTGTTGGAGACGGCCCGCCTGCTCGGGGTCAGCCGGGTATTCTGCCTGACCTTCGAAGTGGACTTCTTCGCGAAGCACGGGTTCGTCGAGATCGGCGAGACCCCGGTGGAGACCGATGTCTACATGGAGCTGCTGCGTTCCTATGACGAGGGAGTCGCGGAGTTCCTCGGTCTCGAACGAGTGAAGCCGAACACCTTGGGCAACAGCCGGATGCTTCTGCACCTGTGAACGATCACGGCGGCTATTACAGGCCCCGGCGGCCCTGTGGCCTATGTCCGAATCGCGCACGTTTCCCGCCTTGTTGCGTCCCTGAACCTCTCACCGGGGGTTTGTGTTTTCCAGGCAAAAGCGGTTTCCTTTCCGCGTACTGCATTTTCGATGAAAGGAAATCCGGTGGCACAGAAGGTTCAGGTCCTTCTTGTCGACGACCTCGACGGCGGCGAGGCGGACGAGACCGTGACGTTCGCTCTGGACGGCAAGACCTACGAGATCGACCTCACCACCGCCAACGCTGAAAAGCTCCGCGGGCTGCTCGACCCGTACACCAAGGGCGGCCGCCGCACCGGCGGACGCGTTTCCACGGGCCGGGCCAAGGGCGGTCGTGCCGCCGCGTCGGCCGGCAACCCGGACACCGCCGAGATCCGCGCGTGGGCGAAGGTGAACGGCTACAACGTGAACGACCGCGGTCGCGTTCCGGCGGACATCCGCGAGGCCTACGAAAAGGCCAAGGGCTGAGGCGTACGCCGCAGCAGCCGCGCCCGGTGGCATTCCGTCGCCGCCGCGGCCACCAGGCGTACGAGGTCGGGCCCGTCGGCCCGTTGTCCGGGACAGGCACCCTGCCCCGGACCGGGCAGGGCCGGCAGTGACGCCTCGCACCCCAGCTCGGGGGGCCGCAGCCACACCGCGGCCCCCCGAGGGCGTTCCCCCGGCGCGGCGGGGGCGGTGATGCTGCCCCCGCCGCCGAGGGCGGTCAGGTCCAGCGCCACCCCGCCCCACTCCAGCCAGCCGAGGAGCCCCTCCAGCTCGTCCGCGGCCCCCGGGGCCACCAGGAACCGCGTCTTCGACCCGGACGCGGCCACCGGCCCGGTGTCCGGGAAACGGCGCAGCAGCGCGGCCCCGGCGTCGGAGGGCACCTCCAGCACGTCGAACCGGACCCCGGTGACGAGCCGGCCGGGCGGCCCACCCGTGACGGGCCACCCGAGCACCCGCTCGTACCAGGAACGGACGGGCCGGGTGACCCGCTCCGGCGGGACGCGGGGCGAGGGGACGGCGCTCGCGGGGATGACGGCCATGACCGGAGCAACTCCGGACGGCGCCGTCCGGTTACGCGGAGCACACACGTCAGTGCGCAGCGTGAGCGAAAGCGGAGCGCAGTCCTACATTCGGGACACAAGCGTGTTCGCCCGTAGCGGAGGGAACCGTGCCCACCGGCATGGAGTGTCCGCCCTTACGGGTAAGACATTCCTAGTGGATCGGGGCGACACGCTGATTTGACCGGGTCCCGTTCGCCATCGGCGTACACGCGTGACGGGTATCTGCCTGGCCTGCGGGAACATCGTCTCCCACTATCGGGTTGGAGCAGTTGTCGGCTCTTCAAGCCGGTTTTTCCTCACCGACGTGGGGGTGAGCCGCGGACGGATGTCGGCAGTTGGAATGAGCTGTCCCGCCCCGCGGGACTAGCATGCGGAAGGACAGGGCGGGGACCGACCCCGAACTGCCCGACCGCTCTGAGGAGCGATAAACGATGTTCGAGAGGTTCACCGACCGCGCGCGGCGGGTTGTCGTCCTGGCTCAGGAAGAAGCCCGGATGCTCAACCACAACTACATCGGCACCGAGCACATCCTCCTGGGCTTGATCCACGAGGGTGAGGGTGTCGCCGCTAAGGCCCTGGAGAGCCTCGGGATTTCGCTCGAGGCTGTTCGCCAGCAGGTTGAGGAGATCATCGGTCAGGGCCAGCAGGCCCCGTCCGGCCACATCCCCTTCACCCCGCGGGCGAAGAAGGTCCTGGAGCTTTCGCTCCGAGAGGCCCTCCAGCTCGGCCACAACTACATCGGCACCGAGCACATCCTGCTCGGCCTGATCCGCGAGGGCGAGGGCGTCGCCGCCCAGGTCCTCGTGAAGCTGGGCGCCGATCTCAACAGGGTCCGGCAGCAGGTCATCCAGCTGCTCTCCGGCTACACCGGGGGCGGCAAGGAGTCGGCCACCGCGGGCGGCCCGGCCGAGGGCACCCCCTCGACCTCGCTGGTCCTCGACCAGTTCGGCCGCAATCTCACCCAGGCGGCCCGCGAATCCAAGCTCGACCCGGTCATCGGGCGCGAGAAGGAGATCGAGCGGGTCATGCAGGTGCTGTCCCGCCGGACCAAGAACAACCCGGTCCTCATCGGCGAGCCCGGCGTCGGCAAGACCGCCGTCGTCGAGGGCCTGGCCCAGGCGATCGTCAAGGGCGAGGTGCCCGAGACCCTCAAGGACAAGCACCTCTACACCCTGGACCTGGGTGCCCTGGTCGCCGGATCCCGCTACCGCGGTGACTTCGAGGAGCGCCTGAAGAAGGTCCTCAAGGAGATCCGCACCCGCGGCGACATCATCCTGTTCATCGACGAGCTCCACACCCTCGTGGGTGCGGGCGCCGCCGAGGGCGCGATCGACGCCGCTAGCATCCTGAAGCCCATGCTGGCCCGTGGTGAGCTCCAGACCATCGGTGCCACGACGCTCGACGAGTACCGCAAGCACCTTGAGAAGGACGCGGCGCTGGAGCGCCGTTTCCAGCCGATCCAGGTGGCGGAGCCTTCCCTCCCCCACACGATCGAGATCCTCAAGGGCCTGCGCGACCGCTACGAGGCCCACCACCGCGTCTCCATCACGGACGAGGCCCTCGTCCAGGCGGCGACGCTGGCGGACCGCTACATCTCGGACCGCTTCCTGCCGGACAAGGCGATCGACCTGATCGACGAGGCCGGATCCCGGATGCGCATCCGCCGGATGACGGCGCCGCCGGACCTCCGCGAGTTCGACGAGAAGATCGCGGCCGTGCGCCGCGACAAGGAGTCGGCCATCGACTCCCAGGACTTCGAGAAGGCGGCTTCGCTCCGTGATTCGGAGAAGCAGCTGCTCGCCGCGAAGTCCAAGCGCGAGAAGGAATGGAAGGCCGGCGACATGGACGTCGTCGCCGAGGTCGACGGCGAGCTCATCGCCGAAGTCCTCGCGACCGCGACCGGCATTCCCGTCTTCAAGCTCACGGAGGAGGAGTCTTCCCGCCTCCTGCGCATGGAGGACGAGCTCCACAAGCGCGTCATCGGCCAGAAGGACGCCATCAAGGCGCTCTCCCAGGCCATCCGCCGTACCCGTGCGGGTCTGAAGGACCCGAAGCGTCCCGGTGGCTCGTTCATCTTCGCCGGCCCGTCCGGTGTCGGTAAGACCGAGCTGTCCAAGACGCTCGCCGAATTCCTCTTCGGCGATGAGGACGCGCTGATCTCCCTCGACATGTCGGAGTTCAGCGAGAAGCACACGGTTTCCCGCCTCTTCGGTTCGCCCCCCGGCTACGTGGGCTACGAAGAGGGCGGCCAGCTGACCGAGAAGGTCCGCCGGAAGCCGTTCTCCGTCGTCCTCTTCGACGAGGTCGAGAAGGCGCACCCGGATATCTTCAATTCCCTTCTCCAGATCCTGGAGGACGGTCGCCTGACCGACTCCCAGGGCCGGGTCGTGGACTTCAAGAACACGGTCATCATCATGACGACCAACCTGGGTACGCGGGACATCTCCAAGGGCTTCAACCTGGGCTTCGCCGCCCAGGGTGACGTCAAGAGCGGTTACGACCGGATGAAGGCGAAGGTCAACGAAGAGCTCAAGCAGCACTTCCGGCCCGAGTTCCTGAACCGTGTCGACGACACGGTCGTCTTCCACCAGCTCAGCCAGGAAGACATCATCCAGATCGTCGACCTGATGATCGCCAAGGTGGACGAGCGCCTCAAGGACCGCGACATGGGCATCGAGCTCAGCGGTGACGCGAAGCAGCTCCTGGCCAAGCGCGGTTACGACCCGATCATGGGTGCGCGCCCGCTGCGCCGGACCATCCAGCGCGAGATCGAGGACCTGCTGTCGGAGAAGATCCTCTTCGGCGAGCTGCGTCCCGGTCACATCGTGGTCGTCGGCGTGGAGGGTGAGGGCGAGAACGCCAAGTTCACCTTCCGCGGCGAGGAGAAGTCCGCTCTGCCGGACCTCCCCCCGATCGAGGCCACGGGCTCCGGCCCGGACCTGTCCAAGGGCGCGTAAGGCCCCGCGGACGGCAGGACGAAGGGGCGGCCCCGGAACCGACAGGTTCCGGGGCCGCCCCTTTTGGCGTGGGGCCGGAGCCCCTTTCAGGCGCGTGACAGCCGTGTGACCGCCGTCCCATTCGTCCTGTGAGCGGGGCCACTTGGGGTTCGGCGGCCGGTGACAAGCCGCACAGGGCAAATCGGACCTACTAGGACCTCTCGTAGATTTTCCGGCCGGTGCGACCATGCATTCGTCCAGCCCGGGAGCAGTCAACAGGCCGGACCGCCTCCGCACCCCTACGAGGCCGGGTAGTAACCGGGACATTTGAGGATGCCCCGGAGCACGGGTTACCAAGGATGGGCAAGCCCGGCACCGACGGCTCAGCGGCCGCAGCGCCGGGTCCTTTCTTGCCCGATCCACGTCCTTGTCCCCGGCCCCGGAGGTCCCCGCATGTCCGCGAAGCGCGTCAGCACCCGTCGTACCCGTATCGCCCTCGCCGCCACCGGTCTCGGCGCGGCCCTGGCTCTCGGGGCCGGCACGACCGCCGCCTTCGCCGACGCGGCCCCCGCCGCCCTCCCCGCCGCCGCTGCCGAGCAGGTCGCCCTCCAGGCCCAGGCGCAGTCCCAGGCCGCCGCCGCGAAGACCGGCGTGTGGAACAAGCCGGTGAAGAGCTACACGCTCTCCGCGACCTTCGGCAAGGGCGGCACCATGTGGTCGCACAAGCACTCCGGCCAGGACTTCGCCGTCCCCGTCGGCACCTCGGTCAAGGCCGCGGCAGCCGGCACCGTCGTCAAGGCCGGCCCCAACGGTGGCGGCGACGGCCCCGCGTACGGCAACGCCATCGTGATCAAGCACGCGAACCAGACGTACTCGCAGTACGCGCACCTCTCGAAGATCCAGGTCGGCATCGGCCAGAAGGTCTCCGCGAACCAGCAGATCGCGCTGTCCGGCAACACCGGCAACTCCAGCGGTCCGCACCTGCACTTCGAGATCCGCACCACCCCGAACTACGGCTCCGCCATCAACCCGGTCGCCTTCCTGCGCACCGTCGGCGTCACCGTCTGACGGACGGCCGCGCCCCCCGCCCCGGGCCTCCGGGGCGGGATCGGAACAGCGATCAGATCAGCCACTGGTGCGTGGGCCTGACCTTCTTGTCGAGCTTGTTGTTCTTCAGCCCGGTGATCTGCTCCTTGCCCAGGGCCTGGTCGAAGACCCGGATGTGGTCGAGCGGGCCGTCCCACGCGGCGCTCCAGATCCCGTGGTGGCGGGCCCGGCCCAGCTGGAGCGGGCCGGGACCGGCCCAGATGCCGGAGACCTGCGCCTGACCGGCCTGCTTGTCGTCCACCCACAGCGCGATGGTCTTCTTCTCCGCGTCGTAGGTCCCCGTCAGCAGGGCCCACGTCCGCGTCGTGTCGACGTTGTCCACGACCACCTGCTGGGCCGTCGCCGCCTGGCCCTTGTCACCGGTCTGCACCCGGAACACCCAGGCCTTCTTGCCGTTCACCACCTCGAAGCCCAGCTCGAACGCGTACGAGTCCCCGTCGCCCTGGCTCACCGCCATGTGGGAGCCGGTCTCGGACACGTTGTAGGCGCGGGTGGAGACGGTGAAGCTCCGCGTGACGTCCACGGCCGCCTCGGCGCCCTGCGCGTACGAGTCCGCCGTCCCCTTGAACCGCACCTCGGTCCGCTTGGCCAGCTCGCCCAGCGAGGCGCCCGGCCCCAGGGCGATGCCCATCCTGCCGCTGCGGTCGCGCAGCAGGTTCGGCTCGCCCGGCACCGTCGGGGAGTCGTCCTCCGAGGGCTTGGGATCCGCGGACTGCGACGGGCCCGAGGGGCCGGGGGAGTCCGAGGAGGCCGTCACGGGCTGCTTGCCCGGCTCGTCCGACCCCTTCAGCACGAAGAAGGCCGCGCCCCCCGCCACGAGGACCACCGCGAGCGCCCCGATCCCGACCGTCAGCATCCGGCGCTTGCGCTGCTGCGCCTCGGTGCGGTCGGCCATCGCCTGCCAGTCCGGCTGCGCGGCCGACGGCGCGGGCGGGAACGGTTCCGCGCCCAGCGGCGGCTGCGGCTGCTGCGGCGCCTGCGGGGGCCCGAAGCCCTGCCCGGCGGCGGGCTGCCCCGGCGCGGGCTGCGGCGGGTAGGGGTTGGGTCCCGGCTGGGGGGCGGCCTGTCCCGGCTGCGGATAGCCGTACCCGCCGGGTATCCGCCCGGGCGGGAATCCGTAGCCGCCGCCGCTCCCGGAGGCGGGGTCGGGCTGGGGGCTGTGGGGGCGATCCGTACCGTCAGTCATGGCACGGATGCTAAAACATCGCGGTGTGCGCGCGAACGCCCACCGGTCCCGATCCGGCACCGATCCGGCACCGGCCCGCGGCTCCTCAGCCCGGGAGCTTGATGACCGGGAAGCTGCCCGTCGCCGTCGGGGCGTGCTCCGGGAGCCACAGGACCGCCACCGCACCCGCCGCCGCGCCCCCGCCCGCGTCCCCGCCCGGGGCCGCCACGTTGCGGAACGTCAGCCGGGCGCCCAGCACCCGCGCCTGCCCCTCCGCGATGGTCAGCCCCAGCCCGTGCCCGACCCCGGCCCGGTCCGTCGACCCGGTCCGGAAGCGGCTCGGCCCCTCCAGCAGCAGTGCCTCGGGGAAGCCCGGCCCGTGGTCCCGCACGCGCACGACCCGGCCCTCGATGTCGACCTGGACCGGCGGCCTCCCGTAACGGGCGGCGTTCGCGAGCAGGTTCCCGAGGATCCGCTCCAGGCGGCGCGGATCGGTGCTGACGATCTCGTCGGCCACCACCCGTACCGAGGCCTCCGGCATCAGCGCGGTCACCCGCCGGCTCACGAACTCGCCCAGCGCCACGTCCTGGAGCTCGGCCCGCTCCGAGGCGCTGTCCAGCCGGGCCACCTCCAGCACATCCTCCACCAAGGCCCGCATGGCCTGCGCCCGGTCGCGCACCAGCTCCGTCGGCCGGCCCGGAGGCAGCAGTTCCGCCGCCGTGAGCAGGCCCGTCACCGGGGTGCGCAGCTCGTGCGCGATGTCGGCGGTCACCCGCCGCTCCGCCTCCAGCCGCTGCTGGAGGGCGTCGGCCATGGCGTCCACGGCCCGGGCGAGGTCGTCGGTCTCATCCCGTACGACACCGCCCACCGCGTCCCGCACCCGTACGTCGGGATCGCCGTGCGCCACCCGCTGCGCGGCGGTCGCGGCCTTGCGCAGCCGGCTGGAGATCTGGCCGCCGATCAGCACCCCGAGGGCCGATCCGCCGATCACCACGGCGAGGGAGCCGACCACCAGGGCCCGGTCCAGGTCGCGCACCATGTTGGCGCTCTCCCGGAACTGGTGGTTGAGCGAGAGCACCTGCCCGTTGCCGAGCGGGACCGCGGCCCACACCACCGGCCCCTTGCGGGACTCCTGGACGTAGGTGCCGCGCCGCCCCGAGCGGGCTTTGTCGCGCAGTTCGGCGGGCAGCTCGGGGTCGTTGAGCTTGGCGCCCCAGATGGGCTTGCGGCCGGCCTCGGCGGTGCGGGCGATGAACTGCACCCGTTCCAGCTCCTGCTCGCGAGCGCTCTCAAGCATCGACACGCGGGCAGCGCTGTGCACCACCAGGCTCAGCGCCAGCGCGGTGAGCGCGCCGACGGCGGCGATGGCGAGGGTGATCTTCCAGCGGATCCCCGTGCGCAGGGTGAAGCGCCTCATGGGGCCGCGGTCCTCATGGTGCTCATGCGGTCGCGTCCCTCATGACCTCCGCCTTCCTCATCGCTATGCCTTGAGTTTGTATCCGAAGCCCCGGACCGTCTCGATCCGGTCCTGCCCGATCTTGGTGCGCAGCCGCTGGACGTGGACGTCCACGACGCGGGTGTCACCGCCCCAGTCGTAGTCCCAGACCCGCTCCAGCAGCCGGTCGCGCGAGAGTACGGTGCCGGGCGCGGAGGAGAACTCCAGCAGCAGCCGCATCTCGGTCGGCGTCAGGGCCACGGGGACGCCGGACTTGCGGACCTCCATGCCCTCGGTGTCGACCTCCAGGTCGCCGAAGGACAGTACCCCGCGCTCGTCGGAGCCGTCCGCCTCGGAGCCGCCGGAGGCACCGCCCCGCGCCCCGCCCGCATGCCCGAAGCGGCGCAACACGGCGCGGATGCGGGCGACGAGGACGGAGCCGTCGAAGGGTTTGGTGACGTAGTCGTCGGCGCCCGCCTCCAGGCCGAGGACCACGTCGATGGAGTCGGCGCGCGCCGACAGCATGATCACGGGGACGGTCGACTCGTCGCGGATGCGGCGGCACAGGCTGACGCCGTCCATGCCGGGCACCATCACGTCGAGCAGCGCGATGTCGGGCCGGTTGGCCCGGAAGGACTCCAGGCCGGACAGGCCGTCGGGCATGGAGGTGACCACGAACCCGTCGCGTTCCAGCGCCAGCGTCGTGGCCTCGCGGATGACGTCGTCGTCCTCCACGAACAGCACATGGGTCTCGGCCATCCCCAGCCTCACTTCGTCAGCTCTTCTGCGAGAAGGCCGGGGCGGGCTGACTGCCGCCGTCGACCACATTGCTGTAATCGGTGTGGACGCGGTCGTGCTCGGTGAACCGCTCGCCGTTCCAGCGGTAGGTGATCACGTCCTCGCCCGAGGGGTAGTCGAGCGCGTCGCTCTTGCCGTACACGGGCTTGTTCAGGACCAGCTCGCCGCGGTCGATCTCCGCGTAGACGGGCGGCTGCTCGTCGGTGAAGACGTTCTCGTACCGGCCGTCGGCGGACCGGTAGACGTATGAGCCGCGGCCCATCGCGTCGGCGCAGGACAGCACGTTCACCACGATGTCGGCGACGGTGTTCCCGGTGACCTTCCCGTAGCTCACGTCGATCGGGTACTCCTTGCCGGAGCAGGGCTTGAGGTCCCGTTTGACGGCGGCGCTCACCTTCGGGTCCGCCTTGAGGAGCGCCACCGGGTCGACCCGGCTCACCTGACCGCCGGTGGAGGCGGCCGGTGAGTGGCCGGGGGCCGCCGACTCGGGGTCCGCGCCGGGGGGCGGCGGGCTGGTCCGGGACACCGTCTCGGTGTGGGCCGGGCCGCCGTCCTTGAGCCCGGTGCCGCCGGTGGAGCAGCCGGCCGCGAACAGCACGGTGCCGACGAGGACGACCGTCCCCGCCGACATCAGTGCCACGGAGCTTTTCCCGCCCAGTTCTTGGCCCGTCAGGCCGCGCACCGCTCCCGCCCCTCGTACCGGATGGTGTGGTCGCCGCGTTCGAGCGCACGCATGTCCAGGTCCCGGCTCTCCAGCTCCTGACGGAGCCGGGCCAGTGCGCGGTGCAGTGTGCTCTTCACGGTTCCCGCCGACATACCGAGCGCCGCGGCCGTTTCCTCGGTGCTCATCTGCTCCCAGTGTCGCAGCACGACCACACTGCGCTGCTTGGGCGCGAGGACCTTGAGGATGTCCATGAGCAGGGCGCGGTCGGCGCGCTGGTCCGAGCCGTCCTCGACGCGGGCGTCGGGGAGCTGCTCGGTGGGGACCTCGTCGAGCTTGCGGGCCCGCCACCACTCGGTACGGGTGTTGATCATGACCCGGCGCAGGTAGGCGTCGGCCAGCGACTTGTCGGCGATGCCCTCCCAGCGGCCGTAGGTGCGCACGAGGGCGGTCTGGAGGAGGTCCTGGGCGTCGGTGGGGTCCGGGACGAGGCGCCGGGCGCTGCGCAGCAGGGCGTCCTGCCGGGTGCGTACGTACTCCTCGAATTCGAGTACCTCGCCGTGCGCCATCTCAGACCGCCTCCGTTCCGACCAACCGCTCATCCGCTGGCTTCCGGATCCGAAGGTACGGAGGGGTTGTCACGGCACTGTGCGGACCAGCCTGCGGTGGACGCACGGACACCCGTAGGTTGTGTAACAGCCCCGGTGAGCTGGGCTTTCCCGGCCCGAAGTGGAATGTCCAAGTCAACTTCGAGCCGGGCGGGCGGGCCCGGGGGCCGGCCCCCGGGGTCAGCTCCGGGGCCGGCCCTGCGGCAGCCGGTACAGGCCGTGCGCCAGCGGTTCCACGAGCCCGTCGGACACCAGCCCGTCCAGCGCCCGCGCCCGCTGCACCGGCTCCCCCCAGACGGTGTCCAGCACCGACCGCGGCACCGGCCCGACCGCCTCGCGCAGCACGGCCAGCAGCTTCCCGCGCACCTGCCGGTCCGTCCCCGCGTACGTCTGACCGCGCCGCGGCGGCCCGTCGTGCGCGGGCTTGCCCGCCAGCCGCCACGCGCACAGGGACGCCACCGGGCAGCGCGCGCAGTCCGGGCTCTTGGCCGTGCACACCAGCGCGCCCAGCTCCATCGACGCCGCCGCCCAGCGGGCCGCCGTCGTCTCGTCCGCGGGCAGCAGCTCCCGGGCCAGGCGCCGCTCGGCGGCGGTGGTCGCGTTCGGTGGGTACTCGACGCCGGTGGAGGTGCGGGCGAGGACCCGGCGCACGTTGGTGTCCAGGACCGCGTGCCGCTGCCCGTACGCGAACGAGGCCACCGCGGCGGCCGTGTACTCGCCGATCCCCGGCAGCGACAGCAGCTGCGCGTGGTCGCGCGGTACGTCGCCGCCGTGCCGTTCCGTTATGGCGACGGCCGCGCCGTGCAGGCGCAGCGCCCGGCGCGGGTAGCCCAGGCGCCCCCAGGCCCGTACGGCCTCGCCCGGCGCCTCGGCGGCCAGGTCGGCGGGCCGGGGCCAGCGCTCCAGCCACTGCTCGTAGATGGGCAGGACCCGGCTGACGGGGGTCTGCTGGAGCATGAACTCGCTGACCATCACCCCCCAGGGGCCCGCCCCGGGGCGGCGCCAGGGCAGGTCACGGGCGTGCTCGTCGAACCACGCGATGACGGGGGAGTGCAGCGCGGAGGCCGCGGGCGCGGGGGTCGCGGGCGCGGACGCGGATACGGGAGGTGCAGTCATGGCACTCGGCATCCTGGCACGTTTCACCCCCGCCGTGCCCGGCCCGGGCCGGTGAACCAGACAGCGGCGGGGTTCCCGCTCGCCCGTACGGCGGTGGTCACCCGGGCCAGCGGCGGGACGAGCGCGAGGACGGCCAGCGTCCCCAGCGAGGCGCCCAGCAGCAGGCCCATGGCCACGTCGTGCGGGTAGTGCACGCCGACGAAGACCCGGGAGAAGGCCATCAGCACCGCGACCGGCACGGTCAGCAGGGCGAGCCGGGGCACGGCGAGCGCCAGCGCGACGGCGGCCGCGCCCGCGATGGCCGAGTGGTTGCTGGGGAAGGACCAGTCCCCGTACGGGGGGCAGGGGACCAGCGGGGCGAGCGCCCCGGCCACCGCCCGGCAGGGCCGCTCCTCGCCGACGCTGGACTTCACCAGCTCGGAGGCGACGTACACGAGCGCGGTGGCCAGCGGCGCGAGGACGGCCCGGGCCAGTTCCCCGGGGTCGTCCCGCCGGCGCGCCCGCCACCAGACGGCTATGAAGAGCAGACCGAACAGCAGCAGCCCGTACTCGGTCCACGCCTCGAAGACCGAGCGCACCCAGGGCGGCGTGTCGTGGGCGAAGTCGGTGACGGTGCGGTAGAGGGCGGAGCTGTCCATGGTCACAGACCGTACTGGGCGTACGGTCGGGCCCCGGTCAGCAGGCTGGCCGGTTCTCGGCGCTCGCGGGTACGCCCGCAGGATGATCATCGGCAAAACCCGCCGGGCGCGCGGCATGGGGGGCGCTGATCTCGGCGGGAGTTCTCGTAAGGTTCGGTGCGTGGGATCTCTGCGCAATCCGGTCGGGCCGCTCCCCTCCTCCATTTACTGGCGACGGAGGGCCGTTCTGGCGTCCGTCGCGGCGCTGTTGGCGCTGCTCGCCGTATGGACCGTCAGTTCCGGCGGGGGCGGCTCCAGTACGAACGGCAAGGGCGGCGGCGACGGATCCGGACCGGCGCGCACGATCACCCCGGGCCCCTCGGGCTCCGGCCCGGCGATCAGTCAGGCGCCGGGCGGGCGGGGGGAGTCGGGCGGCGCAGGCTCCGGCAAGAACGGTGATCCCGGGGCGGGTACGGGTACGGGTACGGGTGCGGGTGCCGCTGCCGGTACGGGTGGCGGTCCGGGCTCGGGCGGCGGCCCGGGGGGCGGGGCGGGCGCCAACGCCGCCTCCTCTTCGCAGGTCCCGGCGGACTCGCCGCTGCCGACGTGCCCGGCGAGTGCGCTGCAGTGGGAGGTGCGGAGCG
The DNA here is from genome assembly GCF_055584685.1 of Streptomyces sp. NPDC102258. Lineage (NCBI taxonomy): Bacteria > Bacillati > Actinomycetota > Actinomycetes > Kitasatosporales > Streptomycetaceae > Streptomyces > Streptomyces sp. NPDC102258. The sequence continues at coordinate 346,488 of NZ_JBVJLO010000007.1, forward strand.
TGAAGAACGAGTACGAGACGAACGAGAAGCCGCGTCTGGAACTCATCGTCCGCAACACCTCCGGCAGCACCTGCAAGGTCGGACTCGGTCCGAAGCAGGCGGTGGTGACGATCTTCCAGACGCAGGGGGCGAAGGCGGTGTGGTCCTCGGCCGACTGCCCGACGGGTGAGGCGAACGCGTTCTTCCGCCTGCCGGCGCAGGGGGAGACGAAGCAGTCCCTGGAGTGGGACCGCAAGGCCAGCGCCCCGGACCAGTGCCAGACCCCGCCGACGACGACCCCGCCCGCCGACACCTACGTGGTCGAAGTAAAGTCCCCGGGCCTCCCGGTGGCCCGCACCTCATTCGTCCTGAAACAGGACTGAGACCTTCTTGACGCGCCGGGCCCATTTCCGACGCGTCGCTCGCGCCGCTCAGCGCTGGCGCGCTTCCCGGGCTTCGCATCGCTGCGCCGGACTCCGTCCGTCGGCCGGCCGGGCGGGGCCGCTTTGGGTGGTCGGGGCGGGTTGTCGCGTGCGGGTGGTTGCCGCTGCGCGGGGCTGTCCCCTACCCG